>NZ_JBQKJT010000006.1:0-217661 GCF_052117125.1 Candidatus Avoscillospira sp. LCP25S3_F1 | reverse complement strand
AGCCGAAGGTCAAACAGTTTGGCGGTCAGGTCGATCACATCCCCATGCTCCCCACAGGCGAAACAGTGGTAGTGGTCATCCGATACATACAGGCTCGGATGACGGTCATTAGGCGGCCACCTGCGCGGTGTTACGCCCTGGATGGTGACATCCGCTGCCAGGCCGTACTTATCTGGATGAATACTGCTTCCGTTTCAACCGCCGTATGACTGGCAATCAGATATTCCACCGCTTAGCCAGAGCTGTTGCTACTTCTTTTGGTATACTGAGTCAAGCCGATAAGCATTAAAAAATATAACAATTCTTTTTCAAGCAAGCGCTTGATTTGTTTCGAAAAATATGATAGCCTACTATAGAAACACTGGTCAGTGTACAGAAAGGGAGGGTGCGTCTTGAGGGAAGAAAAGAAAACCGTAAAGAGACAGGAGGTTGTTGGCGTCTGCCTCGACTGCTTTGTTGAAAAGGGGCTGACTGTTGCCACTACAAAAGACCTCTGTACAGCAGCAAAGCTGCAAAACGGCGGCATCTATTATTACTTCTCCACCAAAGAGGAAATCGTTCTTGCCTGTGCCGAGGAAGCAATCAGCCGAATTGAAAGAAGTGCGTTCGACATCGTGCTGGAGGACATCAGCGACGTCAAGGGCATGATGGAGCGTTTAGGCGTGCTGGCGGACAAAATGTCGCCCACCATGCGCTTTCTGGTCAGCGTGTGCGTGTCACAGGAATACGGGGAAAAGGTAAAGCCCGCCCTCAGTCGGCTCGCGGCAAGATACCCCTATTACACGGAAAAAATCGCGGAGATCCTGGGCTGTACGCAGGACGAGGTGGAGCCGTTCGTCCACCTGTCGATCCTCGCCCTCAACAACTATATGATCTTTGCCGAGCGAGCGCTGTTTGACCCGCAGATCAAAGCGGCAAAAAAAGAGCTGCTGCGGCTTGCCGCAAGGAAGAAAAAGGAGGTCGATCCGTAAGCGCCGCGCAAAAAAACACAACGTCCCGGAAAATAATCTGAATTTGAAAAGAATAAATGAGGAGAAAAACATGAAAAAACCGCTTGCGATCCTTCTATCGCTGCTGACGCTGCTTTCCTGCGGGCTTCTTTCTGCCTGCTCTGCCGAAAAAACACAGCCGGATACAGACGCCGTGTGGGAAACGGTCAGCGAGGCATACATCTATGCGTTCCCGCTGGTGCTTACCGACGCGACCAAAACACTATCGACCAACACAGACGGAACCATGACCGGCCGTGCGCCCGTCAATCAGTTCAACCACGCGAAAAAACTGGCGGATGCTTCTTTCCGTACCGTTGTAACGCCGAATGTCGATACGGTCTACTCTCAGGCGTGGCTCAACATCAGCACGGAGCCTATAATCTACGTCCTGCCGGAAGCGGACCGCTTCTGCAATGTGCAGCTTCTGGACGCCTGGACGAACACCGCCGCCGTACTGGGCAAGGCGGGTGCTTATGCCATCACGCTTCCCGGCTGGGAGGGCGAGCTGCCCGACGGAGTGACGCGCGTGGACGTGCCGACCGCAACGGTGTGGTCGATTGCCCGCACCGTGCTGTCCGGAAACGAGGATCTGCCCAACGTCTATGCCATTCAGGAGCAAATGCAGCTTCTGCCGCTTTCGGCTTACGTGCAGGGAGGCGAGTATGCTGCACCAAAGGGAACGTATACGGTGGAAAATGACTTCGTTCCCGTGAACAAGGTTCTTTCCATGACGCCGACAGAGTTTTTCAATACGGCGAATGCTTTGATGCAGGCCAACCCGCCCGCTGACGCTGACGGGGAGCTGTTGAAGAAGCTCTCTGCCATCAATGTGGGCGCGGGTATGACCTTCGATGCTTCCCTCTTGGGCGAGGGCGCTGCTGAACGCTGGACACAGATGCTTCAGCAGCTTCGCTCCACGCTTTCCGCCGACGGTGCAAAGTACGCCCAGCAGCTTGGTCAGTGGATTTACTACGGCAGACCCATCGGGGATTTTGGGACAGAATATACCTACCGTGCCATGGTCGCGCTGGTGGGATTGGGGGCCAACACAGTGGATGTCGCAATTTATCCCAAAACCACCGTGGATCAGAACGGCGAAGCGTTGACCGGTGAAAAGGCCTATACGCTCCACTTTGATACCCTTCCTCCAACCCTGGAGGGCGGCTTCTGGTCTGTTACCGCCTACGGCGAGGATGATTTCCTTATCGACAACTCGATCGACCGCTACTGCATCAACGACCGCTCTGCATTTAAGCTGAACGAGGACGGCACGCTGGATATTGTCCTGTCAAAGGAAGCGCCGGAGGATACTTCGAACTGGCTGCCTGTTTCCGACGGAGACTTCCACCTGTTCATGCGGATTTATCTGCCAGATATGACCGCGCTGGATACCTGGCAGCCCCCGGTCATCCGTGAACAATAAAAAGTAAAAGAGGAGGAACAATTTATGAAACGTATTACAGCTTTGCTCCTTACAGCGGCGCTGTTGCTGACCTGTACCGCCTGTACACAGGCGGGAAAAGCAAATCTCGGCTTGACCGCAGAGGTCAAGCCCGCAACGGACTTCACGGCCAAGTCAAATGCCGCAGTTTACGATAAGCTCGACTTTAACGACAAACAGGAATACGAATTTGCCACGCGCGGCCTGATCGACGCGCCGGAAACGCTGGAGCTGAAGGACAAGGAGGGGAACATCCTCTGGAGCCAGGAGGCCTACGCCTTCCTCGACGAATACGAAAAGGCTCCCGACAGCGTAAACCCCAGTCTGTGGGAGAATACCAAAAACAACCATGTCTATGGGCTTTTCGAGGTGTCCGACGGCATCTATCAGGTGCGCGGCTATGATATGGCAAACCTCACCGTTGTCAAGGGCGATACTGGCTGGATCGTCTTCGACACTCTGATGAGCGTCGAGTGTAGCCAGGCGGCGATGCAGCTCATCGAGAAAAATCTGGGCAAGTTCCCGGTGAAGGCCGTCATTATCTCCCACTCCCACGCTGACCACTTCGGCGGCATTGCCGGCGTGATGGAGGAGGCGGACAAGGCGGACCCCTCGCTGTCCATTGAGGAGCAGCTTGCCAGCGGCAAGATTCCGGTCATCACCCCCGAGGGCTTTACCGAGCATTCCGTCAAGGAAAACGTCTACGCGGGCAAAGGCATGGGCCGTCGCTCCAATTACCAGTACGGCGTGCTCCTGACCCCCGGCGTGACGGGGAAGCTTGCCCAGGGCATCGGTATGGGCCAGTCCACCGGCACGGTCTCCTTCTTTACCCCCAGCTATGAAATCCGGCAAACCGGTGAAACCGTGACCATTGACGGCGTGGAACTGGAGTTCCAGCTCACCCCCGGCACCGAAGCCCCCGCGGAAATGAACACCTGGCTGCCCCAGTACAAGGCCCTCTGGCTGGCTGAGAACTGCAACGGAACGCTCCACAACCTCTACACGCTGCGGGGCGCCGAGGTGCGGGACGGCGCGGCCTGGGCAAGCTACCTGACCGAGGCAATCTCCCGCTACGGCAAGGACGTGGCCGTCAGCTTCCAGTCCCACAACTGGCCCCACTGGGGCAACGCCGTCGTAAACGACTACCTGGTCAATACCGCGGCGGTTTACAAGTACATCAACGACCAGACCCTGACCTATATCAATCAGGGCTACACCAGCGATGAGATCTCCAACATGATCGAGCTGCCAGAGGCGCTGAACAAAATCTGGTACACCCGCCAGTATTACGGCACGGTGGCCCACAATGCCAAGGCGGTCTATCAGAAGTTCATGGGCTGGTATGACAGCAACCCCGTCAATCTGAACCCCCTCACGCCCAGCGACAGCGCGAAGAAATGGGTGGAGTATCTGGGCGATACCGACAAGGTGCTGCAAATGGCAAAGGAAGACTTTGACAAGGGTGAGTACCAGTGGGTCGCGGAGGTCACGAACACCCTCGTCTTCGCCGATCCTTCCAACACCGACGCGCGGCTGCTCTGCGCCGATGCCCTGGAGCAGCTTGGCTATCAGGCAGAATCCGGCCCGTGGCGCAACGAATACCTGACCGCAGCTCAGGAGCTGCGCCATGGCAATGCCAATTTCACCGCTTCCACCAAGAGCACCGGCTCCATGATCAAGGCCCTTTCCGCCCCCATGCTCTTTGACTACATGGCCATTGTCATGGACAAGGCGGCCCTGGCAGACTACGACTTCATCATGAATGTGTCGCTGCCCGACGTGGGTGAGCAGCATATGCTCCGGGTGAAAAATGGGGTGATTCTGGTGTACGCGAATACCCTGTCTGAGGAAGCGGATGTCTCCATCACCTGCCCGAAGGACGCCCTCTTTGCCATCCTGACCAACAACCGGGAGACGGTGGCGCAAGCCGTCCGGGTCGAAGGCAGGGCCGAGCTGCTGGCCCTGATGATGGAGCATATGAACCAGTTCCCCATCAACGGAACCAACCCCTTCAATATCATCGAGCCGTAACGGCTTCGCAGGGCAGCCTGACGGAAGTCGCAGGTGATCTGTGGGCGATCACGGAGGAAATATGAGGTTCGCGTAATCATCGCAGACGGCGGTGCGTTCGATCTGAGCGATACTGAAAAGGAGGTCAAAATCTCCGTTGTGCTCGTAAAGTGAGCCGTGCCCGCCGGTACCCTCAAGGGAACTGACGACTGGCGGATGCCGAAGTCTCGCCGCCTCCATGCGTAGCTCGTCACGATGCTGTACCGGCCGTTGAATAAGCAAGTTACACGAAACATATGAAAATGCCGCCCGTTTTCACCGGAAAACGGGCGGCATTACATATCTGCACACACAAAATCCATCAGCCGACAAAGTGAAATTTTAATTACTTCCTTATCACTGTTAAGCTAACGGTTTCGGGGTTTTTCCGCGTCCATTTTTGACTGCACGAAAAAAAGATATCTTCCCACCTCTTCCCCGTGCGGTGAGGACTTGAACTAAAACTGAGGGCTTTTGCGCCCAATTTTGAGTGAGCAACACGGAAAAATTTCAGTTTCTTCGAAAAATATTTTGTTAAATTTCTGTGAACAAAGTGGTTTGTGCAAAAATGTAGTACAAACCACTTTTCTATTCCACACATCTTGGCCGTCACTTTTTTAAGGTGACGGCCTTTTTTGTTTTCAGATAAAATCAAAACGAGAGCCCAAAAGGCGTCACGCACAGGAGGAAATCAACTTGGATCGAAAACAGTATTTTGAGGAACTACATATTGCACTCACACGGGAGGGGTTTACCTCCCAGCCTAAGCAGGGTGAATTGCTTCCCGTGGAGTAGGGCGGTCTCCCGCTCTGCCGGATCACAGCGGACGGAGGCGTTCGCTACTGGCAGAAGGATGTAGCGACGCCGGAACGGGAACGAGCCTGTGAGCGAGCCACCGATCTGGCCTGCACCGTGCGGGAGTACATGACGCTGCTGGAACAGGCTCCGCCCCTACAAGCCCAAAGCCTGACCGATGACTACCGCCTGCTGGCTGACTTCAATGGAGCCGTGCTGGCTGCCCATCCCACTCGGCTTGGCGTCCAATTCGTCACATGGGATTGGAGCTTCGACCACACAGGTCTCAACCAGGGCAATTACTTTCAGGAAAACTATGTAGGTGCCAAGCAGGACTTCGCCATCCGCGCCGGTCTCATTTCCAAACAGCAAATTTTCAATCAGGAGCAGCTTGTTGAAATCTACCGGTGCTGCTCTGACACCTTGGATGCTGGTTTTGACTTGACTGCCGAGCAGGAAAAGTGCATCCGGGGAGTTCAAGAGCAGATTACTACTGCAGCTCCCGATGCCCTGGAGCGCATAAGAGAGCAAGAGCAGCACCCCATGGAACCCTACAACCAAGAACCGATCATGTAATATTCAAGCGCCGGAGTTTCGGAAATAAGACTCCGGCGCTTTTTTATTGCCTCAAACCAGACAGGAGGATTGAAGATTGGATCAAAAGAACGAACAAATAGTGCCGCTGCGCATCAAAAACCTGGCTGAGTTGAAACGCTGTATCCGCCCCGGGACAGAGTTGGTGGCAACCAGCCATAGCAAGCACCCTACCCTGGTCGGGCTTGTACGGGTGGTGACTGAGGTTCAGACCAATGCTTACTATTCCGTGGTCAAGGACCAGCCGACTCACCAGTATTCGACCTGTAATTACGGGAAGGGATTCCGCTCTGATTTCGAAAAGGCATCCAACTATTTATTTGAGGGCACGACCATCAAGGTTCTTGACCGCAGAAGCGGTGATGGCAGCGTGCTTTATGAAATGGAACTTTATCCGGGCGAATGCCTTGTCCTCGGGCAGAAGAACGACATGGAGGAGAATGCGGATATCAGAGAAGACAATAGCGAAATCAAGCAGTAAGGGATGAACATGACCTTATGAAACGCTATTTCATGCGAGATACGCCGCTGTGCCAGCTGGAACAGCAGATGATGACCCCGCCCAATTTCAAGGCCAGAGGTCACGGCCGGTATTCTCCCGGTTTCCAATACAGCAGCGAGGACACGGAGTGCCCATACTGTATAAACTTCAGGCGCAATCAGCCTTGTCCGCTGAAACTGTGCATTTGCCTGGATGAACGGATCGCGGCCGGCGCACTGAATCTCAATGAGTTCGTCAGGGATTGCTTCTTCCCTGAAGCGGGGGTACAGCTTCTGGCCCGCTTAGAGAGGAATTTCACTTGCTGCTCCATCAGCTTTTTTCTGAATGAGTGCCATCGTGAGCGCTGGCAGCACTGGCGCGAGCGCTACTATCGAATGTCAGGCCGTAATCTGGCCGCGCTGTTTCTCCTCACGGCGTATGAGGATATCTGGCGCAGGATGATCTGGAAGTTTGATGCCCGCGGATTTGACTTCCAGTCCGTCCAGCTTTCCGGCATCCAGCCGGAACTGTACAGTGTTTACCAGGCGGCCAAAGCCATCTCCACCGGCAGCCACAATATCACTCTTGCCGATCTCGCATCCCCCGAATTGGTCACAGATGAGGCGTTCCACCTGATTGTCTGCACTCTGCTTCTGGCCAAGTACGGAGATGCGATTTTGAATTTTGAAGGAAAGTAAGGTGATGCAATGTGATGATGGAAGCAGTTCTGAGCAACGCCGACCACCCGGAATACGGTGTTGCGACGATTCCTCTTCCCATTCCCAGAAATCAATACGACCACTGCGTTGCGCTGTTGGAGGCACTGGAGATCGGCGATGCCTCTGAAGCTGACTGCCGCTTGGACTCCCTCGACAGCGCATGGCCCGTGCTGAATCGGCTGGTATGCACCAAGGTCAACCTTGATGAGTTGGACTATCTGGCAAAGCGGCTGGACAGCTTTACTGTGGGCGAGTTTTCGCAATTTCAGGCGATGGCTGAAAAGCTGAATCTCACCAGCATGAAGGATCTCATCAACCTGACCTTCTGCTGCCAGCAGGCGACGGTGATCACGGACTTCACAAATTTGAAAGAGGTTGGCCGTGATCACTACATGAACATCCATGGTGGGTGTGCCAGCATGGAAGAACTGGAACAGCTGGACGGAGTGGAAACCGCTGTCTTGTTGATTGAGGGCAATGAGGGGACTATCACCCGCTACGGAGTGGTCTATGACAACGGCATGCAGCTTTCACAGCTCTTTGATGGAAAACACCTGCCCTGTTACCACTATGAGGCTGATATGACTGCTGTCGGGATATCCTCTCGGTGGGAGCCGGAGAACAGCAGGAATGTGACCTGGATCTATCTCCCTGCATCAAAAGGACAAATTGAGCGCGCCGTGCAGCGTTCCGGCATTGCTGACCCAAAGGATATGCGCCTCTTTATAGCTGACAGTTCATTCCCAGAGGAAGTGGATGTACACCCATGCTGGCTATGTGCTTCGCAAGCAGGATGCTGAACCCATCAGAGAGAATGCGGAAAAAATTCGGCTTGATCTCTCCTCCACTCAAGCGCAAGTGAGTGTATCGCTTCCGGCATTGAAGGAAGAGTTGGAGCGAGTAAAAAAATTGCTTGGGATTGATTGTTTTGCAGAGGCCGCAATTACCAGGATTTCTTTTTCTGTTTCCAATTTGAACGAGTATATTCCCACCACGGGAGTATGCGTGGAAGACGCAAATGAAATGGCCTGGGTAATTGAAGGAATGCAACTTGAAGATAGAGAGCTCATGAAATATCTGTCGGTTCTTTCTGTAGAGCAACCGGAAACTCTTCAAGAGGCCCTGCACTACGCCATGAATCTGGATGACTACGAACACTTCTCAGATGATCTGGATGCTTACGGAAAAGCTGTTCTGCGGCGTATTGGCGCTGATGATGAGCTAATTGACACCATCGACGGGTATATGGATTTTGAGAGGCTGGGCGAGGACGCTATGGTGGAGGATGGTGTCCGGAGAACTGAGTTCGGCTTAATCCGGCGATACAGCAGCCCTTTTTCTGAGGAAACACATACGTTAGAGATGGAATACCTTTCATAATGACTCGGGTAGTCAATTTTCTCTTGGTAAAACTGATGGCTTATATGAGCCCTTCCCGGAAAAACGGACACGAAAAACGCAGAAAAAACGGAATGAAACATGGTTATTCTCGTGGATGCTCGTTCATGCTGCCTGAACCGCCAAAAGGTTTTTCTCAAACTGTACGGGAGACACCCAGCCCAAGGCAGAATGTGGCCGGACGGAGTTATAGAAAGCCTCCAGATATGAGAATACATCGGCTTGCGCACTAGCCCGCGTTGGGTACTGCTTCAGGTGAATCAGCTCACACTTGAGGCAGCTGAAGAAATTTTCTGCGACAGCGTTATCGTATGGATCACCCTTACGGGACATGCTCTGCTGAATTCCGTAGGTCGCCAACCGTTCCCGAAAGGCCCTGGCAGCGTACTGGACACCCCGGTCACTGTGAAAAATCAGGCCTGTTGACGGCTTGCAGCGATGCACTGCCATGTCCAGGGCTGCCAGTGTCAGGGATGTATCGATACGGCTGGAAAAGGCATAACCTACAATTTTGCGGGTACACAGGTCCTTTACAATGGCAAGATAGAGCCAGCCTTCACCGGTGGGAATGTAGGTAATATCGCCCACCCAGGCTTGTTTCGTGCGTTCAAAGAAGAAGTTTCGTTTGAGGAGATTCGATGCAACGGGATGGCTATGCTTGGAGTTGGTTGTGACTTTATAGGCCCGGCGTCTGACCGAACAGATGCCGGCAAGACGCATCTGACGGTGTACCCGCTTGCGAGAGCAGCCAAAATCCGGTTTAAGCAGATGATAGAGGCTGTCCAACCCCAGGGCAGGATATTTAGGGTCCGGCATACCTGTTCCACAGTGGCTCCCTGGCGGTGTAGCGCCTGAACGCAGCGGTATTTTTCCACTATGGTTTCGACAGGATGCCGACGGATTTTTTTAGGATGTCAATGACCTCCTCTTTCTCACCCAGCTGCTTGCGCAGCGTACGGATCTCCGCTTCCAGCTCCCGGATCCGCTGCTGTTCCCGGTTGTAGCGGCTCACTTGGCCCAGCTGCATCCCTGAGGCCTTCAGCCAGCTCCGTAGGGTGTCGATGCAAATGCCGAGGTCTCGAGCAACTTCCTTGGGGTCCCGTCCCTGCTCTGTTACCATTTTCACCGCCCCGGCTTTGAATGCTGTATCATAGCGAGGTGGCGGCGTACCTTTTTTGTCCTTTTGCTGTTCCATTTTTTTCGCCCCTTTCTATTCCAGTTTACGACTGATTTTTCTGTCCGTCAATTCGGGTATGGGGGCAGCCGCTTAGACTATGGGAAGCGCTACTGCAAAACCTCGCTCA
This sequence comes from Candidatus Avoscillospira sp. LCP25S3_F1, assembly GCF_052117125.1. NCBI lineage: Bacteria > Bacillati > Bacillota > Clostridia > Eubacteriales > Oscillospiraceae > Candidatus Avoscillospira > Candidatus Avoscillospira sp. LCP25S3_F1. The sequence goes on along the minus strand of NZ_JBQKJT010000006.1, from coordinate 207,888 downwards.
CGGTAGATGAGACCGCCCTCCACGCCGCTATTGTTCGGGCAATCAACCGATTCAACGAGGAAGACGAGTCCACTTATATGGCATTCATGCGGGCAACCATTGGTGAAGCAATCGGTCTAACCGGAGGCACAGATGAGATCGACCTGCTCCGGCGGAAAATAGATGGGCTGAATCGGAAAATGGTATCTCTTATCAATGAGAGCGTGGAAAGCGGGGAGGGTATTGAGAGTCACGAAGCTGAATTCAAGGAACTTTCCGATACCATTGAACTCCTGCAAGGACGGATTCAGAAGCTCGAAGAAGCACTTGCTTCCGATCAGGTGAATGACAGCCGAATCCTTCAACTACAGCAGATCATCGCCGACCGAGCATCCAAAAAGATGGAGTACGACGATACCATCGTCCACCAAATGATTGAGTGTGTGAAGGTGTATCCCGACGGGAGACTGGACATTATCTTCGGAGGAGGGTACCTTATCGAAGAACGCCTGGAAAAAGAAAATTGATAACTTCAAATATAATTGACATAATCGCCGAAATAATATAGTATAATTTATGTTAGGAGGCGATTGTGCATGGCAAAAAAAGCTGCGGTCATCATGCCGCAAACACGGGAGATCCTGGCACAGATGGGTGAGCAGATCCGCCTGGCCCGCCTGCGCAGGAAGTTGAGCCTGGAATTGGTAGCAGAGCGTGCCGGGATCAGCCGAGCCACTCTGATATCCATTGAGAAAGGCACCCCTACGGTATCCATCGGCTCCTATGCCGCTGTGCTGCACGCATTAAACAATATGGACAGCGACCTGCTGCTTATTGCAAAAGATGATGAATTCGGCAGGAAGCTACAAGATCTGGCGCTGCCCACCAGACGGCGGGCACCCAAGAAAGGAGAGTAGCCCATGGCGCAGGACGAAAAGACCATCTATGTATATGAAAATTGGCGTGGAGAGGCACCCACTCTGCTGGGGCGGCTGCGCTGCGGCTTCGTCCGCGGACAGGAAACCTTTTCCTTTGAGTATGATCCAGCCTGGCTGTCATCCGCCGAGAGTTCCTTCTCTCTGGACCCGGATCTGGCTCTTTACCGCGGGCGGCAGTATGTGCCGCTGAACAAGCAGCTCTTTGGCCTGTTTTCCGACTCCTGTCCGGATCGCTGGGGGCGTCTGCTGATGAAGCGCAAGGAGGCCATCGACGCTCGCAAAGAGGACCGCAAGCCCCGTAAGCTCACCGAGAGCGACTTCCTGTTGGGGGTCTACGATGAATCCCGTATGGGTGCGCTGCGGTTCAGCTTGGAAGAAGGGGGCGAATTTCTTTCGAACGATAAAGCGTTTGCGACGCCTCCATGGGTAAACCTTCGGACGCTGGAAAACGCCTCTATCGCTTTCGAGAGCGATGAGAGCGGCCTGAATGAAAAATGGCTGCGTGAGCTTCTGGCCCCCGGCTCCTCCTTGGGAGGCGCAAGACCCAAAGCGACGGTGCAGGCCACGGATGGCGCCTTGTGGATCGCCAAGTTCCCTTCCAAGCATGATGAATATAACAGCGGCGCATGGGAGAAGGTCGTCCATGACCTGGCACGGCTCTGCGGGCTGGATGTTCCGGAATCCAAATTGGAGACATTCTCCAAGACCGGCAGCACCTTTCTTGTCAAGCGATTTGACCGAAACGGCAGCCGTCGCATCCACTTCGCCTCCGCCATGACCCTGCTGGGCAAGACCGATGGAGCCTCGGCAGCGGACGGAAGCAGCTATCTGGATCTGGCGGCGTTCATCCGGGCCAACGGGGCATCACCCCGGCAGGATCTGGCCGAGCTGTGGAAGCGGATCGTGTTCAGCATGGCGGTATCCAATACTGACGACCACCTACGCAACCATGGTTTCCTTCTGACACCCACCGGCTGGCGGCTGGCCCCTCTCTATGATGTGAACCCAGTCCCCTCGGGGGACCGGCTTTCCCTCAATGTGAGTGAGTATGATAACACCATTGACTTGGAACTGGCTCTGGAAGTAGCCGATTATTTCGGCCTGGACCCTCAGGAAGCGGAACAGGCTGCAGAGGAGGTCTGCAAAACAGTATCCGGACACTGGGAACAGTTGGCCGGGCAGTATGGTCTCAGCCGAGGAGCGATAGAGTATATGCGCCCTGCCTTTTCCCTTCCATGATAAGATCACAAACGGACGATTCCTGGTGGAACCGTCCGTTTGCTTATTCTTTGGCGACTCCCTCAAAAGAGTCCTCGCCCTCATCCTCGTCCATATCCGTATCAATGTCCAGTCCTTCATTGTTCCCCACATTCTTCTCGTAGAGCTTGGTCCATTTGAGCGGATATTTGCATTTGCGGTTATAGGCCAGAAGCATCGCCTCAGCATAGCCCATAGAACCGGGGCGTCGTTCCTTGGCTGTTCTCGAAAGCAGCTTGACCGACATTTCCCCTACTTTTTCCTTGAAGGTCTCATCTTTCAGGGCATCGCCGAATGTGTAGACCAATCTGGCGATTCCGTTGAGCATATTGGCGGACAGCGAATTCATATCGCCCTCCCATGTGCCTACGCAGAGTCTGAGTGTTCGATCAAGTACGTGGTAACCGAACCGCTCATATATATTTTCAAGCGTAGAGACAGCACAGACAACGCCATAGTTTCTGACCTGGCCAATGGAAAGAGAATAAGACTCTACCAGATCTTTGATCATAAGCTGCTCCTGATTCCCGGCTTCCACATTTGCCATAAACACTTCATAGGGACGGAGCGGTTTGACAAACTTCATCTGGTTGGCGAAGATATCTGCCTCGTGCTCGTAGTTCAGATCATCGTATATCATGCACCAGACTGGCGTTTCACGAGAGCCAGAGGCCAGGGCGACGATCTCCACCGTGTGCTGGCCATTGAAGACATAGTTGACCCCATTTCGACGGCTCACCTTCACAGGGTTGATCTGATACAGATCAAAGTGTGCCGCAGCATTCAGCACATGCTGTTCGGAAATATTCCTCTGGTACTCCTGATTGGATACGAGGTTCTTGATGGGAATCTGTTCGAAGTGAACATTGGGAACAAACATACTATAATCTTCCATTAGGATTCCCCCTCAATTGCATTGAGCATTTCCTGGATTTTTCCTTCTAATTCAGTCAACGCCGCCAAGAGGTTTTGTCTGGCAGCAGGTGAGATCGCTTCCAAATGTGCCATGGACTTTGTCCGGTCGATGGAGCTCATCCAGGAGGGGATCGTAAGAGTAAGTCCAGCAACTTCCGCATCCGGGTCATAGGCGGGCATCGTCTTGATTGCCGGCTGCTCTGCCGCCGCTGTGCCGGGCTTGGCAGAAGCGTCGGAATAAAGGCATCGTCTCGATTCACTGTAACGAGCGAAAGCATAGGGATTTTTTCCGATTTTTTTACTAAGTGCTCTCAGTTCTTCGGGTTCCATTTCTGATAGAGCAACGATATTTTCGAAAGAAATCTTATATGCCCCGGAAAGAATGTGCGGAACAAGCTCAGGAGCATTTTGTTCAATGGTATCTAATGCTGCACTGTATTTCGCATATTTCTGTACGGTTGCGCCGGACACATGATACTTCCTTCCCAGCCGGGCTGCTGTTCGCCGGCCGCTCTCTTCATCTATTGGGCGGCCTCTCCCCACAGCAATGTTGGGGTTCGGACGGTACTGATTATAGCCATTCCTATTTCGCTGTACTTTCTTTTCCACTTCATATTGTTTCCCAATCAGATATTTCCTGGTTTCTTCTGAGATGTTGCGTCGTCCGAGTTGATTCGCACAGATCCAGGCGATGGCAGCATCTCTGCTTGGAAAATCCAGCTCCTTGACTCCATAAGGAATGCGCATTTTATTGCATATTTCATAGCGATTATGACCGTCGATGATGGTATCATTCCATGCGATGATATCTTCCCGGCATCCTTCCACGACCAGATTCAGCTCCAGCTGCCGGTATTCCTCCCGGCGAAGTGGACGAATCAAGTTTTTGAATTCCGGATCGATGTTAAGCTGCCTAAATGCTTTCTCTGTCATGTAGCCTCCTGCGTTCCAGCTGTTTGACGGTTTTGAGGGAAAAATATGCGACCCGGTTGACTTGATCGATCTCACCGGTCAGCTGGTAATTAAATCTCAGGTCAAAGCCACCCAGCAGTTCGGAAAAGTTTTTAATAAGGATCGTACTATAGAATTCTATAGACTGCTGGGATGTGTTTGACATCCGAACCTTGTTTGCGGTCCCGCCTGAAATAGGTTTGTCCGATCCGAGAACGGCGATATACAGCTCTTCAGGGTTTACCAGGAATTGCACATACGCAGGATTCTTCAAGAGACGAATCGTTTGCCTGTGGATTCGAATCCGGTTTCGCGCAGGGTCCAGCGTTAAGTAAGCCTGCAATTGATTTTCATGATTCATGTCCTTGTCCTCCCAAAACGGACTTACTACCAGTATCAGAGGCAGCCTCGTCTGACTGCTCTGATGCAGCAGGAGCGATGTTATCGCGCAACCCATATACAGCATATCCTTCAAAAATGTCTACCTGCATAGATTTCTGGTGTTCCCGGAACGGGAGTCCAAACTGCGTCTTCCAGCCCTCCGGAAACACGGGAGTTCGAGAAGACTTGGGCTTCTGGCCGTCTTTTTGCACCCGCTGATACACTTCGGTCGCTGTGAGATCAAATGCGATGAGCCACTCATCCCTGGCATGGATTATCCGCCCGAGGAGCTTATATCGATAGTCCAGATTCCAGCCCATCAGTGAAAACACTTTGGCGAAAAAAATCTTGCAGGTGATCTGTTTCGGTTTGCGTCTGCCGGAGCCGTTGGTGCACCAGGCGCAGGCATCCCGATCTTCCGCCCGACAGGGACGGATCGCCAAGATCCTGCTCTCCTGATTGACCAATACCTGCACATAATCAACTTGTGGGAAGCGGTTCAGGCAGGCGGTATTTACATAAAATTTGTAATTGTTGAACGTTACAGACGGCTCATTAATATGGGCGAAGAACTCACGGCGTACCACTTGGTAGCCATCGTAGTTAAAGTCACCGGCCATCTCCAGAACCTCATCACTACTGCTGTTTGCGGGAGAAGCTTCCGGTTCCGCTTCTTCTAATTCAGCAGACGGAACAATATCCAAATGCCCGTCCTCCAGGGAACGAAGCATTCCGGCGATTACGCCGCCGGTATTTTCCCGACTTTCTTCAAACATTTAGGATTCCTCCTTCCCGCGCTGACCGAGTTCCTGACAGATATAGTCACGCAGCACGTCAAATCCTGTCACGCGGAGTTTCTGTCCGGTTTCATACAACTGGCCCTCCATGCGAATTTTCCAGTCTTCCTCACTCTGATCGCAGACGGGCGGGAAAGACTGTTGGTGGAGGTAATATTGCTTGCCAAAAGAGCCGATCCACTCCTCCGGGACTGCCCGCACCCGTTTGCCGGAGACAGAAAGGGGCTGTACAGGCTCCTTCGCCTGTTCCGTGCTTTTTGAACCGGAAAGCAGGTACGATTTAATAAACGCTTCCGCATCATTGACATCAAAAATATACGCAGATTCAGTTTCAGTTTGAAACAGCGCTCCGGCGATCCGGTATTTTAAATCCGGACTCCAGCCGAATAACTGAAAAAGCGTTTCTACATAGGCCGCACCGGCGATATCCCTGGGCTGATACTTTCCGTCTGACAGCTTGGAAAACACGACTGCGTTGCGGCTGCTTTTCGCCGCTGTACGGACGGCGAACTTCATCTCCACAGGGTTGACCAGCAGCTCCACATGGTTGTCTTTCCCAAAAGACCGAACACATGTGGTGCTGAACTTGATTCTCTTATCTTGAAACAGTACATAGGGACGGTGATAATTATCAAAGAATTCACTGCGGGCGATTTCAAAGCCTCTCATATCAAAATCTCCCGGAACCAATGTGATGCTCGAGGGCAGGGATGCATCCGCCTGCTGCTCATCGGGCGGATGGATACTGGCGGACGCTTGGTAATAATCCGCCGGCTTAAATCCAGCCCAGCGGGGATTGATGGTCACGAACCCTCTGAGCAGGCCGCTGTCGATCACCCGCAGCTCCGGGAGGATGGAGCGGTTGCCATACTTGGAGTTGTTCAGAAGATGCTGAACCGCAATGAAATCATCTCTGGAAACAATGCCCTCGTGGTGGTTCCGGTAAAGGCTCTGGGGTCTGTCCCCCCGATTCTTTCTGGCCTTGTGGTTCAGATAGTTGGGGGTGAAGGTCTTCCGGGTCAGTACATCCCCGCAATGCCGCTCATTGCGAAGGACCTGGACAATGGAGTTGGATGTCCACTTGACATTTCCCAGATAAGTCTTTCGGCCCAGCTCGGTGAGCGCCGCCGCAATGTCGGAGGTGGAATATCCATACAGATACATATAGAAGATGAGTTTTACCGTGGGGGCTTCATCCGGGTTGACGACCAGGTTTCCATCTGCGTCGTGAGAATACCCCAGCAGTTTGGGCGTCAATGGCAGACCTCCGTCCAGCCGCATCCGCAAGGAGGTTTCCATGCTCCGGCTGCGGATGTGAGACTCCTCCTGAGCCATGGTGGCCTGAAACGAAAGCGCCATCTGGGAATCGTCTTTGAGGGAGAAGATACATTCGCTCTCGAAGAACACTCCGACGGGACTGGGCAGCTCCGCAAGCATTCGCACCATGCTGATACAGTCCACCACATTTCGGGCAAAGCGAGACACGCTTTTAGTAATGATCATATCGATTTTCCCGCTGCGGCAATCGGCGATCATGCTGTTGAACTCGTCCCGATGAGCCAGAGAAGTTCCGCTAATCCCCTCATCCGCATAGATTTTGACCAATGTCCAGTTGGGATGATGCACAACAAAATCTTCATAGTATTTCTTTTGCAGCTCATAGGAGGAAGTCTGCTGGACATTGTCTGTGGAGACACGGGCATACACGGCGACCCGCTGCCTTATATCATTATCGTAATAGTCGATGGGCTTTTTAGCCGGAATGAATTCATAGTTCTCCGGGTCAACTTTTGTGTTGATACGCCGGCGGACCCGTTCTTTCCGTTCCGCAAGCTGTTTGCGTGTGGACTTGTCAATCATGCAGCATTTCCCTCCGGGATTCGTCATCAGGGAGTATCTTCCAACCGGGATCTGGCAAAAAGTAGGGGTCGTGTAGATCCTCCTGGTAATAGGAAGCCAGCGTATAAATATCCTCCGAAACGAAGTAAACGCCCACTGGCTTTGGGAGTGCTGCCAAGAGGCGCGTACAGAAAGAGAGCTCGGAGAGCTTCTTCGAGATATTGCTTGCTTTCTGGGTAATGATCAGATTGACCTTTTCCTCGTAGCAGTCTTGAAGGAGCCTTGACCACTCCGGAGCGCTCTCCATATTGGGCGCAGTGCTGCCCTCGTCCACATAGAAACCGACAAACTTCCAGTTTGGGCAGAGAGCCAGTGTATCAAGAAATTGCTTTTTATGAGCTGAGAGATAGTCCTCATAGCGGGTCTGGTTGAAGTAGCGGATGTATACCGCCACACGGTAATGTGTTTTGGGAAGCGGGCGTTCCCGCTTGATTTCTTTTAACCAGGCACGATGTTCCGCTAAAAGGGTGTTTCGTTCCGTCTCCCTTTCCAGCAGGAAATCAAATGAGGGCATAACTTCCTGCTCTGACTCTCTATTTTGAACGGCCAGATCTGACATATTTGCTCCCCCTGTGTTATTTCTCTTCCAGGCCATTATATAATCTGCAGACTAATAACAAAATCGACCAGAAGTCAACACCTTGACTTCTGGTCGATAGATGAGAAAAAAAGAAGCGAGCCGGCAATTCCAGCTCGCAGTTTTTCAGGTATTGTCATCCCGTCTGGCCATAGTGGATTTCAACTCACGAACAATCTTCAGGATGGAATCCAGCTCCTTGGGAGAGCAGTCGGCCAGCAGCTCGTCAAACTCGCTCTGGTATAGGCTTCTCACCTCCGGCACATCGGGCCGAAGGAGGGAATCAGCAGATACTTGCAGGGCTTCGATGATTCGGATAAAAGTTTCCAACTTCATGCTCGTCTTGCCTTTTTCGATATTGCTGATATGCGGCAGCGAGATATTGGCCTTCGCAGCAAGATCGGCCTGGCTCATCCGGCGATTGATCCGCGCATCTCGAATACGGGAGCCGATCAGCTGGCTCTCGGTCAAATCATGTTCCGTCATCGGCTTCCCCCCTCAAATATATTCTCCAGATTATCTATTTCTAAGAGTATATCAACTTGAGGTGAAATTGATATAAGGTCGAGTTGATGATATAATCTAAACACTATAATAAGACTGCAAAATTTTTTTGGAGGTCTTATTATGAGCCTGAACTACAAAGTCATTGGAAAACACATCCGTGAAGTCCGCCAGCGCAACCACCTTTCGCAAGCGATGCTCTCTGAACTGGTGGATAAAACGCCATCTTACATCAGCTACATAGAGAGCGGGATCAAGAGCATGAGCCTTGACACCTTTGTTCTTATCGCCAATGCCTTGGGCGTATCTCCCGACCGGCTTTTGATGGAGCAAGTCACCAGCACTGAACGGTGCGCCAGCGAAGAAATCGCCCTGCTCCTTTCGGATTGCAGCACCTATGAGATGCTGATTCTCCTGGATGTTATAAAATCGCTGAAAGCTTCCTTGAAAGAGCATCACGGCAGATACGGTAAACCAGATAACTTTGATTTTACCATCTGAACCTGAGAAAGCAATCAACCGGAAGTCACGAGCATTGACTGCCGGTCGATCTATGCCAGTAAAGCTGGATATATTTTTGGAACGGTGGATATGTTTTTGGAAAGTCCCGGATATGGGGCTTCCGAGTTGGTATAATGAGAAAAGAAAGGTGGAATGACCAATGATCTATTACACGGGTGATATCCACGGAGACCCCTATGAGGTCATACAGTTTTGCGACAGCAAGAAGCTGACAGAGCAGGATACTCTGGTTCTGCTTGGAGATGTAGGAGCGAACTACTACCGAAACCGGCGAGACACAGAGATGAAGAAAGTTCTTACCGCCGTAAAGCCGACGATGCTCTGCATCCACGGCAACCATGAGATCCGGCCGGCCAGCATCTCTTCCTATCGGACGAAGCAGTGGAACGGCGGGACAGTCTGGGTAGAGGAAGCCTTTCCACGTCTGCTGTTTGCTATGGATGGTGAGATCTTTGATCTGGAAGGTCTCCGACACTTGGTCATCGGCGGAGCTTACAGCGTGGACAAATTCTACCGGCTGGCCAGAGGTTACGGCTGGTGGCCGGATGAGCAGCCTTCCCAGGAGATCAAGGACAAGGTTATCCAGACGCTGGACGCCTGCGGGTGGCAGGTAGATACCGTCCTCTCCCACACCTGTCCCTATCCGTATGAGCCTCGCGAGGCCTTTCTTCCGATGATCGACCAGAGTACCGTGGACGACTCTACCGAGAAATGGCTGGAGGAGATCGAGCGGAAACTCAAATACGGCCATTGGTTCTGTGGGCACTGGCATATTGACAAGCATATCGACCGGATGCACTTCCTCTTCCACAGCGTGGAGGCTGCGCCGCAGCTCTTGACGGGAGGGAACACATTATGACAGAGGAAGAAAGACCGGAGGCCAAGGAGCAGGAGGCGTGCTTTGCCGCAATCCGTGAGATCGTCCAGGAGATTTTCCGCCTAATGGACGCCGCATATCAGCAATACAGCCGTTTGGTAGAGCAGGTGTTGAACGGCAGGATCACTGAGGAGCGAGAGATCGAGCGAATCATGGACGGGCTTGTGGACTTCGGAGATGATCCGAGGCTCCTTGAACTGTAAAAAACCCTCTGCCGCCATGTCTATTACAAATACCCCGATCTTGTGGGAGAGCACACTGCCCTCTTCCGACTCCAGTTTGAGGAAACGGAGGATGGGGATACGGATACTGAGGAGGTGGAAACATGAAAGCGCCGGAGATCAAGCACTACATCAACTGGCTGGGTCGGGTGGAATACCGAAACATCAACTGCTCCTTCACCTATGACGAGACATCCTATGCGGCCATCGACCGAATCTTCCGCCTTCTCCACCGGCTGGAGCCAGGCCCGGAGAACACAAGCTGGGAACTATGGCTCCGTGCGGAGCGAGGTACCATCGAAGACTTCGGCAGCTTTGAGGAGCTACGGGCGGACGGCCAGGTGGAGAGCTTTGAGGGGTTTGAAACCTGGTGGCATTCCGAGTTCCCGGAGGAGGCAGCGTGGTTCCACTTTGCCGCCGGCGAGGATCAGGAGATCGGATACCGGGCGGTATTCCTGGGCCATCGCCATGTGCTGGAGGTGGACAGCCGCAAAGAGCGCGCCTTCCCCTATGACATCGCCCCATTCACCGCCTGGCTGGAGGGTGCGGTACGAGACGCCGTTCAGATGGTGGAGGCCGGCTCTTATCAGGAATTGGTGGAGCGGGAGCTGCCCATCTGGCATCGAACCGGAACCATCCTGCGCCGGGATCTGTGGAGGGTATTCCCACAGTGGAAGGAGGAGTTCTTCCAGGACTTCTCCCAGCAGGAGGTGGAGGAGTTTCTCACCTCGGCGGTTGGGTATCCTTTGGAAAATAACAAGCGGCTCCCATCCGTGACCGCAAACGAATTCTATCACTTCTGTGCCCTGGGCTATCGGGCCATGGGATACACTGGAACGGAGAAATCGGAAAAAGAGCAGTACGCTCTCCACGCCGATGGGCGGGACGAGGGACTGTCCAAGCTGGACGGAGATTCGCCCGAAGCTTTTGCACGGTGGCTGAAGGAGCGTCCCCGCACCGGTCACCCCTGGGAGGTATGCCGGGGCGGCAACAGCACCCACATCGACTGCATCGTACACCAAGATGCGCATGGCTACTATCTGGTGGTGGCCGGTCTTGCGGAGACCCGGACGATTGAGGCGGTCCGTTTCTTCCTGGCGCTTTATCGGGCAGGCGTTCCCGTATGCATCCGAAACACAGAGGAACTGAAGGCCCGCCTGACCGGAGCGGAGTCCATCGGCATCGTGCCGGAGGGAGTCTTTCCCGCCTACTGCCACGACAGGTTTCCGGGAGAGAGCATTGTCGATTTTATGAACCTGCCTCGGGAGCGTCAGGATGAACTTGCAAAATACTGCCGATGGCAGCCAATCCCAGTTCCCAGGATGAAGAAGGAGGGTGAAACCCCATGATCTTCTTTACCTCTGACCTGCATCTCGGTCACGAAAACTGCATCCGCCTTTGCAATCGGCCCTTTTCCAGTATCGAGGAGATGGACGAAACTCTCATCGAAAACTGGAACCACAAGGTCACAGGGAAGGATACTGTCTATATCCTCGGCGACCTGATCTACCGCAGCCAAAAGCCGCCGGAGGAATACCTGCGGCGGCTGCGGGGGAAGAAACATCTCATCCTTGGGAATCATGACAGGGGATGGATCAGGAGTTGTCAGACAGAACGATTCTTTGAAAGCGTCAATAACCTGCTGTATGTCGCAGACGGGAAGCGGCAGTACACCCTCTGCCACTACCCCATGATGTCTTGGCCTCACATCATGCGCTGCTACATGGTCTTTGGCCACATCCACGGCAATACCGACGCGGATTACTGGCCGCTCATCCAGGCAAACGAGAGAATGCTGAATGCCGGAGTGGATGTCAATCACTTCGAGCCGGTCACCTTTGAGGAGATGGAGGCCAACAATCTTCTGTATAAAGGTCAGTCAAAAGCCGGGCTTGAGGTGCAGCCGTGAGACATAAAAAAGGCTTTTATGAGGTGGCTCCTGTAGCCGGTTTCATCGCACGGCAGGACTGGACGCACACGATGGAACGAGCCGAGCGAAACGGCCTCTCTCTCCAGTCCCAAAAAGGAAGCACCGGGCTGCTGTTCTCCGTGAGAATCCTCGCTCCCATTTTAGATGGAGGGCTGCGGCATATCGTTCTGGCAGCGATCCAGTACAGTCTGGGGCGGCACACTTATATGCCCGGCATAGTCGCGGAATTCACCTGCCGGAACCTGAGCCGTCTGGACGAAGCTACCCGTTTCACCGCTGTGGCAGAGATCCGCGCACATTTAAACCGATATGGAGAACAGGAGCCATATCCTCGATTGTGGCACAGCTTGAGTCGGGTGCTCACATCTGGCAAAATCAAAGAAGACGATAGGAGGAAGGAAAGGATGCCGATTTTACAACCTCTGGAAAGCATGGAACGCATCTCACGCCAAGCACTGGCAGATGACCTGGACACCGTGCTGGAAAGGATAAGCCGCGAGGACATTGGGCTGGTGATCACCGAGGAAGGCAAAGATGACCTGGTTCTCTGCCCAGCCTCCTGGTTCAACCTTGACTATGTGGATGACTTTTCCTGTGTCATCAACAGCGCCCTCCGCTATGCCATGCGCAGCGAAGATGAGGAGAGTGCGGCGGTCGTCCAGTATCTTCGTCGCCACTACCAGTTGTTCGATGAAAAGACGCTTTCGGTGGCTGTCGCCGATCTGGAGCGGGAACTGAACCAGCCGATAGTGACCCTCAAGCAGCCGCAGGTCTGGAAGGAGCTCCAGGAGCTGTTCCGGCAGCGACTGGACGAGTTGCGGAAGGAATCTTCGGAAGGCGAGGAAACGCACCATGGATGAAAAGCGATATGAGCTCGTGGAGATCCAGGTGGACGCAGAGCTTCTGGAACAACTGGAAAAGATAATCGCTCCTATGGGGCTGACGCCAGAAATGCTGATTGTGAAGTTCTTTGAGTTCTGCGCCGATCCCGCGACCCAGGAACTGGCTATCTCCTTGCTTCTGAAATGGAAAGCCGAACAGGAAGCGGAGAGGGGAAAACCGGGAGGGGGACTTTGATGCTATCCAGGGAAACCTTCTGCGAAGCCCTGCGAAAGATCCAAGCGCAAAAGGATCGAGACGAACAGTTCAGTAAGGCACTCGCCATGATGGGAGATGGACATTTCGTCTTTGAGGGCGGAGCGCTGCTTCTTGCCGCCTTGCTGGATGTGCTGAAGGAAGCGATCAACGACCAGTACGACTATATCAGCTGGTGGCTTTACGATGCCGCCCCGGACTATGAAGTCTGGACCGATGATGAAAAAACTAAGTGGTGCCTGAAGGAACCGGAAGCCCTGTATGATTTCATCCGGGATGAATGTCAGGGCTGAGCGGTAGCTTCTCCCCAAATTCGTTCAAGGAGGTCAAATCAGATGCCTAAGTGCTGCCTTTACTGCCGGGTGGATGGAGCGTCCACGGAAAGCAACCGTCTCGCCATGAACCAGCAGCTTACCGCACTCCGAAGCCTCGCCGGCCAGCTTGGCTTTTCGATTTCCGCAGAGATGCTCCAATATGAGAGCGGCTTGGACGCAAACCGACAGAGCATTCGAACGCTGATCCGTGATGCACGACATGGAGTCTATGACCGTGTGCTGGTGATAAACGGCGACCGTCTGGCTCGTGACGCCGAAGGTTTGGCGGCGATTGGAGAAAAGTTGACCGCAGCAGGAGTCCGGTTCTATTGCCCAGATGGCGAAATTGATCTGGCCCCCGCATATTCTCATGGTTATTTCCGGGTGGCAACGATGGAACAGACCATGTGATTGGGAAAAGTTCCCGTCCCACCTCTCTTCCACGGCCAAAGAAAATGCGGTATAATAAAGGAACCACATACACCAGACCGGGAAAGTTGCTCATTCCGGCAGGAAGGAGATGTTGCCATGAGTTCATTAGAGGAAAAGAAAAGTGAGCTTGAGAGGGTCCTTGGGGTATTCCAGAACTACATTGAAGGCTCTGAATTGCTCGATGTGGTCTATTCGAAAAAGTTCGGGTATGTTCTGCTTGGCCTGCCTGCGGCGGATTCCATTGATGACTCCGATGTAACACGACTGGAAGATCCCGAAACATTGGTGAAAGAGGTCTATCAGAATCTCGCATACGACTTTATGGAGCAGGAAGGACACAGCGAGGATTACACGGAAGCCACCAATCTGGAAAAGCGAGCTATGCGGGAATGGATGAAAGAGTACACGGATCAGCTGCCGGAATACAACTACCTGCTGGACGAACTCCTTGGATAATGTGTCCGATGAAGCAGGCGCTTCCCTCAGTCAATCTTTCGGCATGGATAAAGCGGACATCTTTTTTGGTCGAACACTAAAATTGACCCTCGGGTGGAAAATCCACAGCCATCGCAGCGAAAACGCCAAAAAATAATGGGTGAAGACCCGCAAAGCCTTGAAAATCATGGATTTCCGCAAATATCTCAATTGGTCTTACACTCCATAAACCGTCAGGAAGTAATTCCTGACGGTTTTTCTTTCGTATATCTGACAGAACCGCCCCGGATTGCTTCAATCCGGGGCGGTTCTGTCAGCCTAGAATTTCGTGAAGTTTGGCCTCCATGGCATCTGCGATGCGGATGTGATTTTCCCGGTCGTAATGCAGCCCGTCCAGGGGCGAGGCTTCCGCGAACGCGCCCACATTGATAAAAGGAACGCCGCAGCGGTTGGCCACATCCTGGACCAGTGGCGGCAGAGACGCGGACTCGGCGCTGCGGTCCCCAATCATCTCTCCCAGGCAGGTCCGGGGACGCAGCGGGGCAGGGCAGGCCAACAGAATTTGAAAGGGTTTCGGTGCGACGCCGTTGGTCATGGACTGGGCGGTTTTGACCAGCCGTTCCAGACTGAGGGCCACGTCGGAGGCGGTCACATGGAATCGCTGCTTGAAATCGTTGGTACCCAGCATAAGGATGATCAAATCCAGCGGGGTATGGGAGGCGATACAGCTGGGCAGCTGGCGGATACCGCATTTGTCGCCTTCGACGGGGTCTTCCCAAACGGTGGTACGGCCGCAGAGACCCTCCTCGATGATGTGATAGGCAGGGCCCAGCCGCTGGGCCAGAATGCCGGTCCAGCGCTCCTGCCGGGGATACCGGCCCAGGCCCTCGGGACTCTCACCGTAGGTATTGGAATCGCCAAAACAGAGAATGTTTTTTTCCACAGTCATTTCCTCGCTTTCCAGGGCCGAAACGGCTCTTTTCCTGTATGCTATCAAACGGGGAGGGCACAGTCAAGAGGGCTTCCGGCCCCCACAGAAAATACGCCCTGCGGCAACTGACCGCAGGGCGTATTGGAATACTGGCAAGGGCATCAGCCCCACAGGGCCGACAACATGGGAACAATCTGCTTTTTTCGGGAGATGATCTTGGGCAGGAAGCACTCCTCGTTGCGGGGGTCCACATTGAAGGCGTGACGGACGGCCTCTTCGTCACCCAGATACAGCAGATGGGAACCGGCCAGCAGCACGTCGGTGAGCATAAGAATCACTAAACCGTAGCCGTGCTGCTTCTGCTGCTCTGCCATGGCCTGAAGGAATTCCTCCCGGCGGCTGATCAGCAGGTGGGAATCCACACAGGTGATCTGACCCACGGCCAGATAGTGACCGGCGATGTGGAACTCCTTGAAGTCGGACAACAGCAGCTCCTCGGCGGAGCGGTCGCCCACGTTGCCGGCGGAGAACACCACCTGACCCAAATCCTCCAGGGTCACACCGGCGATACGGGCCATACGCTGGGCCATGCGGCGGTCCCGGTCCGTGGCGGTGGGGGATTTGAACAGGACCGTATCGGAAATGATGGCGGCGGCCATAAGACCGGCCAGACTCTTGGATGGCATCAGGCCGCGCTCCTGGTACATGCTGGCCACGATGGTGGCGGTGCTGCCCACGGGTTCATTGCGGAAATGGATGGGGCCGCCGGTCTGGATATCGGCCAGCCGGTGGTGGTCGATGATCTCCAGAATCTCGGCCTGATCGAGGCCCGGCACCGACTGGGCAAACTCATTGTGGTCCACCAGGACTACCCGCTTGCGCCGGGGACGAATCATATGGTAACGGGACAGGGTACCCACGACCCGGTCGGCCTCGTCCAGAATGGGGTAGCTGCGGTAACGGCTGCGCAGAACGATTTCCCGCACATCGTCGAGAAAATCATCCAGATGGACGTGCTCCAGTTCATGACTGCGGCAGATGCGTTCCACAGGCATGGCCTGGAACAGCAGATGGGACACGCGGCAGGCGTCCAAGGGCGTGTTGAGGATGCAGGTGCTTTCGTAGCGGTCCACATCCAGGTCCTCCGGCAGCTGGGCCTGACAGAGAATGATGCAGCTGACACCGGCTTCCAACGCGGCGCGGACCATTTCCGGCTGCTGGCCGCAGAGGAAGATGGTCTCTTTTTTCAGCTCCATGGCGGTGGCGCCGGGCAGAGCCGCCACCACTTCACCGGTGACGGTGTCAATGAGGTTGCTGCCCTCTCCCACCAGATGGCCCTCCAGAACGCTGAGGAGATTGAAGACGGGAACATTTTCCAGATAGGGCTCCGAGGCAAAATTCATATCGTGCTTGGCCACGTCCGTCGGGGACAGCATACCGTAGAGGGTGCCATCCTCCCGGGAGATGGGAATGGCCGGGGCCGTCTGCTCTTGCAGCGCCTCCCAGGCGCTGCGGATGGGTACCGCCTGGTGCATGACCGGCGGCGTATCATAATCCAGATCGCGGATTTGCGTGCGGACTGTATGAATATGGACCGGCGGTTCCATGCCGAAGCGGTCCAGAATGCGGCGGGTTTCATCGCTGATGTGGCCCAGTCGGGCAGCCACATATTCCCGGTCGCCCATGGCGTTGCGCAGGGCGGCGTAGGCCATGGCCGATACGATGGAGTCGGTATCGGGGTTGCGGTGGCCGGTTACATAAATCGGTTCCATAGATAGAATGCGTCCTTTCTTTGCCGTCGCCTTGACGGTTGATTCCTTTACAGATGGGTGGATGCGTTAGAAGTATACCATCCATCGAACTTTTTTACAAGTATTCCACAGGGAAGATTTCAGATACCACGTCTATTACAGTTTGAATGCTTGCATCATTGGGTTCTTTTGCCTGCACTTTTCAAATGGAATTTTTAGGACACCGAAACAGATATGTCAGAAAAAATAGTTGAATATCGTAAAAATATTGAGGAAAAGACAGAAATATACCGTATAATATGGAAAATAAATTGACGGTACAACGGAAACGTGCTACAATAATTTGCAGGAATAATGACGAATTTTCTGCAAAATATTTGATAAAGAAAAGAGAACTGGACACGCGATGGTTACCAATGGTTTTTCCGATGCGGCTGTTTCGCGGCAGATTGCCTTCAAGCGGCTGAAATTGGGGCGGTTCGCGGCGAGGTGCGTTGTTGGGGCCGGGGCTGTGAGGCACGCCTCCATCCTGTATTTTCCGCAATTTGTTGCCCCAACATGGAATTTATGATATGATGGTTCCATTGTATGTAAGGAGTTAAACGATGCAGTATATCATTTTGGACATGGAATGGAACCAGGCGTGGCCCGGATCGTCGGCGGCCCGGCAGGGCATCGCCCCCCATGGCGAAATTATTCAGATTGGTGCTGTGCGGCTGCTGGCCGACGGGACGGTGGCCGATGAATTTCAGATTCTGGTCCGGCCGAAATTTATCCGCAAGCTCAATAAGCGGGTCAGTAAGCTGACCGGCATTCAGGAAGCCCAGCTCAAGGCCGAGGGCGTTCCCTTTCCCGAAGCGGTGGAGCGGTTCCGCGGCTGGTGCGGAGAGGACTGCACCTTCCTCACCTGGGGGTTTGACGACGTGACGGTGCTGCGGGAAAATCTGGCCCTCCATAACCTGCCCGCCGACTGGGTCTTGCCCTGGTATAACGCCCAGATGATTTTCAATGCCCAGACCGACGGCGCCACCAATCAGCGGGCCTTGAAGACGGCGCTGGAGCTGCTGCGCATCGTCCCTACCCGCCCTGCCCACGACGCCCTGGGCGACGCCTACCATACGGCGTTGATCTGCGCCCAGCTGGACCTGGAACGGGGCGTGGCCGAGTACCGCCGGGCCATGGAAGCCCACGAAAACGGGTTCCACGGCGCGGAACTGCCCGGCTGCATCGCCCGGCGGGTCTACCGGGGCTACGCCGACAAGCGGACGGCCATGGGAGCCATGGCGGGGGCGGAAAACCTCTGTCCCCACTGTGAGAAGCCCATGAAGGCCGGGGAGTGGATTTCCCAGCCGGGACGGCGGTATATGAATCTTTCCACCTGTGATGACCACGGCAATTTCCTGGTCCGTATCCGGCTCCAGCAGGACAGCGACGGTATTCGCGTCAGCAAACTGCTGTACGAGGGCACCTCTGAGGCGGCCAAAGCCTACGAGAAAGCTGCCGCGTCGGCCCGGCCCCGCCGCCGCCATCGCCGCCGGAAAAAATCGGCGGCGCCAGTCAAACCGGAATCCTGAACCGCCAACAAGGCACGCCCACGGGCGTGCCTTGTTGCGTTCTATGATTGGGGCAGCACGGCGGCCACCTGTGCGGTGGTGCCGTCGCTGTCTCCCAGCAGGTACCGCGCTCCGTCCTCATCGGTGACCAACAGCCAAGGGCCTGTGCGAGGATCGATGCAGGCGGTGACGCGGCCATACTCTCCGGCGTTGTACTGGCCTTTGCACACGCTTTCCAGACCTGTACCAGCCACTTTGACCATCCGGGGCAGCTCCTCCAGCACATCCACCGAGGAAATCGCATCCAGGGCAATCTCGTAGTGCGTGCCGCTGTGGCGGGCTTCCAGTATGTCTCCCTGAACGGACAATTCCACGGGCATCTGCTCTTCCACCAGAATCCATACGCCGAACAGGGGCATCAGCAGCAGCATCAACGCTGAAACTCCAATGATGAATTTTCCAGGTTTCCGGGCCAGATTGACGGTGGCATTGATGCCCACCCGGGCATTGATCATCAGATTGGTGTCATGGGGATTGTAGTAGAACATACCCCAGACCCATTTGTCGTCCTCGTCCACATAGAACGTCTGGCTGCTGCCGGCGGTGAGCCGGGACTGGATGGCCCGCAGCCGGAATTCCTGCCAGACGGCCGCTGCTGTGAATACGATGGTCAGGGCTATGCTGCTGACGATGCACACCACCGGCTGGGTCGTATAGAAGACCATGCACCAGGGCAGCAGCCCCATGAGCCAGGCCATCCAGAGCCATACCCGCCGCCAGGCCTGCCGCCGCAGCCGCGTCAGTGTCTCCGTCAGCGTGGCGTTATCGTCCACCACCTCAGCCTTGCGCCGGATGGCGTACCGGTAAAAGACCCAGGACAGGGCCACCCACAGGGGGCCAACGGCCGCCATGACCCATCCCATCACAGCGTCGCCCTCCAGAAAGACTGCCGCTGTGGGCAGCAGACTGAGGACAAAGGGCAGCAGGAAATAGAGCACGGTCCGGGGCTTTTCCTTCCACAGGTCCACCGTGGACAGATCGGCCACGGTGGCGGCAGCGGTCTGATCGGGCCGCCGCCAGCCCCGGCGCTGCTTCATGGCCTTGAGCGCTTGATTGCAGCGGACATAGGGGACCATGGGGACCACAATGATCACATCCAGCCAGATCAGATAAATGGTCAGCAGGACGCCCAGAGACAAGGGCAGCAGGGCCAAGAGCACAGCGGACAGCAGCAGCGCCCACAGCAGGCGTTTTTCTGTTTTCCGAAATTGCCCGATGGTTGCCAACAGCTCCGGGTCCTGCTGGGCCTCCGGGGGAATGGTGACACCCACGGCAATATTTTTCTTGAATTTTGCATCGTTGACCGTCTGAACGTACATGAGAATGGGAATCCAGATGACGGTTCCCCACAGGATCAGATTGACCCACCATTCCATATTCAGTCTCCTCCTTCCGTGTACAGCCGTTCCACCAGCCGCAGTACATCCTCTTTGGACAATCCCGCCAGACGCAGCTCCGACAAGCTGACCCGCAGGGACCGCAGCGTGGATTCCTCCGGCTCGCCCGGAGCACGCTGGCCGCAGACCACGGTGCCGTTGCGCCGGTCTGTTTGCAGATAGCCCTCCTGCTTCAAAAGCTGGTAGGCTTTGCTGACGGTCATCATATTGACGCCGGTTTCCGCCGCCAGGGCCCGGATGGTGGGCAGCTGTTGGCCCGGCCGCAGCTGCCCGCCGGCAATGCCCACGACAATCTGATCGCGGATTTGCTGGTAGATGGGAACGTCGCTGTCAAATCGCAGTTGCAGCAGCATGGAATCGCCTCCTTTTGTTATAGTTGTATTATTTGTATTATATTATATGATGCAAAAATAATTTTGTCAAGCCTCTTGCAAATCTTTCCACTCTATGCTATACTATTCCTATATAGTTAATAGGATAAAAAGGAGGAAGCAACATGGCATCCTATGAATTGATCGTTGAGAAGCAGCAGCCCGACTGTGGCGGCAAGGACCCCCGTGTGCTGGAGTTCCAGTCAGTGGAGACGGCGGACCCGGTGGAGTATGTCCGCGCCCTGCATCCGGACATGGAGCTGGATGTGGAGCAGAAGAGCAACGGCGAGCTGGTGATTGCCGTGGGCGAAGGCATGAAGCGCATTCGGTATTGCTTCACGGAAGACTGACACCGATTCTTGATAAAACGCTTTCAACGCGGAGTATCGAACGGTAGGTGCGTCCAGAACTTGATCAGATAAAAGAGTATGAAAAAATCGTCATTCCCACGGTGGACCCACCGGGAGAATGACGATTTTTTTCGGCAGCAGGAAACGGCTCTTCCCGTGGAGGAAGCCCCTATACCGGCCTGCGCGCCCTCTTTTCCGTTACACGGTACTGTGCTATTGCAGTATAGCATACTCAGCATGAAATGTCAAGTTTTTACAAAAAACAACAAGCGGAGCGCCGCAAAATGCGGCGCTCCGGGAAACGTCAATTCAATAGTCCTTGTTGTGCAGCAGTTCATGCGCCTTGCCCTTGAGCAGTCCTTCGTAGAGGGACATGACCATGGGGTTCTCGTCGGGCTTTTTGATGATGGACATGTTGTCGGCATTGTAGATGCCCTTGGCACGGGCGGCCTTGGTACGGTTACCGGCTCTGGGCGGCTGGCCGCCGCCCATGATGCAGCCGCGGCGGCAGGCCATGACCTCGATGAGGTCGTAGTGGACCTCGCCGGCCTTGACCTGGTCCATGACCTGGCGGGCATGAATCAGGCCGCTGACAACACAGATATTCAGGGTCCGGCCGTTAAACTCAAACTGGAAGGATTTGATGGCGTCGTCGCCGCGGACGCCGCATTCCGCAATGGCATCCAAAGCCACCTTGTCGTGCTCGGGAATCAGACGGCGCAGCACCGCCTCGGTCACGCCGCCGGTGACACCGAAAATGACGCCGCCGCCGGAGCCGAAGCCGAAGGGCACGTCGCTGGCCTCGGGCGTCAGGCAGGCGAAATCAATGCCGGAGTTGCGGATCATGCGGATCAGCTCTGTGGTGGTGATGACGATATCCGTATCCTGCTCACCCTTGGTGAAGCTGTTGGCTCGCTTGGCCTCCATCTTTTTGGCCGTACAGGGCATAATGGATACGACAATGGTGCGTTTGCCCTTGGCGTTCTTGGGGTCGCGGTACCACTCCTTGATGAGGGCGGACATCATGCCCTGGGGAGAACGGCAGGTGGACAGATTCTCCTTGAACTCCGGGTACTGATCGGTGACGAACTTGACCCAGGAGGGGCAGCAGGAGGTCAGCAGAGGCAGCTTGATACCGGCTTCCACCCGGTTGAGGAACTCGGCGGACTCCTCCATCACCGTCAAGTCGGCGGAGAAGGCGGTGTCGTAGACCTCGTCGAAGCCCAGGCGGTGCAGGACATTGACAATCTTACCCATAACGCTCTTGCCCTTTTCGATGCCAAAGGCATCGCCCACGGCCACCCGGACGGCGGGAGCTACCTGGGCCACCACCCGGACGTCGGGATCGCCCAAGGCGTCCCAAACCTCGTCGGTGTTGGTGTGGATGCTGATGGCGCCGGTGGGGCAGTAGACACGGCACTGGCCGCAGTTGACGCAGAGGGTTTGGGCAATCTTTTTGTTGAACGCGGGCATCACCATGGCGTCGGTGCCGCGGAAAGCAAAGCCCAGCGCGCCGATGCCCTGAAGCTCGTCGCAGGCGCGGATACAGTCGCCGCAGAGGATGCACTTGTTGGGGTCGCGGACGATGGAGGGGGAACTGGTGTCCACCTCGTGAATCTCTCGGGTATTGGCGAACCGGACCTGGGTGACGCCCAGGCGGTGGGCCAGCATCTGCAAATTACATTCGCCGCTCTTGACGCAGGTGGTGCAGTCGCGGCAGTGGGCGGCCAGCAGCAGCTCCAGAATCAGCTTGCGGTGGCGCTTGATGCGGCCGGTGTTGGTGTAGATGACCATGCCGTCCCGCGGCTCCTCGGAGCAGGAGGCAAAGGTCCGGCCACGGTCATCCTCCACGGTACACAGACGGCAGGCGCCGAAGGTGGAGACCTCGGAGTGATAGCACAGGGTGGGGATATCGATGCCGGCGTTCCGAATGACACTCAGCACATTTTTTTCATCGGTAAACTGGACTTTCCGTCCGTCAATGGTCATAATTCCCATGTCTGATCCTCCTACGCGTCCACATAGATGGCATCAAAGGCGCAGTTGTCGCGGCAGGCGTCGCACTTGATGCACAGGTTGGTGTCGATGTGATAGCACTCCTTCCGCTGGCCGGTGATGGCGCCGACGGGGCAGTTCTTGGCACATTTGCCGCAGCCCTTACAGAACTCGGGGTTGATGCGGTAATGGCGCATGGCCGTACAGACCTTGGCCCGGCACTTGTGGTCCACAATGTGCTCCACATACTCGTCGCGGAAGGTCTTGAGGGTGCTGAGGACCGGCAGGGGCGCGCTCTTGCCCAGACCGCAGAGGGCCATGCTCTTGACCATCTCGGCCAGTTCCTCCAGACGGTCCAGGTCCTCCAGTTCGCCTTCACCGGCGACGATCTTCTCCAGAATCTCCAGCATCCGCTTGGTGCCCTCGCGGCAGGGGACGCACTTGCCGCAGGACTCGCGCTGGGTGAAGCTCATAAAGAAGCGGGCCACTTCCACCATGCAGGTGTGCTCGTCCATGACCACCAGGCCGCCGGAGCCGACGATGGCGCCGTACTTCTTGACGGAGTCGAAGTCCAGGGGCACGTCCAGATGTGCCTCGGTGAGACAGCCGCCGGAGGGGCCGCCGATCTGCACGGCCTTGAAGGTGGCGCCGTCCTTGAGGCCGCCGCCGATATCGAAGATGATCTCCCGCAGGGTGGTACCCATGGGGACTTCGATGAGGCCGGTGTTCTCAATGGAACCGGTGAGGGAGAAGGTCTTGGTGCCGGGGCTGCCGGCGGTGCCGATGGAGCGGTACCAGTCGGACCCGCGGAGAATGATCATGGGTACATTGGCAAAGGTTTCCACGTTGTTGAGAACCGTGGGCTTTCCCCACAGGCCCTTTTCCACCGTGCGGGGCGGCTTGACGCGGGGCATACCGCGGTTGCCTTCGATGGAGGCCGTCAGGGCCGAGCCTTCGCCGCAGACGAAGGCGCCGGCGCCGCGGTTGATATGCAGACGGAAGGAGAAGTCGGTGCCCAGGATGTTGTCACCCAGCAGGCCCACTTCCTCCAGCCGGGCAATGGCATGGCTCAGCCGGGCCACAGAGTTGGGATACTCGGCGCGGACGTAGATATAACCGTCCTTGGCGCTGACGGCGTAGGCGGCCAGCATCATGCCCTCGATAAGACGGAAAGGATCGCCTTCCATGACGGAGCCGTCCATAAACGCGCCGGGGTCGCCCTCGTCGCCGTTACAGACCACGTAGCGGGTGGTCTCTTTCTGACGCATGACCTGCTTCCACTTACGGCCGGCGGGATAGCCGCCGCCGCCGCGGCCCCGCAGCTCGGCGGCGTCCACGATGTCCACCACGTCGGAGGGCTGTAGTTCAAAGAGGGCTTTCTCCAGGGCGGAGAAGCCGCCGGCAGCGATGTATTCCTCCAGGGATTCAGCGTCCAGCTTGCCGCAGTTCTCCAGGGCGATGCGGGTCTGCTTGGCCATGAAGGGAATTTCTTCGGGCTTGGGGTAGAAAATGCCGTTTTGGCGGTATGTATGATGATCCAGGACCTCGTCGCCCAGAACACAGCGCTCAAAGACCTCCTGGCAATCCTCTTCCTTGACACGGACCAGCTGGATGACCTTGTCGCCCTTCTGAATGCGGACCAGGGGACCCAGCTCACAGATGCCCTGACATCCGGTGCGCTTGATGCCGATGGGATGGGCGTCGGCGTCGTGGGGCTTGAATTCCACGGTCACATTGGGATAGTCCCGGGCGATCTCCACCATCTTGTCGTAGATTTTCTGGGAACCGGTGGCGATACAGCCGGTACCGGCGCAGACCAGGATGCGGCAGGAATAATTTTTAATGGTGGCCTGGGCGGCAGCGCGCAGCTGCTGCAGATCTTCTCTCGTCTGAATTTTCAATTTCCCTCACCTCTCAGCTTCTCGATCAGTTCGACCACGGACTCGGGGGTCATACGCGGATAGACGTCCTCATTGACCATGACGGTGGGAGCCAGACCACAGGCGCCGAGGCAGGAGACGGTTTCCACGGTGAAGAGCATATCGTCGGTGGTATGCTTCTTCTTGCTGAGCCCCAGGGTTTTGTGCAGGGCCTCCAAAATGGGACCAGACTTTTTTACATGGCAGGCGGTGCCGTCGCAGACCTTGATGATATACTTGCCTTTGGCCTCAAAGGAAAAGTTCTCATAGAAGGTCGCCACGCTGTAAGCCTTGGCCTCGCTGATGCCGATCTCCGCGGCAACGTAGGTCAGAAGCTCACCGGGCAGATAGCGGTACTCCCCCTGAATATCCTGCATGATGGGAATCAGGGAACTGGCCTTGCGGCCGTAGTGGGCGATGATTTCATCCGCTTTGCGGTAGTACGACTGATCCAGCATAGTCGATGTCTCCTCCATTCTTGCGGTGTCCAAACTTCATTGGCACTCCAGGAATCTATAAGACCCCGGCCTCGAAAATAGACCGTGTCCTGGAAAATATTATAGCAAATTCTGAGGATAGAAACAAGCGGTTTTGTATAAAATATATAAATATTTGCATATCGATACAAAGGTTTTTATACAGCTGCTCCAGAGGTTACGGATGATGGTAAACGCGGTGTTCCAGTGCGAAAATCCGGCTGCTGAAGGCCCCAACCGGTACTTCTTCAAAGGCTTTGCGGTAGATTTCCACCCGGCTGTCGATCTTGTCGATGAGGTGCAGCAATTCGCTTTCCATGCACACCGGCACCACCGCCGCGCCGAACTCCGGTTCGCCGTGGTGGGACAGGATCAGGTGGCGCAGAAGCAGGGACTTCTCTTCCGGGATGCCCAGCTTTCGGGCCGCCGCCGCCACCCATTCGGCGCCGATGACCAGATGGCCCAGCAGCTGGCCTTCGGTGGAATACTCCGTCACCAGTCCCAGCTCGGAGAAGGAGAACTCTTTCATCTTGCCGAAGTCATGGAGGAGGGTACCGGCCAGCAGCAGACTGCGGTTGATGATGGGGCCGTAGAGCCGGGATAGAAAATCTGCCTGCTCCAGCATGTTGGCCGTGTGCATCAGCAGGCCCCCCACAAAGCCGTGGTGGACGCTTTTGGCGGCAGGAATGCTGCGGAAATCCTGTTCCCGCCGCTGGAGCATCATGGTGGCGATGGCGCGGTAGTCCGCATCCTCTATGGATTCCACCAGCTGCCAAACCCGGGCCAGCACGGCGTCGGCGTCAATGGGCGCCGACGGCGTCAGGGCCGCCAGGTCCACGGGCTCCTCGGGACGGCGCAGACGCAGGGCGTTGATGCGCAGCTGGAGCGCGCCCATAAACTCCGTGACGGTGCCGGTGACGTAGACAATCCGCCCGGCGTCCTGCTCGCCCACGGTGCTGTTGTCGTATTCCCACAGTTTGGCATCCATGGAGCCGCCGGCGTCCTCCAGCACGGCGCTGAGGAAGGGTTTGCCGTTTTTGTTGGTCTTGGCATAGGCGGACTTCAGAAGGTAGAAGCCCTGCACCTCATCGTTGACACGAAGCTGATTGAGGGGGGTGTGTTGTTCCATTGGTCATGTCCTCCTGCTTTCATACAATAAAGTCATGGATGGGTTTAGTATACCTGTTGGCGCGGCTGCTGTCAACGCGGCGCATAATTCCCGGCAGGCGGGAAATGCTGAAACCAGGGGGACGAAACCGCATTGACAACGGATGCAGGCCGTGCTATAATTGCCGTAGTTGAAAAGGGAGTAGTTTGAAAGACATACCGTCAACATCTCAGCCCATTGGGCTTGGTGGTATGTGCCCGAAGTGGTAACAAGACTTTTCGACAACCGTTGTCCTATGCACACAGGAAAACGGTTGTCGAAGAGTCTTTTTCTTTTTTCTACCGTCCATTCAACACCATAAAAAGCAAGAAAGGAAGCATCCCTATGGCCGAACCCTATTACAGACAAACGGCGCAGCAGGCGCTCAACAGCCAGCAGTCCAACGCCAACGGGCTCACCTCCCAGGAGGCGGCCCAACGTGCCCGGCAATACGGGCCCAACAAGCTATCCGAAGGCGAGAAAAAGAGCATGGTCCGAGTGTTCTTCGAGCAATTCAAGGACCTGTTGGTGCTCATTCTCATAGTAGCGGCCTGCATCTCCGCCGCCTCCGGCAACATGGAAAGCACCATCGTCATTTTTGCGGTCCTGATCCTCAACGCCGTTCTGGGCACCGTCCAGTATTGGAAGGCGGAAAAATCCCTGGAGAGCCTCAAGGCCATGTCGTCTCCCACCACCAAGGTCCTGCGGGACGGCAAACGCATGGAAATCCCCTCGGCGGAGGTGGTTCCCGGCGACGTCGTGCTGCTGGAGACCGGCGACATGGTGGTGGCCGACGGCCGCATTCTGGAGAATTTCTCTCTCAAGGTCAACGAAAGCTCTCTGACCGGTGAAAGCGAGGGCGTGGACAAGACCGCCGACGCCATCGACGCCGGACAGGTAGCCCTGGGCGACCAGAAAAACATGGTATTTTCCGGTTCCCTGGTCACCTATGGCCGGGCCACGGTGCTGGTCACCGGCACCGGTATGCACACGGAGCTGGGCAAAATCGCCGCCCTTATGAATCAGACCCAGCAGCGCAAGACCCCCTTGCAGCAGAGCCTGGACAGCTTCAGCGCCAAGCTGGCCGTGGTCATTCTGATCATTTCCGCCCTGGTGTTCGCCCTGTCGGTGTTCCGCACGGGAATGAGCATTCTCGACTCCCTGATGTTCGCCGTGGCCCTGGCCGTGGCCGCCATTCCCGAGGCCCTTTCCTCCATCGTCACCATCGTTCTGGCCATGGGTACTCAGAAAATGGCCCGGCAGAACGCCATTATCAAGGATTTGAAAGCCGTGGAAAGTTTGGGCAGCGTATCCGTGATCTGTTCCGACAAGACCGGCACCCTGACCCAGAACAAAATGACTCCTCAGAAGGTCTACGCCGACGGCGCGCTGCTGGAGGGTAACGACCTGAAATTGGCCAACGACGTCCAGAGATTGCTGTTGAAAGCGGCGCTGCTGGCCAGTGACGCCACCAACGACGAGGAAAACGGCACATCCATCGGCGACCCCACTGAGGTGGCCCTGGTCATGCTGGGCGAGCAATTCGGCGTGGTGGAGGAGGACTACCGGGCTCAGCACCCGAGACTGGGTGAATTGGCCTTCGATTCGGATCGGAAGCTCATGAGCACTCTCCACGACATCGACGGGACGCCCACCCTGTTCACCAAGGGCGCCATGGATGTGCTGCTGAGCCGTTCCCAATGGCTGCTGACCAGCGCGGGTAAGGTGGAACTGACGCCGGAGCGCAAGGAGGAGATTGCCCGGGTCAACATGGAGCTGTCCACAGAGGGATTGCGGGTCCTGGCCTTCGCCTACCGGGAATTGGACAGCGTCCGGCCCCTGACGCTGGAGGATGAGAACGACTTTACGTTCATCGGCCTGATCTCCATGATCGACCCGCCCCGGCCCGAGGCTATCCAGGCTGTGGCCGACGCCAAGCAGGGCGGCATCCGCACCATCATGATCACCGGCGACCACAAGGTGACGGCCACGGCTATCGCCCGCCAGCTGGGCATTTTCCGCGACGGCGACGAGGCCCTGGCCGGCATGGAGCTGGACAACATGACCGACGCGGAACTGGACCAGCGGCTGGAGAAAATATCCGTCTATGCCCGGGTGTCGCCGGAGCATAAAATCCGCATTGTCAACGCCTGGCAGCGCAAGGGGAACATTGTCTCCATGACCGGCGACGGCGTCAACGACGCCCCGGCGCTCAAGAAGGCCGACATCGGCGTGGCCATGGGTATCACCGGCACGGAGGTCTCCAAGGACGCCGCTTCCATGATTCTGGCCGACGATAATTTCGCCACCATCGTCAAGGCCGTGGTCAACGGCCGCAGCGTCTACGCCAATATTAAAAACGCCATTCTGTTTCTGCTCTCGGGCAATACCGCCGGTATTTTCTGCGTCCTGTACGCCTCCATTATGGCGCTGCCGGTGCCCTTTGAGCCGGTGCATCTGCTGTTCATCAACCTGTTGACCGACTCCCTGCCCGCCATCGCCATCGGCATGGAGCCCGCCCGCCGGGGCCTGCTGAACCAGAAGCCCAGAGACCCCAAGGAGCCCATCCTCAACCGATCGCTCCTGAGCCGCATCGGTGTGCAGGGGTTGCTCATTGCCATCGCCACCATGACCGCTTTCTACCTGGGCTACGGTCCGGCCAAGGACGCCGCCATGGCCTCCACTATGGCCTTCGCCACCCTGACATTGGCCCGGCTGTTCCATGGTTTCAACTGCCGCGGCGCGGAATCCCTGTTCCGCCTGAAGCTCACCACCAATCCCGCTTCCATTCTGGCCTTCTTCGCGGGCGTGGTGCTGCTGGGTCTGGTGCTGTTTGTCCCCGGCCTCACCGGCCTCTTTATGGTCGCGCCCGGCTTTGGCACGGCTCAGCTGGGTAAGGTTGTGCTGCTGGCATTGGCTCCTACAGTGGTCATTCAACTCTATAAGCTGTTGACCGACCACAAACGCCGGTAATGGTCAAAACGCGGATGTCCCGCCGGGGCATCCGTGTTTTTTTCGCTGCCCCTTGCAAAATGGAAGCGGCGGCGGTATGGTAATAACAAACTGATCAGAAAGACGGCGATGACTATGAATGAACTGCGCAGCAGGGCCAAGGAACTGGCCCCCATGCTCAAAGCCATCAAGGACGATCTCCATCGCCACCCGGAGTTGTCCTTTCAGGAGCGGCGGACCACGGACCTGGTCCGAAAGCGGCTGGAATCCTTGTCCATTTCCATCCTTGATTTGGGCATGGAAACCGGTGTAGTGGGCTATTTACAAGGCGGCCGTTCCGGTCCCACGGTGGCCTTGCGGGCCGATATGGATGCCATCGCCCAGCAGGAACCGGCGGACAACGGCGTGGTGTCGGAGACCCCCGGCGTCATGCACGCCTGCGGCCACGATTTCCACACCACCTGTCTCCTGGGCGCCGCCCGGCTCCTGTCGGAGCGGCGGGAGGACCTGGCGGGGAATGTGGTCTTCCTGTTCCAACCGGCGGAGGAGGTCACCAAGGGTGCCAAGGCCATGATTGCCCACGGCTTATGGGAAAAACTGCCCCAAACGCCAAAATTCCTCTTTGGACTCCACACCCGGCCGGAGATTGCCTGCGGCGATGTGGCTGTGGTCCCCGGCGGCATCATGGCGGGCAAAACCCACTTTTTCATTGATCTCACCGGCGTCACGGGCCATTGCGGTTCCCCCCACAAGTGCGTGGATGTGATCACCTGCGGCGCGGCCATTGTCAACGCCATTCAGACAGTGGTCAGCCGCAACACAGACCCTTTGGAGCCTCTGGTCTGCGCTGTGTTTTCCATCCACGCCGGAACACCGGAAAACTTCGTGCCGGAGACGCTGTCCATGAGCGGCGACATCCGCGCCCACTCCGACGCTGTCATGGCGGCCACGGAAAAGCGATTGCAGCAGGTGGTCCAAGGCATTGCGGAAACCTACGGCTGTCAATGGGAACTGCGGTTTGCGCCCCAGGTGCCGGTGACGTACAACGGCCCGGAGATGACGGCTCTGGCCCGCAAAGCGGCGGAGGCCGTGGTGGGGCCGGAACACATTGTCAGCCCCCGCGGCGATATGGGTTCTGAGGATTTCGCCGTTCTGGGCCAGACGGTCCCGGCGTTCTTCTATTGGATCGGTACCGGTTATCCCAATCAGACCAACGCGGCGTGGCATAACGCCCGATTCCGCACCGACGACGATGCATTGCCCCTGGGGGCGGCACTGCTGGCATCGTCGGTTTTGACGGCCATGGAACCATAAAAATGACCCGAATGCCGCTGCATTCGGGTCATTTTTATTATGATTGTGCCAAAAGGGGCGTCTCCAAATCCTGGAGCATGAGATCCAGCGCGGTGATGCCGCCCTCGGCGGTATACCACACGGCAGGATTGGCCAGATAGATTATATGGCCGTCGGTATAGACGCGGGTACCCTTCACCAATTCATTCTCCACCACCTCCTGGGCCAGCTTGGCGCCCTCGGTGGCAATGGCGGCGTCCCGGTCCAGAACAACCATGTAGTCCGGGTCCTTCTCCACGACAAATTCAAAGGAGGACTCGTTGCCGTGGGTAGAGGTGGCGGCTTCAGCGTCAATACCGACGTTTTCAAAGCCGATTTCCCGGCCCACCATGGAGCACCGGCCGTCGTTGCCCAGAATATTGAAGCCGCCGCTGGTCACCAGACCCACAATGGCCGTCTTGCCCTCGGCGGCGTCAGCCAGGGCCGCAATGCGGCTGTCAAAGCCCGCCATCAGCTCGTCCACCTTGGCGTTCAGACCGAAGATGCTGGCCACGTTGGTGGCGTTCTGCCGAACGCTTTCCACCACGCCCAGGTCCGTGTCCACGGCAAGATAGACCACCGGCGCAATCTCACTGAGCGCGTCGTAGGACTCGGCCAGACGGCCGCCAATGAAAATCACATCGGGTTCGCAGGCCATGACGGCTTCCAGATCGGCCTCCTTGATGGTACCCAGCTGGGCCACATCCTCAGTCCTATAGTCCTGAAGATAGGCAAGGGTGGTTTTGGCGGAGCCTACCACCCGGTCTCCCACGCCCAGGGCATCGAGGATGTCCAGGGAAGCCATGTCCAGGACGGCAATGCGCTGGGCATTGTATGGGACTTCTACCGAGATGGTCTCCTTGCTGGCGTTGAGGGAGGATACGGAGACGGTCTCCGGAAAGGCAGCAGTTGTTTCCGTGGCGGCGGTACCGGCGGCAGTGCCGGGAGCGGCGGTGTCGGCAGCGGCGCAGGCCGTCAGGCCCAGGGCCAGTGTTAGT
The DNA here is from genome assembly GCF_052117125.1 of Candidatus Avoscillospira sp. LCP25S3_F1. Lineage (NCBI taxonomy): Bacteria > Bacillati > Bacillota > Clostridia > Eubacteriales > Oscillospiraceae > Candidatus Avoscillospira > Candidatus Avoscillospira sp. LCP25S3_F1. The sequence continues at coordinate 176,632 of NZ_JBQKJT010000006.1, read as the reverse complement.
GCGGCGGTCAGTGCAAGCAGTTTCTTCATTTGGGGTTCTCCTTTTTACAAAAAGTACTGAAAAATTGGTTAATAATAGATGGACAACGGGCGATTCTGGATGGTCATAATCTCGAAATCCACGTTGTAAATCTCCGAAAGGGTTTCCTTGGTCATCACTTCCTCCACAGTGCCGAATTTGGCAATGCGACCGTCCTTGAACGCGCAGATGTAGTCGGAGTAGAAGGCGGCGTAGTTGATCTCATGGAGGACCAGAATGACCGTTTTGCCCAGTTCATCGCAGAGACGGCGGACAATCTTCATCATATTGGTGGCGTGGTAGATATCGAGGTTGTTGGTGGGTTCGTCCAGCAGCACATACTCCGTATCCTGGGCGATGACCATGGCGATCATGGCCCGCTGACGCTGGCCGCCGGACAGCTCATCGATGAACCGGTCCTGGAAGTCCTCCAGCTCCATATAGGCAATGGCCCGGTCGATGATCTCCTGGTCCTCCGGCGTGGTGCGGCCCCCGGAGTAGGGGAACCGGCCGAAGGTCACCAGTTCCCGCACCGTCAGCTTCATTTGAATATTGTTGCTCTGGGTCAGGATGGCCAGCCGTTTCGACAGTTCCTTGCTCTTCCATTGACTGATGTCTTTGCCGGCGAACTCCACCAGACCGCTGTCCCGGGCGATGAGCCGGGAGAGAATGCCCATGACGGTGGATTTCCCCGCGCCGTTGGGACCGATCATGGAGATGACTTTACCCTTGGGAATGTGAAAGGAGACGTCGTTGACGACAGTCTTACCGTCGTACTGTTTGGAGAGATTTTTGATTTGCAGCATATCAGACCTTCTTTCTCGAGAGCAGCAGATAGAGGAAGTACAGGCCGCCGCCTACGGTGATAAAGACGCTGACGGGGACCGTATAGGTATAGAGGTGTTCGACAATCAGCTGGCCGCCCAGCAGGACAATGGTGCCGAAGAGCACGGAGCCTAAAACCAGCTGGCTGTGGCGGTAGGTCCGCAGCAGCTGCCGGGACAGGTTGGCGATGATCAGCCCCAGAAAGGAGATGGGACCCACCAGAGCCGTAGCCACGGCGATGGCCAGCGTCACACCCAGCAGTAGACGGCGGATGCACCGGTCGTAATCGACGCCCAGGTTGATGGCCTGGGCTTTGCCCAGGGTCAACACATCCAGCAGGGCCAACTCCTTTCGCAGGAAAAAGACGATGGCGCCCAGCAGAATCACTGAAAAGACGATGATTTCATTGTTGATGTTGTTGAATCCGGCCACCAGAGACGTCAGCAGCGTGTCGTACTCGTTGGGGTCCATGACCCGGGTCAGGGTGGTTTGGATGCTGCCGAAAAAGGACGTCAGCACCGTACCCACCAAAAGCACATAGAGGACGTTGTGGTTGGTTTTTCGGAACAGATAGCTATAGAGAAGCGTGGCTACAATGCCCATGAGGACCACATCCACGGCAAAGGCCAGATTGGCGTTGACGGCCAGGGCGCTGCCGGAGCCAATGAAGAACACCACCGCCGTATGAATCAGCGTATAGAGGGAATTCATACCCAGCAGGCACGGGGTGACAATGGTGTTGTTGATGATGGACTGAAACACCAGGGACGCGCCGCCGATGGCAAAGGCCGTAATCACCATGGCCAACAGCTTCGGAGCCCGCAGCTTCATGGCGTAGCGCACCAGATTGGGATTGGAGAAGTTGACCTCCACCACCAGATAACCCACGGCACAGAGGACCGTCAGGGCCGCCATGAAAAACAGTTTGCGGCGGTTGGAGCGGACAGCAATGCCATTCAAGAGCAGCAGCCTCCTTTCTGTACAGCGAGACGGACGGTTTTTTTGCCCCGGAGCCGATAGAACAGCAGTCCCACAAAAATCAGACTGCCCAAAATGCCGACAATCAGTTCGATGGGCAGCTCGTAGGGGAAAATGACGACCCGGCCGATCATGTCGCAGACCAGAACGAACAGCGCGCCGAACAGGGCCGTATCCGTCAAAGTGCCCCGCAGCTTGTCGCCTTTGAACATGGTGACCACATTGGGGACAATCAGGCCCACATAGGAGATGGAGCCCACCACTACCACAATGGAAGCGGTGATCATGGCGGCAATGGACAGGCCCAGGAACAGAATCACGTTGTAGGGGACGCCCAGGTTGCGGGAAAAGTCCTTGCCCATGCCGACAATATTGAAGTGGTTGGCGAAGACAAAGGCCAGGACCACCAGGGGCGCCACCAGCCAGACGATCTCATAGCGGCCCTTGAGGACCAGAGAGAAGTGGCCCACCAGCCAGGAGGAAAGGGCCTGGGTCATTTCAAACTGATAGGACAGGTAACTGGTGATGCCGCCGATGACGTTGCCGAACATGATGCCCACCAGGGGGACCATAACGGCGTCCTTGAACTGAATGCGCTGGATGAACCAGACGAACACCCAGGTCCCCAGGATGGCAAAGACAAAGGCGAAGACGGCGCGGCTCCACAAGGTGGAAGCGGGCAGGAACAGCAGGGCGATGAGGATGCCCAGCTGGGCCGAGGAGATGGTGGCGCCGGTGGTGGGGGAGACGAACTTGTTCTGACATAGCTGCTGCATAATCAGGCCCGCCACGCTCATGCCCACGCCGGTACAGAGAATGGCCAGCAGCCGGGGCAGTCGGGAGATGAGAAAAATCTCCAGCTGATGCAGGTCGCCGCCCAGCAGGGAGGAAAGATTTAGGTCAATGACGCCCACAAACAGGGACAGCACGGAGGCCACGGCCAGACAGCAGGCCAGGACCAGGGTGATGGTACGCTCTTTCACGGTCGGTTTCTCCTTCTAAATAGTTAGGTAAATCTAACCAACGGGGCAAACAGGAACCCGCATCGGCGGGCTGAATAGTTTGCTGTAGCTAACTTTCGGGTAAAGAATAGCATATTACTGGGAAATTGACAAGGGATTTTTTTGAAAAGGCTGAGAATCGGAACATGTTACAAATTAAATGATTAGTATATGCTAACCATATGGTAAAAATCACAAAAGCGCCGAAGAACCGCGAAGTTCTTCGGCGCAGGGGTTATGATTTATTCTTTTTATCACAGTGACAGGTGTTGGAACAGCCTTTGCATCCACCGCAGCAGCCCCGGCCAGGGCGGCGAATGAGCACAAAGAGCAGCCAGCCCACCACCAGGGCCACCAGAAGCCAGTCCAGCCACGTCACAGAATCAACCCCACAATCTGATAGACCACAAAGGCCACAATCCAGGCAATGAGACACTGGATACCCACAAACAGAAAGGCTTCCAGACGGCTCAGCTCCTTGCGAACGGCGCCAATAGCGGCCACACAGGGGGTGTACAGCAGTGTGAACGCCAGGAAGCTGATGGCGGTATGCACCGTGAACAACGCGCTCAAATTGTCCGCCAGCGTGGCCAGGGTGGTGCCGGTCAGAACACTGAGGGTGCTGACCACCGCCTCTTTGGCCGTCAGACCTACGACCAACGCCGAAGCGATCCGCCAGTCACCGAAGCCCAGAGGCGCCAGGATGGGGGAGAGCAGGCGGCCCAGATCGGCCATCAGACTGGTGCTGCTGTCGGTCACCACATTGAGGCGGGTGTCAAAGGTCTGCAAAAACCAGATGACGATGGTAGCCACAAAAATCACAGTGAAGGCCTTCTGCAAAAAGTCCCTTGCCTTTTCCCACAGAAGCAATGCAACGCTTTTGGCCGAAGGGAATCGGTAGTTGGGCAGCTCCATGACAAAGGGTACGCTGTTGCCCCGGAACGCCGTGTGGTTGTACAGCAGTGCCACCAGCACGCCCACGGCCATGCCGCCCACATAGAGACAGATCATCACCAGCGCCTGATAATGCTGGAAAAAAGCCGCCACAAAGACCGCGTAAATGGGGATTTTGGCAGAGCAGCTCATAAACGGTGTGAGAAACACCGTCATTTTCCGGTCCCGCTCCGAAGACAGGGTCCGGGTGGCCAGAATGGCCGGGACCGAACAGCCGAAGCCGATGAGCATGGGGACGATGCTGCGGCCCGACAGGCCGATTTTTCGCAGCAGCTTATCCATGACAAAGGCTACCCGGGCCATATAGCCCGTATCCTCCAGAATGGACAGGAAGAAAAAGAGCACCACAATCAGAGGCAGGAAGCTCAACACGCTGCCCACACCGGCAAAGACGCCGTCAATGAGCAGAGAGTGGACCACCGGATTGATGCCATAGGCCGTCAGTCCCTTATCCGCCAGGGCAATGAGGCCGTCGATGCCTGCGGCAAGGCCGTCGGACAGGAACGTGCCCACGGGACCGAAGGTGATGTAGAAAATGAAGAACATGATCCCAAGGAAAATGGGAATTGCAAAGATTCGATGGGTCAAGACGCTGTCAATGCGCTCGCTGCGCTTGTGCTCCCGGCTCTCCTGACATTTAACCACCGTGTCCCGGCAGACCTTTTCGATAAAGGCGTAGCGCATATCGGCCAAGGCCGCGTTGCGGTCCAACCCCCGCTCGTGCTCCATCTCACAGATGCTGTGTTCAATCAGTTCCTGCTCGTTGGTGTTGATGTCCAGCCGCCGCAGAATGTCCTCGTCGCCCTCAATGAGCTTGGTGGCGGCGAACCGGGGATAGATGCCCGCCAACTGGGCGTGATCTTCGATCACATGGCTGACAGCATGGATACAGCGGTGGACGGGGCCGGGGTCACAGAAATCGCTTACGGCCGGAGGAATCCGCTTTTTGGCCACATTGATGGCCTGGACAATGAGTTCGTCGATGCCCTCATTCTTGGCGGCGCTGATGGGAACGACCGGAATGCCCAGCCGTTCGGCCAGCGCCTTGGTGTGGATGGTGCCGCCGTTGCTGCGGACTTCGTCCATCATGTTCAGGGCCAGCACCGTGGGAATTCGCATTTCCAGCAGCTGTAAGGACAGGTACAGGTTGCGTTCCAGGTTGGTGCCGTCCACAATGTTGATGATGCCGTCGGGCTTCTGGTTGAGGATAAAGTCCCGGGTCACGATTTCCTCCGCGGTGTAGGGCCGCAGGGAGTAGATGCCCGGCAGGTCCACCACCTCCACATCCTTCTGTCCCCGGACGGCGCCGGCCTTCTGGTCCACGGTGACGCCGGGGAAGTTGCCCACATGCTGATTGGAGCCGGTGAGCTGGTTGAACAGGGTGGTCTTGCCGCAATTCTGATTGCCGACCAATGCGAAAATCATTGGGCTGCCTCCTTCTGCTCCACCGTGATGTTGGCGGCGTCGGCCTTGCGGAGCGTCAACTCATAGCCCCGGAGCCGCAGCTCCATGGGGTCCCCCATGGGGGCCACCTTCCGCACCGTCACGGCGGTGCCGGGAATCAGTCCCATATCCAATAGACGGCAGCGCAGGGGGCCTTCGCCGCCCACGGCCGTAATGGTACCGCTCTGCCCTACGGGCAGTTGATCCAATGTCATGGTATCACCTCTGTTACAATAGAAAAATCCGGCGGTTCGCCGGAACAAACTTTACGGTAATAGAGTACCCTCTAAGGCGGCGAATGTCAAGGAATTTCGGCGAATTTCCCCCCATGGACAGGGCAGGCAAATCGTGCTACAATGATGCAATACGCAATGATACCCAGGAGGCGCACCACCATGAAAACCATCGGCATTTTGGGCGGCATGGGACCCCTTGCAACGGCCGATCTCTTCCGTAAGATCGTCCTGCTCACCGACGCCCACAGCGACAATGAACACATCCGCGTTTACATCGACAGCAACAGCGCCATCCCCGACCGGACCGCCGCCATTCTGCGGGGCGGGCCCGACCCGGTGCCGGAGATGGCCGACGCCTTACGCCATCTGGAAGCCTGCGGCGCCGACTGCATTTTGATGCCCTGCAACACGGCCCACTATTTTCTGCCCCGGCTCCAGGCCATGACGGACACGCCCTTTCTCAGTATGCTGGAGGCCACGGCCCACGCCTGTGCGGAGCAGTTTCCAGGCCGGACGGCGGGCATTCTGGCCACCCGTGGTACGCTGGAAACGGGGATGTATTCCCAGGCCTTGGAGCGGGCGGGCGTTGCCAGCCTGATGCCAGACGAGACGGGAAAGGACGCGCTGATGACGGCCATCTACGACGGCGTCAAGGCGGGCCGGGATTTGACGCCCATGGCCCCGGCCCTGCTGGACACCCTGGACCGCATGAGACGGCAGGGGGCGGGCTATTTTATTCTGGGCTGCACGGAGCTGCCCCTGGTCCGGCAGAGGTTGAATCTGTCCGGCGACTTTATTGACCCCACAGCGGAGCTGGCCAAGGCGGCCATCCGCTTCTGCGGCGGCACCATCAAGGAGGATTGAACCATGCACGACGAATTGACGGCGGTGGATATTCAGAAGATGAAGGAGGAGCTGGAATACCGCTCCAATGTTCTGCGCCATAAGATCATTGAAGATGTTCAGACCGCCCGGGCCTTCGGCGATCTCAGCGAAAACTTTGAGTACAAGGCGGCCAAGCAGGAAAAGCGCCGCAATGACAGCCGCATCCGCTATCTGGAGCGGATGATTAAGACGGCCCATGTCATTGACGGCACCGTGACCGACGAGGACACCGTGGGCCTTTTTGACAAAGTCACCATCTATATGGAGGAAGACGACGAGGAAGAGGTCATTCAGCTGGTGACCACGCTGCGGCAGAATCCCCTCAAGGGCCTAATCAGCAAGGAGTCGCCGGTGGGAAAGGCGGTGCTGGGCCACAAGATCGGCGACCGGGTCAAGGTGGAGGTCAACGCCGATTACAGCTACTATGTAGAAATCCGGGCCATCGAAAAGGGCGTGGATGATGATTCTCTGGAGATCAGCCGCTATTGATGAAACGCTTTGACTTTGCCCCCATGGAGGGCGTTACCGACGCGGCTTACCGCAATCTGCACCACAAAATTTTCGGCGGCGTGGACCGCTATTGGATGCCCTTCTGGTCGCCCACCCAGGAACATACCATCACGCCCCGTGTCCGGCGGGACATTCTGCCGGAGTACAACGGTGATACGCCGGTGGTGCCGCAGATTTTGACCAAATCGGCGGTGGACTTCCTCTTTGCCACCGGGGTCCTGGCCGACCATGGCTATCAGGAGGTCAATCTGAACCTGGGCTGCCCCTCGGGTACCGTGACGGCCAAGGGGAAAGGTTCCGGCTTTCTGGGCCGTCTGCCGGAGCTGGAGGAATTTCTTGATACGATTTTTGCACAATGCCCGGTGGACATCTCCATCAAGACCCGCATGGGCATGAAGTCGCCGGAGGAATTTGGGCCCGTTCTGGACCTGTTGACCCGTTACCCTATGACGGAGCTGACGGTCCACCCCCGCATTACGACGGATATGTACCGCCACCCGGTGCGGCCCGAGGGTTTTACAATGGCGTTGGAGCGCTGTTCCTGCCCGGTGATCTGCAACGGCGATCTGAAAACCGTAGACGATTGCCGCGTTGCCATGGAACGGTATCCCGCCGCCGCCGGATTCATGGCGGGCCGGGGATTTCTGGCTGACCCGGCCATGGGCCGGAGACTGCGGGGCGGCGGCCCCATCACCCGGGAGGAGTTGCGGCGGTTCAATGAGGAACTGTTCGACGGCTATGAGGTGTCCTTCGGCGGACCCGGTAACGCCATGCTGCGTATGAAAGCCCATTGGCGGTATCTGATTTTGCTGCTGGACGAGAACAAGAAGCTGGCCAAACAGCTGCGGAAATCCTCGGACCCCAGGGAGTTCCGGGACCTGTCCCGCCTGGCCATCGACACCCTGCCCCTGCGGGAGACACCGCAGATTGATTGGTAATGACAAAAATATCCCGGATGCATCGCATCCGGGATATTTTTACGCTTTTTTCTGTTGCTTCAGCTTGGCTACATGCTCCTGTTACATTGATGTACTGAGATAGGGAACGGTCGCAGTCCTCAGCCAGCACCCGCAGCTTGGCGATCAAATCTTCATCCAGGGTCAGACTGACCTTTTGCTTTAACGGTTTCATGAGCATACCCCTTTTTTGTAAGGTTAGCCCTGGATTTTAAAGAAATCCAGGGCCAGTGCAAGTTTTACTCGATTTTCTTCAAAAAATCGAGGGGGTTTGGGGGGCAGAGCCCCCGAAAAAACTATTTCACTTCTTCAAAATCACGTCGTGGTAGCCGCCCTCGACGATGGAGGTGGCGGACACCAGGGTAATGCGGGCGTCCTGCTGGAGCTGGGGAATGGTGACCGCGCCGCAGTTGCACATGGTGGACTTGACCTTGTACATACTCTTTTCCACACCGTCGTGGAGGGAACCGGCGTAGGTGACGTAGGAGTCCACGCCCTCCTCAAAGCTGAGACCGGCCGCGCCGCCCAGGTCGTAACGCTGCCAGTTGCGGGCGCGGTTGGAGCCTTCGCCCCAGTACTCCTTGCGGTAGACGCCGTCCACCAGGACCTTATTGGTGGGGCTTTCGTCAAAGCGGGCAAAGTAGCGGCCCAGCATCAGGAAGTCCGCGCCCATGGCCAGGGCCAGGGTCATGTGGTAGTCATGGACGATGCCGCCGTCGGAGCAGATGGGCACATAGATGCCGGTCTCCTGGAAATACTCGTCCCGGGCGGCGGCCACCTCAATCAGCGCCGTGGCCTGGCCGCGGCCGATGCCCTTCTGCTCGCGGGTGATGCAGATGGAGCCGCCGCCGATGCCGACCTTCACGAAATCGGCTCCGGCCTCGGCCAGATAGAGGAAGCCCTCCCGGTCAACGACGTTGCCCGCGCCCACCTTGACGGAGTCGCCGTAGTTCTCCCGAATGTAGTCAATGGTCCGCTTCTGCCAGATGGAGTGGCCCTCGGAGGAGTCGATACACAGCACATCGGCCCCGGCCTTCACCAGGGCGGGAACCCGCTCGGTAAAGTCGCGGGTGTTGATGCCGGCGCCCACCATATAGCGCTTGTTGGCGTCCTGGAGGCTCAGAGGATGGTCCTTGTGGTCGGCGTAGTCCTTGCGGAAGACGAAGTACATAAGGCAACCGTTGTCATCGATGATAGGCAGGGAGTTGAGCTTGTGCTCCCAGATGATGTCATTGGCCTCCTTGAGGTTGGTGGAGGCAGGGGCGGTGATAAGCCGCTCAATGGGGGTCATGAAGTCCCGGACGGGGATGTCCTCAGTCATGCGGGACACCCGGTAGTCGCGGCCCGTGACCACGCCCAGAAGCTTGCCGTTGGGGGTGCCGTCTTCGGTGACGGCCAGGGTGGAGTGGCCGCTGCGGCGGGTCATGGCCAGCACATCGCCCAGAGTGTTGTCGGGGGTTACGTTGGAGTCGCTGACAACAAAACCGGCCTTGTAGGCTTTGACCTTTTCCACCATGGCGGCCTCGCTCTCAATGGACTGGGAGCCGAAGATAAAGGACATGCCGCCCTCCTTGGCCAGGGCTACGGCCAGGGTGTCGTTGGACACGGACTGCATAATGGCGGAGACCAGCGGTATGTTCAGGCAGATGGGGCACACCTCCTGGCCCTTGCGGTATTTGACCAGAGGGGTTTGCAGGCTGACGTTGCCGGGGATGCAGTCGGGTCCGGTGTAGCCGGGGATCAGCAGGTACTCACTGAAGGTGCGGGACGGTTCGGAATAGTAAAAAGCCATGGGAAACTCCTCCTTAAAATATCAACGGAAATACCGGGCGGCGCTGCGGAACAGGCCCATATCGTAGTTGCCGGGAACATTGCGGTACAGCTCCGCGCCCACGCGCTCGCTGTGGCCCATCTTGCCCAGAACACGGCCGTCGGGGCTGGTGATGCCCTCGATGGCCCACAGGGAGCCGTTGGGGTTGAACGCGGTGTCCAGGGTGGGGTTGCCGTTCAAATCCACATACTGGGTGGCGATCTGACCGTGCTGTTTCAGCTGCTCCAGGACCTCGTCGGAGGCCAGGAAGCGGCCCTCGCCGTGGGAGATGGGCACGCTGTAAATTGCGCCCACAGGGGCCTCCAGCAGCCAGGGCGAGTTGTTGGTGCAGACCCGGGTGCGGACGATGGAGGACTGGTGGCGGCCGATGGTGTTGTAGGTCAGGGTGGGGCAAGTGCCGTCCATGGGAACAATTTTACCATAGGGGACAAGGCCCAGCTTGATGAGAGCCTGGAAACCGTTGCAGATGCCCAGCATCAGGCCGTCGCGGTTGTCCAACAGATCGGTGACGGCGTCCCGGAGCTGGGGACTTCTGAGGAACGAGGCAATGAACTTGGCGGAGCCTTCCGGCTCGTCGCCGCCGGAGAAGCCGCCGGGAAGAAAGACAATCTGGGCGCTGCGGATGGCCTGCTCCAGGGCTTGGGCGGAGGCCAGCAGGTCCTCCTGGGTCAGATTGCGGACCACGAAGATCTCCGGGTTAAGACCGGCGTCCACGCAGGCCCGGGCGGAGTCGTACTCGCAGTTGGTGCCGGGGAATACGGGAATGACCACCTTGGGTCGGGCCACCTTGGTTTTTGCCACCATGGGTGCGGCAGCGGTATAGGTGATGGGCTCCACGCTGCCGCCGTTGCCGGATACAGTGGGGTAGACCGTCTCCAGAACACCGTCGTTGATTGCCAGCAGCTCGGAAACGGGTACCCGCTCGAAGCCGATGGTCACATGGCCGTCGTCGGTGGTGTGGCCCAGCAGCGTCGCGTCCACGTCCTCCGTCAGCTCGGCTACAATGGCGCCGGGCATGGACCCATACCAGTCGTGGACGCCCTCGCCGGAGAAGCCCACGCCGTTGCCGAAGGTCATCTTGGTGACGGCCTCGGCCAGACCGTTTTCAACGGCCCAGGCGGCCTGTACTTTACCGGCCTTGCACAATGCGTGGAACTGTTCCCATCCGGCCTTGGGTTCCTTGGCTCCGAACAGATACACCGGGTGACCGGCGGCTTTGAACTCGGTGGTCAGCACTTCGTTGGAAGCAATGGGGGCAATGGCAAAGGAGATCAGCGTGGGCGGTACGTCCAGGTCCAGGAAGGAGCCGGACATGGAATCCTTGCCGCCGATGGCGGCGCAGCCCAGTTCCAGCTGGGCATCCAGCGCGCCAAGCAGCGCGGCGAAGGGCTTGCCCCAACGGTTGGGCTCGGTGCGGAGCCGCTCAAAGAACTCCTGCAACGTCAGATAGGCTTTCTGATAGTCAGCACCCGCCGCTACGATCTTGGCGACAGAGGTGTAGACGCTGGCTTTGGCGCCGCCGTAGGGGTCGGCGCTCATGTGGTCGGGATCGAAGCCCCAGGCCATGACGCTGGCTTGCTTCGTTTTCTGGCCCGGCTCCACGGGAAACAGGGCGGCCATGGCCTGGGCCGGAGTCCGCTGGGTTTGGCCGCCGAAAGGCATCAGGACGGAGCCCGCGCCGATGGAGCCGTCGAAGCGCTCCGTCAGGCCCCGGCGGGAGGCGCAGCGGAGGCTGGCGGCCATGTCTCGCAGATTGGAGAAGGGCAGGGCCGGGGCCTTATGCTCGGCGGCGCTTACGGACACGGCGGCATGCTTGACGGCGCCGTTGGTGTTGAGGAAGTCGCGGCTCAGGTCGGCGATGGTCTTGCCCTTCCAGGTCATGACCATGCGGGGGCGTTCGGTGACGGTGGCCACCGGATAGGCTTCCAGATTTTCCATACGGGCGGCGGCCATGAGGGCCTCGGCGTCCTCGGGGGCCACGACGACGGCCATACGCTCCTGGCTCTCGGAGATGGCCAGTTCGGTGCCGTCCAGGCCGTCGTACTTCTTGCGGACGGCGTCGAGATCGATGGTCAGGCCGTCGGCCAGCTCGCCGATGGCAACGGACACGCCGCCGGCGCCGAAGTCGTTGCACCGCTTAATAAGGCGGGTGACGTCGCCGTTGCGGAAGAGCCGCTGGAGCTTCCGCTCCTCGGGGGCGTTGCCCTTCTGGACCTCGGAGGCCATGGTGGTCAGAGATTTCATATTGTGGCTCTTGGAAGAACCCGTCGCGCCGCCGATGCCGTCGCGGCCGGTACGGCCACCCAGAAGGATGACCACATCACCGGGAGCGGGGACTTCCCGGCGCACATGGTCGGCGGGAGCCGCGCCCACCACCGCGCCGCACTCGAGCCGCTTGGCGATGTAGCCGGGGTGGTAGACCTCGGCCACATGACCGGTAGCCAGGCCGATCTGGTTGCCGTAGGAGGAGTAACCGGCGGCTGCTGTCTGGGCAATTTTTCTCTGGGGCAGCTTGCCGGGGGTGGTTTCACTGAAAGACACACGGGGGTCGCCGCCGCCGGTGACGCGCATGGCCTGATGGACATAGGCACGGCCCGACAGGGGATCGCGGATGCAGCCGCCAATGCAGGTGGCAGCGCCGCCGAAAGGCTCGATCTCCGTGGGATGGTTGTGGGTCTCGTTCTTGAACATCAGCAGCCAATCCTGCTCTTTACCGTCTACCATGGCGGGAACATGGATGGAGCAGGCGTTGATCTCCTCGCTTTCGTCCAGCTCCGGCAGGAGACCGCGCTTTTTGAGGGTCTTGGTGCCGATGGTAGCCATGTCCATGAGGGTCTGGGGCCGGGCGGCGGCTTTTTCCGCGCCATAGACCTCCACGCGGGCATCCAGATACCGCTGGTAGGCGGCTTTCACGGCTTCATCGGAAAGGTCGATGGTATCGAGATGGGTGGAGAAGGTGGTGTGGCGGCAGTGGTCGGACCAGTAAGTGTCCACCACGCGGATTTCGGTGATGGTGGGGTCCCGACGCTCCTCGTCCCGGAAGTAGGCTTGCAGGAACGTGAGGTCATCCAGGTCCATGGCCAGGCCCAGGGAGTTGAGCAGTTCCGTCAGAGCCGCTTCGTCCATGGCGGTAAAGCCGGAAACCGTGGCCACCTGGCTGGGAGTTTCGTAGGTGCGTTCCAATGTCTCGGGCTTGTCCATGGAGGCCACACGGCTCTCCACGGGGTTCACCAGGTACTTGGAAATCTTCTCTATGTCCTCGCCGGAGAGGATGCCCTCCAGTACATAGATCCGGGCATAGGCCACCAGGGGCCGGGCCGCGCCGGACAGGAGCTGGATGCACTGGGCGCAGGAGTCGGCCCGCTGGTCGAACTGGCCGGGCAATGCCTCCACAGCCAGAATGCGGTGGGGACCCTCCGGCAGGGGGAACGTCTCGTCATAGGTCACGTCCACAGGCGGCTCGGAAAACACCACGCCCCGGGCCTGCTCGAAGACGTCTTTTTCGATGCGGTCCACGTCGTAGCGATTGAGGACCCGGACGCCCTGCAATGCGTCGATGCCCAGGAAGGACCGAAGATCGGAAAGAACGGAGGCGGCCTCCGGACTGAGGCCGGGCTTTTTCTCGGAATAAATTCTGTAAACCACAGTTGATTCTCCTTATAAGGCCTGCAAGGCGCGGCGACCGATGTCGCGGCGGCAGTAGGCGTTTTCAAAGTGGATGCGGTCGGCCAGCGCATAGGCGGCGGTGACGGCGCTTTGTAGGGTATCGGCGGTGGCGACAGCCCCTAGAACGCGGCCGCCGTTGGTGCGGAGGACGCCGCTTTCATCCCGGGTTGCGCCGGCAATATAGATGGCCTCGTGTGCGCCGGTATCCGGCAGGGCGATGGGGTAGCCCTTCTCGTACTTGCCGGGATAGCCCTTGGAAGCCAGAACCACGCAGCAGGCCGCGCCGTCGGAAAACTCCACGGGCGTTTCGGCCAGCTTGCCATCGCGGACGGCCCGGAAAATGGTCAACAGGTCGCTTTTCAGCAGGGGAAGCACCACCTGGGTTTCCGGGTCGCCAAACCGGCAGTTATACTCGATGACCTTGGGGCCGTCTTTTGTAATCATCAGGCCGAAGTACAGGCAGCCCCGGAAGGGACGGCCCTCGGCTGCCATGGCCCGGATGGTGGGCAAGAAAATTTCGTTCATGCACCGCTCAGCCACGGCGGGGGTGTAGTAGGGGTTGGGGGCGACGGTGCCCATGCCGCCGGTGTTCAGACCGGTGTCGTTGTCTCCGGCCCGCTTGTGATCCATGGAGGACACCATGGGGACGACGGTCTCACCGTCGGTAAAGCTGAGAACGCTGACCTCGGGGCCTTCCAGAAACTCCTCGATGACCACACGGCTGCCGCTGTCGCCAAAGACCTTGTCCTCCATCATGGAACGGACGGCAGCGGCGGCTTCTTCTCTCGTCTGGGCGATGACCACGCCTTTACCCAAGGCCAGGCCGTCGGCTTTGATGACCGTAGGGATGGGGCAGGTGGCCACATACTCCAGGGCCTTTTGCAGATCGGTGAAAATCGCATAGGCAGCGGTGGGAATGTGGTACTTGGCCATCAATTCTTTGGAGAAAGCCTTGCTGCTCTCAATGATGGCGGCGTTCTGCCGGGGACCGAAGGACGGGATGCCCGCGTCCTCCAGGGCGTCCACGCAGCCCAGGGCCAAGGGATCGTCGGGGGTCACCACGGCGAAGTCAACGGCTTCTTTTTTGGCAAAGTCCGTGATGGCTGCCACGTCGGTGGCGGCAATGGGGACACAGACGGCGTCACCGGCCATGCCGCCGTTGCCGGGCAGGGCGAAAAGTTCGGTGATCTCGGGATTTTCCCGCAGCTTTTTGATGATGGCGTGTTCGCGGCCGCCGCCGCCAACGACCAATACCTTCATAGATCGTTACCTCCGAATGGTAATAAAATGGGGGTCCATAGGGTGCCACAACGACCCGGCATGGAATACTCCTGTCGGGTCGTTGTATCAAAACTTTTAATGATGGAACAGGCGCATGCCGGTGAAGCACATGGTCATGCCGTATTTGTTGGCCGTTGCAATGACATTGTCATCGCGGATGGAGCCGCCGGGCTCGGCCACATACTGGACGCCGCTTTTGCGGGCCCGTTCGATGTTGTCGCCAAAGGGGAAGAACGCGTCGGAGCCGATGGATACGCCGCTCTGGGTGGCGATCCAGGCTTTTTTCTCCTCCCGGGTCAGAACTTCGGGCTTGGTGGCGAACAGGGTCTGCCAGGTACCGTCGGCCAGAACGTCCTCATACTCATCGGAGATGTAGACGTCGATGGCGTTGTCCCGTTCGGGGCGGCGCACGTCGGCCTTAAAGGGCAGATTCAGCACCTTGGGACACTGACGCAGATACCAGTTGTCGGCCTTGGAACCGGCCAGACGGGTGCAGTGGATGCGGCTTTGCTGGCCTGCGCCCACGCCGATGGCCTGGCCGTTCTTGACATAGCAGACGGAATTGGACTGGGTGTACTTGAGGGTAATCAGGGCCACGATCAGGTCGATCTTGGCGGCTTCGGGCAGGTCCTTGTTCTCGGTGACGATATTGCTCAGCAACGCTTCGTCAATCTTGAAGTTGTTGCGGCCCTGCTCAAAGGTGATACCGAACACGTCCTTGTACTCCTGGGGAGCGGGGACGTAGTTGACATCCATCTGAATCACGTTGTAATTGCCCTTTTTCTTCGTCTTGAGAATCGCCAACGCCTCGTCGGTGTAGCCGGGGGCAATGATGCCGTCGGAGACCTCCTCCTTGAGGTATTTGGCCGTGGCGGCGTCGCAGACGTCGGACAAAGCGGCCCAGTCGCCGTAGGAGCAGAGACGGTCGGCGCCGCGGGCGCGGATGTAGGCACAGGCGATGGGGCTCAGCTCGGCATCCGGCTCCACAAAGTAGATTTTTCTATCCACGTCGCTCAGGGGCAGGCCCACGGCGGCGCCGGCAGGGGAGACGTGCTTGAAGCTGGCGGCGGCGGGCAGGCCCGTGGCCTTTTTCAGCTCCATCACCAGCTGCCAGGAGTTGAAGGCGTCCATAAAGTTGATGTAGCCGGGCTTGCCGTTGAGAACGGTAATGGGCAGCTCGCCATCACGGACAAAAATCTTCGAGGGCTTCTGGTTGGGGTTACAGCCGTACTTCAGTTCCAATTCCTTCATATTCTGCTTCCTCACTTCCAAATGGGTTCCTTGGTGTCAACGGACAGGGATTCGCCAAATTTGTTAATGATGCGGGTCTGGGCAAAACCGTTGCGCAGATCGGTATAGCGGACAAAAAGGGAAATGCGGTTGTCCTCGTTGAGGGCGTCCCAAAGCTCTTTTGTGAAGGTATCGGCGTCGGGGGCGTCGATGGCGACCCGAATGGGCTCACCGGCAAAAGAAGGCAGGGGGTTGCCGTCGCCCTGGTAGGTGCTGATGAAGTGGCCCGCGTCGCCCTCGGCCACATATTCAAAGAACTGGCGCATGGGGCAGCGGTTGGGACTGGCTTTCAGAATGGACAGGGCATAACTGCCGTCCCGTTCCACCAGGCCGGAGATTCTGGGGGTGAAATTGGGCTCGTCCGGCTCGAACTCCCGGGTCCGCAGGGCGTCGGCAAAGGTCTTGCCGTCGGTCAGATAATCCCGGATGGTGTCGGTCTGGTCGCCGTTGGTGACGATGGTGCGGCTGCCCACCATTCGTACCGGATGGTAAATGATGAGGGAGGGGTCCTCCACCTTGGACGGGTCATAGGCTTCCGTGCGGATACCGTCGTTGGTAAGGGAGAAAATGCGGTTGCGGGAATTGGCACTGCGGCCCATGATCCAGTAGGCCATGACAGCGGCGGAAGCGCCGGGCAGAGATTTCATGCCCAGGACAATGCCGCGGCCGGGGTAGGGGTTGGCCCGCAGCAGCTCATACAGGTTTTGATTCATTGGAAAAACCTCCTCACTTACGCAGAGCGGCAGACAACGTTTCCGCTACCTGCGGCAGAAGCACCCATTCGGCCTGCTCCATAACCCGGCGCTGTAGCGTCTCCGCTGTGTCCTCCGGCAATATGTCTACGGCCTTTTGGGCCAGAATTTTGCCCCCGTCGGGAATTTCATTGACATAATGGACCGTCGCGCCGGTGACTTTCACGCCATAGTCCAGCGCCGCCTGATGCACGCGCAGCCCATAGAACCCCTCGCCGCAAAAGGAGGGAATCAGCGACGGATGGACGTTGATAATCTGATTGGGAAACCGGTCGGTGAACGACTTGGTAAGAATGCTCATAAAACCGGCCAGAATGATTAAATCGATGTGAGCATGCTCCAGCTGCCGGGCCAGCTCGTCTTCAAAAGCCGCCTGGGAGCCGCAATCTTTCTTGGTGACCACGGAAGTGGCCACACCGGCCTTGGCGGCCCGCTGCAACGCGTAGGCGTTCTCGTTGTTGGCGATGACTAGAACAATCTCACCGTTGTGGAGGATGCCGCTTTGCTCGGCGTCCAGCAATGCTTGCAGATTGGTGCCGCCGCCGCTGACCAGGACGGCAATGCGGGCGCGGCTCACAGGAGCACTCCTTCGCCCTCGACGATCTCACCCAGGCGGTAGGCTTTCTCACCGTTGGCGTGGAGGATTTCCAGAGCCCGGTCGGCGTCGGCGGCGGAGACGACGGCGGTCATGCCGACGCCCATATTGAACGTGTTGAACATGTCACGCTCCGGCACGTTGCCGGCTTTGGCGATCAGATTAAAGATGGGCAGAATGTCCACATGGTCGATGCGGGCGGCGCAGCCGGTTTTCAAGCTGCGGGGAATGTTTTCAAAGAAGCCGCCGCCGGTGATGTGGGACACGGCCTTGACCGTGACCTGCTCCATGAGCGCCAGCATGGGCTTCACATAAATCTTGGTGGGACACAGGAGGGCTTCGCCCAGACTGCGGCCGTCCAGCTCCGCCATGGGAGTCTTGAGGTCGGCGTGCTCCACGTCAAAGACCTTGCGGACCAGGGAAAAACCGTTGGAGTGGACGCCGCTGGAGGGCAGGCCCAGAATCACATCGCCGGGGGCCATGGTGTTTTTATCGAGAATCTTGGCCTTGTCCACGACGCCCACGGAGAAGCCTGCCAGATCGTATTCATCCACCGGATAAAAGCCGGGCATTTCGGCGGTCTCGCCGCCGATGAGGGCGGAACCGGACTGAACGCAGCCCTCGGCCACGCCGGAGACGATTTGGGCAATGCGCTCGGGAATGTTCTTGCCGCAGGCGATGTAATCCAGGAAAAACAGGGGCTTTGCGCCGCAGCACAGGACGTCGTTGACGCACATGGCTACGCAGTCAATGCCGACGGTATCGTGCTTGTCCATCAAAAAGGCCAGTTTCAGTTTGGTGCCGACGCCGTCGGTGCCGCTGACCAGGACCGGGCGCTCCATGCCCTTCACGTCCAGCTCAAACAGGCCGCCGAAGCCGCCTACATCGGAGACGACGCCGGAGGTCATGGTCCGGGCAATGTGGGCCTTCATCAGCTCTACCGCCTTGTAACCGGCGGTGATATCCACACCGGCGGCGGCGTAGCTTTCCGAACGGGAATTGTTCATTCTGCGTCCTCACTTTCCGAGAGCTTGCGCTCAAACTTGTTCTTTTCGGTGTTTTCGGGGATGGGGGCTGGATACTCGCCGCTGAAGCAGCCGGTGCAGTAGCCCTTGCAATGGCCCTCGGCGGCCAGCTTGGTGACGCTGTCAATGCTCAGATAGCCCAGGGAATCGACACCGATGATGTCGCGAATCTCATCGATGGTATGATGGCAGGCAATGAGCATATCCCGGGAGTCGATGTCGGTGCCGAAATAGCAGGGATTCAGGAAGGGGGGAGCGGAAATCCGCATGTGGATTTCCTTGGCGCCCGCGTCCCGGACCAGCTTTACCAGACGGGCCGAGGTGGTACCGCGGACAATGGAATCGTCAATGAGGACCACCCGCTTGCCCTCCAGGGTGGAACGGACGGGGTTCAGCTTGATGCGGACCTTGTCCTCCCGGTTGCTCTGGCCGGGGGCGATGAAGGTCCGGGCGATGTACCGGTTTTTTATCAGGCCCACGCCGTAGGGGATGCCGGACTGCCGGGCGAAGCCCACGGCGGCGTCGATGCCGGAGTCGGGGACGCCCACCACCACATCGGCCTGGACCGGATGTTCCAGCGCCAGATACGCACCGGCCCGAACCCGGGCGGAGTGGACGGAGCAGCCCTCGATGACGGAGTCGGGCCGGGCGAAGTAGATGTACTCAAACACACACATGGATTGCTGGGATTTGCCGCAGTGGTCTTCAATGGTGCGGATGCCGTCTTTGGTGAAGACCACGATTTCACCGGGCTGGATATCCCGGATGAAATGAGCGCCGACGGCGTCCAACGCGCAGCTTTCGGAGGCGACCACATAGCTGCCGTCGTCCATCTGGCCATAGCACAGGGGGCGGAAGCCGTGGCGGTCCCGGGCGGCGATGAGCTTGGAAGGGGACATGATGACCAGGGAGTAAGCGCCGTGAATCCGCTCCATGGCCTTGTTGACGGCCTGCTCGATGGAGGGGGCCGTCAGCCGCTCCTTGGTGATGATGTAGGAGATGACCTCCGTGTCGGAGGTGGTGTGGAAGATGGAGCCGCACAGCTCCAGCTCTTTTCTCAGTTCTGCGGAGTTGGTGATGTTGCCGTTGTGGGCCAGGGCCATGCGGCCCTTGATATGGTTGACCACAATGGGCTGGGCGTTGGCCCGGTCGTTGCCGCCGGTGGTGCCGTATCGGACATGACCCACCACCATGGTACCCTGTCCCAGGCTGGAGAGGACTGTGGGGGTGAACACCTCGCCCACCAGACCCGTGTCCTTATAGGACCGGAACAGACCGTCATCCCCGACGACGATGCCGCAGCTCTCCTGGCCCCGGTGCTGCAAGGCGAACAGGCCATAGTAAGCCTTGGCGGCGAGATCCTGCTTCTCCGGGGAAAAGATACCGAAAACGCCGCATTCTTCACGCAGGCTTCCCATTATTTGCCCTCACCGGTCAGACGGCGCATCATCTCCTGATAGGCCTCCTCGACGCCGCCCATATCCCGGCGGAAACGGTCCTTGTCCAGCTTCTCACCGGTGGTGCTGTCCCAGAAGCGGCAGGTGTCGGGGCTGATCTCGTCGGCCAGAACGATGGTGCCGTCACTCAGACGGCCAAACTCCAGCTTGAAATCCACCAGGGTCACGTTGAGCTTGGCGAAATAGTCTTTCAGCAGGTCATTGACCTTGAGGGCCATGGTGCGGATGGTGTCGATCTCCTCGGCGGTGGCCAGCTTCAGGGCCAGGGCATGGCTGGTGTTCAGCAGAGGATCGCCCAGGTCGTCGTTCTTGTAGGAGAACTCAAAGGTGGGCTGATCGAACACGATGCCCTCCTTGACGCCGTAGCGCTTGGCAAAGGAACCGGCGGAGATGTTGCGGACGATGACTTCCAGGGGCACGATGGCGACCTTCTTGACCACGGTTTCCCGCTCGTTGAGCTGCTCCACGAAGTGGGTGGGCACGCCGTGCTTCTCCAGCATCTGCATGAGCAGGTTGGACATCTGATTGTTGATGGCGCCCTTGCCGACGATGGTACCCTTCTTCTCACCGTTGAAAGCCGTGGCGTCGTCCTTATAGGATACAATGACGTACTGGGGATCGTTGGTGGCGAATACCTTCTTGGCTTTGCCTTCGTACAGCTGGGTGGTCTTTTCCATGATACAATACCTCCGAAACGATTGTTCTTTTCTATGTAAAAACTTATTGGGCGTATTCGGCCTCAATGGCGCGGTTCTTTTCTAACACGGCGGCGGCGGCCTCCTGCCGGGCGGCTTGCAGCTTTTCCATCAGCTCCGGTTCGCTGAGAGCCAGCATCTGAATGGAAAGCAAGGCGGCATTGACTGCGCCGTCAATGGCCACCGTGGCCACCGGGATGCCAGAGGGCATCTGCACCGTGGAAAGGAGCGCGTCCATGCCGTCTAAATTGCTGCTTTTGATGGGCAGGCCGATGACGGGCAGTACCGTATTGGCTGCCATGGCGCCTGCCAGATGGGCGGCCTTGCCGGCGGCCGCAATGATGACGCCGATGCCGCTTGCGGCGGCCTCCCGGGCGAAGGTCCCGGCGGCTTCCGGCGTGCGGTGGGCGGAGTAGACGTGTACCTCAAAGGGTACGCCGTACTGGCGCAAAGTCTGGGCGGCTTTGTCCACAATGGGGCGGTCGCTGTCGCTGCCCATGACAATGGCTACTTTCTTCATGAATCGTACCTCCTGTGTCCGAAAAAACAAAACTGGGCAGTCCTACCCCATTCGGTAGGACTGCCCAGACGGTCGGCATGAATGTCCCGGTTTTTGCTCCCTTGTGGTACTCCACTTCAATTCCGTCAGTCACAAAAACCACTGGTTGCATAATACAATAATCCGGCGGGTCCTGTCAAGGCGGGGAATGGATGAACTTGACAAATTGCCGTAGAAAAAACGGCGATTTTTGGCGAAAAACCTTGTGCAGTTTGACTTTTACAGATAGTTTGCGCACCTAACAAATTTTTAGGGAGTATGGCGTCTCCCCACGGTGACAGTATACCATTTTTTCCGCGTTCCGGCTATAGGGCGCGGAAAGTTTTTGCCCATGGCCGGCAGGGAAACTGCGGGAGATTGCGGCTTTACTCCGTCCGGGAAATATGGTATACTGTATCGGAACGCCATATGGCAGAAGATTGTGTGTATTTGCCCCGATTTTTGCCGGAATCCCCGGTGCGGTGGGGAGAAATCCGGCAGAAATGCCGCGACAGGAGATGGAACGCCCATGCAGAGAAGTGTGCTGGAATACCTGGAGGCCACGGCGGCGCGTCTGGGGGACAAGACGGCCTTTGCCGACGAGCACGGCGCGGTGACCTTTGGGGAATTGGAGGACCGGTCCCGACGGCTGGGTACCTGGCTGGCCCGGAAGGTCCCGGACAACGGCACGCCCATTGCCGTCCTGGCCGACCGGTGCGTCAACAGTCCCGTGGCCTTTCTGGCGGCCCTCCAATGCGGCTGCTGCTACGTGCCCCTGGACCCGCAGATGCCCCGGCAGCGGCTGGAATCCATCCTCGATCAGCTGGAATCGCCGGTGGTCCTCTATGACGATGGCCAGGAGAAGCTGGCCGCCGCGCTGCGGGACCGGTATCCTCTGGAGCCGATTTCCGCCCACACGGAGGACCCGGTGGACAATGATTTGCTGGCGGCCCGGCGGGCGCTGGTGGTGGATACGGACCCGGTGTATATCATCTTTACCTCCGGCTCCACCGGCGTGCCCAAGGGCATTGTCTGCCACCACCGGGGCGTCATGGATTTGGCCCAATGGCTTGCAGAGGCCGGACAGTTCACGGAGCGGGACACCCTGGGCAATCAGGCCCCGTTCTACTTTGACGGTTCGGTAAAGGACCTCTATATGACCATCCAATGCGGCGCCACCTGTGAGATCATCCCCAAAAAACTGTTTATGTTCCCGAAACTGTTGGTGGACTTCCTCAACGAAAAGGGTGTGACGGCCCTCCAGTGGGCCACCTCGGCCTTCCATCTTGTGGCGGCCTCCGGTGTTTTGGTGGACCGGTCCATTCCCACGCTGCAAAAGGTGCTGGTGGGCGGCGAAGCCCTGCGGGCGCCGGATTTGCGGGCGTGGCGGCAGGCCATGCCCGACGCCGCGTATATCAACCTCTACGGCCCAACAGAGACCACCGTGGACGCGGCATGGTACCGGGTGGAGCGGGACTTTGCCGATGACGAATCCATTCCCATCGGACGGGCCTGCGCCAACAAGGAGCTGTTTTTGCTGGGAGAGGACCTGCGGCCTGTGGCCCCCGGCCAGCCCGGCGAGCTGTGCATCCGGGGGACCGGTCTGGCCCACGGCTACTATCGGGACCCGGAGAAGACGGCGGCGGCGTTTATCCCCGATCCCCGCTGCCCCCACTATCCCCGGCGCATCTACCGCACCGGCGATATGGCTGTGGAGCGGGACGGCCTGTTCTACTTTCTGTCCCGCCGGGACGGCCAGATCAAACACATGGGCTACCGCATCGAACTGGGAGAGATCGAAGTGGCCCTCCACGGCCAGGACGGCGTGGAGGCGGCGGCCTGTCTCTTTGACGAGGGCCGGGACCGGATTCTCTGCGTCTATACGGGCAGCGTGGAGCCGATGGAACTGGCGAAGGCCATGCGGCAGGCGGTACCCAAATATATGATGCCCAACCTCTACGAGCGGTTGGAGCAGATGCCCTACAACGGCAACGGCAAAATCGACCGGGTACAGCTCAAGGCCCGTTTCCTGGGCGACGGTCAGTAACCCATACCAATGCGATCCGGCCCGGCCGGAGGAAAGGAATTTGTATATGAAAGAGAAAATCATCCAGATCATGTCCGAAATCTGCCCCGGTGTGGATTTTGCTGCGGAGACGGCCCTCATCGACGACGGGCTGGTGGATTCCCTGGACATTGTCAACATCGTTACCGAGCTGATGGACGTCTTCGACGTGGAGATCAACGTGGAGGACCTGCTGCCGGAGAATTTCAACTCTGTGGACGCCATCGCCGCGCTCATCGAGCAGCTCCAGGAGTAAGCCATGGCGTTCACTTCCTGGGAGTTTCTCCTGCTGGTGGCCGCCGGTGCGGTGGTGTACTATGTGCTCCACCGCCATACCCAGTGGCCGGTGCTGCTGGCGCTGAGTCTGGTATTTTATGCGGTCGGCGGCCTGGGGGCCATGGTGTGGCTCTTTGCCATTGCCGCCGTCACCTGGGGAGCCGGACTGGTGCTGGAACGGATGAACAATGCCCGCAAGGCCCTCCCAAAGGGGGACAAGGCCGGACAGCAGCGGATCAAACGGCGGAAAAAAGCCGTGGTGGCCGTCGCCGCCCTGCTGTGCTTCGGCCTGGTCTATGTGATGAAATACTGGAATACAACCGTGGCCCTTTTTCCGGCGGCGGTGGAGCAGGTGCTGCCCCGGTGGGAGTTTCTGATGCCCCTGGGCCTGTCCTTCTTCACCTTTCAGTCGGTGGGCTACGTCATCGACGTCTATCGCAGCAAGTATGCGGCCCAGCGGAATCTGGCCAAATACCTGCTGTTTGTGTCGTTTTTCCCCCAGATGGTCCAAGGTCCCATTGGGCGCTATGACGCGCTGGCCCCACAGCTGCTGGCCCAGCGCTCTGTGGATTGGCGCATGGTGGACCGGGGCATCCAGCTGGCCATGTGGGGCTACTTTAAAAAGATGGTCATTGCCGACCGGGCGGCGGTGGTGGTCAACACCGTCATCGGGGAGAATTGCCCCTACGGCGGCGCGGTGATTTTTGTGGGCATTCTGGCCTACAGCGTCCAGCTGTACTGTGATTTCTCCGGCGGTATCGATATCACCCGGGGCGTGGCGCAGATCTTCGGCATCGACATGGCTGAGAACTTCCTGCGGCCCATTTTCGCCACATCCCTGGCCGACTACTGGCGGCGCTGGCATGTGAGCTTGGGCCATTGGATGCGGGACTACCTCTTTTACCCCCTGTCCCTCTCAAAACCCTTTGCCAAGCTGGGCAAATGGGGCCGCCGCCACCTGGGCGGTCTGCCCGGCAAGATTCTGGCCACGTCGGCAGCCACGTTTGTGGTCTATCTGGTCATCGGCATCTGGCACGGCGTCAACTTCCGGTACTTTGTCTACGGCATCTGGAACGGTTCCCTGATTACCATTTCCATGCTGATGGAGCACCGGTTCCTGGCCTGGAAACAGGCATTGCACATCAACGACAAGTCCCGGGGCTATCACTTCTTCACCATGGCCCGGACGTGGCTGATTGTGCTCTTTGGCCGGTATATCGGTTCGTCGCCCCGGCTGCTGGTGGCCCTGAGCCTCATGGCTACCACCATCCTGCACCCGGTACCCTCCCAGCTGTGGGACGGCACCCTACTCCAGCTGGGTATCACCGGCACCGACTGGGCCATCATCGGCCTGGGTACGGCGGTGGTCCTGGCGGTGGAGACATTCCAGGAGCGGGGCGGTAAGGTGCGGGAGACGCTGGAACGGCAGAACGGATTGGTCCAGTGGCTTGCCATTGCCGTGCCACTGATCGTCATTCTGCTGCTGGGCGTGTTCCGGGCCGGTTATATTTCCTCTTCCTTTATCTACGGACAGTATTAAGGCGGTGATCCCTTGCAACCGAAACGATGGTTTTTGATGTTCTGCGCCACGGCGGCGGCCCTGGTGCTGGCGCTGATGGCGTTCAACTATGTGACCGACCCCTTCGGGGCCTTTGGGGACCGCTTTTTCCAGTGGTTTTCCTATGACGAGACCAACAACCCCCGGGTTGCCAAGGTTTCCTATTTGCGGCAGCACCACGAGGAATACAATTCCTACGTCATCGGCTGTTCCTCCAGCAGCTCCCTGCCCACGGAAGCCCTCAACGCGCTGTATGACGCCAGCTTTTACAATATGATCATGTACGGGGCCGACATGGCCGACTGTGAGAAGATCGCCAACTATTTGTTGGACAACTACCAGGTGGAGAATCTGGTTCTGAACATTGAGATCAGCGACGGCGCTTCCTATGATACGGAAAGCGACCCACTGACTTATGGACTGCACTATTTGGAGGACCCGGACCTGCCGGCGTTCACCTATTACACCCGGTATCTGCTGGCAAACCCCCGGTATGGTTACGCCAAGCTCCAGAGTTTGGAGACCGACACCCTTCTGCCCCAGTCCTTCGATGTCTTCGACGAGGAGACGGGCACCTATGACAAGCGGGTTCGGGATGTGGAACCCATCGGGAACCTGGAGACGTATCTGGCCGCCTATTCCGACTTCACTACCCTGGACCAGTCGGGGACCGTGGGCCTGTACCAGACGGAAAACTGCATGCGCAGCGTGGCCGCCATCCGGGACGCCTGCGCGGAAAAGGGCGTCAACTTCGTGGTGGTCACAGCGCCCATCTACGGGGCCTACTTCAACAAGTATCAGCCCGGTTCGGTGGAGCACTTCTATACCCAGCTGGCCCAGGTGACGCCCTATTGGGATTTTTCCTGCTCGTCCCTCAGCTGGGAGCCCCGGTACTTCTATGACGCCACCCACTTCCGCAACTGTGTGGGGGAAATGATGGTGGCCCGCATGGCCGGAGACGATTCCGTGTGGATGCCCGACGACTTCGGCGTCTATGTGACGGAGGACAATGTTTCGGACCATCTGGCCAAGAGCCTGACGGCCCAGCCCATGGACGCGGCGGAGAACAGTGCCCAGGTACCCATTTTGATGTACCATCATATTGTGGAGGAAGACGACGGTTCCGGCGCCGTGACGGTGGACCAGTTCCGGGCCCAGATGGACGCCCTGGTGGACGCCGGTTACACCACCGTTTCCCTACAGGAAGTGGTAAACTATGTCAACCACGGCGGCGACCTGCCGGAAAAGCCCGTGGCGATCACCTTTGACGATGGTTACAGCAGCAATTATGAACTGGCCTATCCCATTTTGCGGGAGCGGAATCTGAAAGCCACCATTTTTGTCATCGGGGTGTCCGTGGGCAAGGATACCTATAAGGATACGGACTACGATATGACGCCCCATTTCTCCTATGAACAGGCGGCGGAAATGGTGGCGTCCGGCCTGATTTCCATCCAGAGCCACACCTATGATATGCACCAGTGGGCGCCCTACGAAAGCGGCGGCCCGGTTCGGGAGAATATCCTGCCCCTGGCCGGGGAGTCGGAAAGCGACTATGTGGCGGCTCTGACCGAGGACTTTACCACCAGCCGGGACCTGCTGGAAGCGGCCACGGGGGAACCTGTGACGGCGCTGGCGTTCCCCACGGGGCTCTATACCACGCTGACGTCGGCAGTGCTGCGGGACCTGGGCGTGGAGGTGACCCTGTCCACCAATCCGGGGGTCAACACCGTGGTCCGGGGTCTGCCCCAGAGTCTCTGCGCCATGCTGCGCATCGGCGTGAGCAGTGAAACCACCGTGGAGACCCTGTTGGCGTCTCTGCAACCGTGAGGGGAGGAGGGTTCCCATGACATTTTTTTCGATGATGAACGATTCCTTTACCATGGGCCAGCAACTGGAGTTGCTGGCCCGCGTCGTAGTGGCCACCCTGTGCGGCGTGGCCGTGGGCTTTGAACGGACCCGGCGGCTGAAAGAAGCCGGCATCCGGACCCACTGTGTGGTGGCCTGTGCCGCGGCGTTGCTGATGATTGTCTCCAAATACGGCTTTGCCGACATGGCCCTGCACGGACAGACGGATTTTATGGGCAGCCGCGGCGCGGACCCGTCCCGCATTGCCGCCCAAATTGTCTCCGGTATCGGATTCCTGGGGGCGGGTCTGATTTTCCGCAACGGCCTGACGGTCAAGGGACTGACCACGGCGGCGGGCGTCTGGGCCACGGCGGCCGTGGGCATGGCCGTGGGGGCAGGGCTCTATCTGATCGGCCTCTTTACCGTACTGGTGATTGTGGTCATGCAGCTGATTCTCCACCGGCGCACCGTGGGCGGCGATGCCTACTGCACCCAGCGGCTGGTGGTGGTCTTCTACGATTCCGAAGGGGTACACCGGGCGCTGGAGGCCTTGCTGGACCATATGGAAGCGCAGATTCTGGAGAGCGATATCGAGCGGCGGGAGGACGGGCCGGCCACCTACCGTCTGACGGTCCGCAGCCGCCACCCCCTGGACTTCCAAACCATGAACACGTTTTTGTCCAATCATCCGGAAATTCAACGGTTTTCCGTGTAATTGAAAAAGGAGGAACCCAATATGCAATACATCCTGGCCCACGATCTGGGTACATCCGGAGACAAAGCCACACTGTTTTCCACGGACGGTAAACTGGTGGCCAGCGTGGTGGAGTCCTATCCCTGCAAGTATTACAACAACAATTGGGCGGAACAGAACCCCGACGACTGGTATGACGCCGTCTGCCGGGCCACAAAGGCGCTGACAGCCCAGGTCCAACCGGCGGATATCGTGGGTGTGAGCTTCAGCGGCCACATGATGGGCGCGGTGTTTCTCAACGGCAGGGGAGAGCCTTTGCGCAGCGCCATCATCTGGGCCGACCAGCGGGCCACGGCAGAGCAGCAGCGCTTGACGGAACGGGTGGGGGACGACCGGTTCTACGCCATCACCGGCAACCGCAACAATCCCACCAACTCCATCTGTAAAATCATGTGGGCGTTGGAGCATGACGGCTTGGCCGAGAAGCTCCACAAGGTGGTGAACTGCAAGGACTTTATTGTCCACCGGCTGACGGGCAGCATCGGAACCGACTATTCCGACGCCTCCGGCACCGGCGCGTTTGATTTGAATACCTTTACCTGGTCGGCGGAGATTCTGGAGGCCGCCGGGGTCCCGGCGTCGGTGATGCCGGAGCTTCATGCCTCCACCGATCTGGCGGGCCGGGTGACGGCCCAAGCCGCCGCCGAGACGGGACTGCTGGAGGGGACGCCGGTCTATTGCGGCTGCGGAGACGGCACGGCGGCCTCCGTGGGCACCGGCGTCAGCGCTGTGGGTCAGGGCTACATCAGTCTGGGCACATCGGCCTGGATTTCTTATCGGGATGAAAAGCCCCTGCTGGACCCGCAGCAGCGGACCTTCAATCTGGCGGGTATGGAGAAGGGCAGCGTCTACCCCTTAGGCACCATGCAGGCCGCCGGTTCCTCCTACAGCTGGATGCGGGATCAACTCTGCGGCGCGGAGCGCCGGAATGCCCAGGAGCAGGGCGGCAGTATCTATGACGAGATCAACCGGCAGATTGCAGCAACGCCGGTGGGCGCCAACGGCGTCCTGTTCCTGCCCTATCTGATGGGCGAGCGGAGCCCCTGGTGGGACGCCAACGCCCGGGGGGCCTTCCTGGGCTTGAAGCAGGAGACGGCCCACGCCGATCTGCTGCGGGCCGTCATGGAGGGCGTGGCCATGAATCTGGCCCTGATTTTGCAGGTGTTTCGGGAGAAGCACCCCTTCGACACCCTGCGCATCATCGGCGCGGCGGCGAGAGAACCGGTGTGGCGGCAGGTCCTGGCCGATGTGCTCAACGCCCGCATCGAGCAGCTGAACCTGCTGGAGGAGGGCTGTTCCCTGGGGGCCGTCATGGCGGCGGGTATCGGCGCCGGGGTGCTGCCGGGACCGGCGGCCATCGACCGGTTCCTGCGGGTGGAGCAGGTCACGGAACCCTGCCCGGACCACACGGAACGGTACGCCCATCTGCTGCCCCGGTTTGCAGATGCCTATACGCGTCTGCGGGGCTTTTCTCTTTGAATCTGTCAAGTCGAAAAATGAAAGTATAGGTAAAATCGGCGTTATGAATAGAAGAGCCTGTGGACAAAGCTGTTAGGTTGTGGATAACTTATAAACTTTTGCAAAGGCTTACAAAATCCCGGGAGGGGAATCGGGCATTCCGCTGATTTTCATAAAACCCCTGAAAAAAACGGGAAAAAGCCCGTGAGACCCTGGCCTTCGACTGTCCGCCGCTGCCGGACAGCCGGCGGCCAGGGTTTGTCATAGTCCTTGGTGAAACTGCATAAATAATATTGCAATACTGCTTTACTCAAATGAATAATATTGGGTATTTTGCTGAATTGTGGAAACGGGTGTCTTTTAGCGGAGAAAAGCGTGGAAAAGGGATATCGGTTATGTTATACTGATAAGCGGTGAGAATTGCATTCGCGGATTCTGAGCCAGTCAACGTCCCGTTTTTGGAGGCGGGACTAGCAATAAACAAGGAGGACTTCAACATGGAAACCTATGGTCTGGAAAAGTACGGTATCACCGGCACAACGGAAGTTGTGTACAATCCCACCTACGAGCAGCTGTTCGAGGCGGAAATGGACCCCGCTCTGGAGGGTTATGAGAAGGGTCAGCTGACGGAGCTGGGCGCCGTCAACGTCATGACCGGCATTTACACCGGCCGCTCCCCCAAGGATAAGTTCATCGTCATGGACGAGAACAGCAAGGACACCGTGTGGTGGACCTCCGACGAGTTCAAGAACGACAACAAGCCCGCTTCCCAGGAAGCCTGGAAGGCCTGCAAGGAGCTGGCCCTGAAGGAGCTGTCCAACAAGAAGCTGTACATCATGGATGTGTTCTGCGGCGCCAACCACGACTCCCGCATGGCCATCCGCTTCATCATGGAAGTGGCATGGCAGGCCCACTTCGTCAAGAACATGTTCATCGAGCCCACCGCCGAGGAGCTGAAGAACTTCCAGCCTGACTTCGTGTGCTACAACGCTTCCAAGGCCAAGGTGGAGAACTACAAGGAGCTGGGCCTCAACTCCGAGACCGCCGTTGTCTTCAACCTGACCACCCGTGAGCAGGTCATCCTCAACACCTGGTACGGCGGCGAGATGAAGAAGGGCATGTTCTCCATGATGAACTACTACCTGCCCCTGAAGGGCATGGCCTCCATGCACTGCTCCGCCAACACCGACATGAACGGCGAGAACACCGCTCTGTTCTTCGGCCTGTCCGGCACCGGCAAGACCACCCTGTCCACCGATCCCAAGCGTCTGCTCATTGGCGACGACGAGCACGGCTGGGACGACAACGGCATCTTCAACTTCGAGGGCGGCTGCTACGCCAAGGTCATCAACCTGGACAAGGAGTCCGAGCCCGACATCTACAACGCCATCAAGCGCAACGCCCTGCTGGAGAATGTCACCGTCAAGGAGAACGGCGAGTGTGACTTCGCCGACGGTTCCGTCACCGAGAACACCCGTGTGTCCTATCCCATCGACCACATCGAGAAGATTGTGCGCCCCGTGTCCGCCGGCCCCGACGCCAAGAACGTCATCTTCCTGTCCGCCGACGCCTTCGGCGTTCTGCCCCCCGTGTCCATCCTGACCCCCGAGCAGACCCAGTACTACTTCCTGTCCGGCTTCACCTCCAAGCTGGCCGGCACCGAGCGCGGCATCACCGAGCCCACTCCCACCTTCTCCGCCTGCTTCGGCCAGGCCTTCCTGGAGCTGCATCCCACCAAGTACGGTGAGGAGCTGGTCAAGAAGATGCAGAAGAGCGGCGCCAAGGCCTACCTGGTCAACACCGGCTGGAACGGCACCGGTAAGCGCATCTCCATCAAGGACACCCGCGGCATCATCGACGCCATCCTGGACGGCTCCATCCTGAAGGCCGAGACCAAGACCATCCCCTACTTCAACCTGGCGGTTCCCACCGAGCTGCCCGGCGTGGATACCAACATCCTCGATCCCCGCAACACCTACGCCAACCCCGAGGAGTGGGACACCAAGGCCAAGGATCTGGCCGGCCGCTTCGAGAAGAACTTTGTCAAGTACACCGGCAATGACGCGGGCAAGGCCCTGGTCGCCGCCGGCCCCAAGGCTTAATGCACCGTCGTTGAGCATGCCGATCCTATAACCGGCAACCGACAGGCATGCTGCGGACTCCGTTCCCGGCATGCCTGTTTTCCCGTGTTTTCCGCACGGACCCTTTTGTAACCCGCCGCAGCGGCCCGGCCGCCGCTGTGCAATATTGTGGAGGTGTATCCATGAGTAAGAGAAAAGTACAGTTTATGGAGACGGTGCTGCGCGATGCCAACCAGTCGCTGATCGCCACCCGTCTGCCTTTTGACGTCTACGAGCCCATCCTGGACAAGATCGACCAGGCCGGCTACTACTCCGTCGAGTGCTGGGGCGGCGCCACCTTTGACGTCTGTCTCCGCTACCTCAACGAGGACCCCTGGGAGCGTCTGAAAAAGCTCCGCAAGAAGCTGCCCAACTCCAAGCTGCAAATGCTGCTGCGCGGCCAGAACATCCTGGGCTACAAGCACTATCCCGACGATGTGGTCCGTAAATTTGTCGAATACAGTGTCAAGGACGGCATCGATATCATCCGGATTTTCGACGCCCTCAACGACACTACCAATATGAAAGTGGCCATCGAAGAGACCCTCAAGCACGGCGCTCTGGCCTCCGGCACCATCTCCTATACCACCTCTCCGGTCCACACCCTGGAAAACTATGTGAAGATGGTCAAGGAGCTGAAAGAGATGGGCGTCGGCTCCATCTGCATCAAGGACATGGCCGGTATCATGGGTCCCCAGGAGGCCTATGACCTGGTTTCCGCCATCAAGGACGCTGTGGACCTGCCCATCGACCTGCATACCCACTCCACCACGGGTCTGGCCTTTATGACCTACCTCAAGGCCGTGGAAGCCGGTGTTGACGTCATCGACACCGCCATTTCTCCCTTCTCCGGCGGCACCTCTCAGCCCGCCACCGAGACCATGGCCTACGCCCTGAAGCAGCTGGGCTACGAGGTCACCACCGACGATAAGATCCTCAAGGAGATCGCCGACTTCTTCAAGCCCATCCGCGACGGCTACATTGCCGACGGCACGCTGATGCCCAAGTCTCTGACCACCGATACCCAGTGCCTGACCTATCAGGTCCCCGGCGGCATGCTGTCCAACCTCCTGAGCCAGCTGAAGATGATGAACGCTCTGGACCGCTTCGACGAGGCCCTGGTGGAGACCCCCAAGGTCCGCAAAGACCTGGGCTATCCTCCTCTGGTCACCCCCACCTCTCAGATGGTGGGCGTCCAGGCCGTGCAGAACGTCCTGGCCGGCGAGCGTTACAAGAACGTCTCCAAGGAAATCGTGGCTTACTGCCGCGGCGAGTACGGCAAGACCCCGGCTCCCATTGATCCGGAGGTTATGAAGAAGGTCCTGGGCGACGAGAAGCCCCTGGAGGGCCGCTACGCCGATACCCTGGAGCCCATGTTTGAGAAGACCAAGGCCGAACTGGGCGACACCGCCAGAAATGACGAGGATGTTCTGAGCTACATCGCCTTCCCGCAGTTGGCGGAGAAGTATTTTGAGAAGCGCAAGGCTGCCGAGGAGAACAAGGCCACCTATACCATCGAAGAGGCATAAGGAGGGCGCGCTATGGATCTGACAAACATTTCTGTAGGCGTGGCATTGGCCTATTCGGTTCTGGGCTTTGCCGTTGTGTTTCTCGGCCTGATCCTCCTGATGATCGTCATCGGCATCATGGCCCGCGTGATGAAAACCAGTCAGAACAAGGCTGCCGCCCCGGCGCCCGCCCCTGCTGCTGCACCGGCTCCCGCAGCGGCGCCCGCCCCCAAGAAGGCCCCCGGCACCGCCGGTGAGATCAAGCTGCACACGGTCTCCGACCGCGACGCCGCCATGATTATGGCCATTGTGGCCCACAAGATGAACCGGCCCTTGAACGAGCTGCGCTTCAAGTCCATTAAGGAGGTCAAATAAGATGAAATATAAAGTGACGCTCAACGGCAGAACGTATGAGGTCGAGGTAGAGGCCGGCGAGGCCATGCTGGTGGATGAGTACGAGGCCTATGCCCCGGCGCCCGCCGCTCCGGCCGCTGCACCTGCCCCCGCTGCCGCTCCGGCCGCCGCTCCGGCTGCCCCTGCTGCTCCCGCCGTCACCGCGGCCGGTGAGACCATCGCTTCCCCCATGCCCGGCAACGTCCTGCGCATTGAAGTGACCCAGGGCACCGCCGTCAAGAAGGGCCAGCTGCTGCTGATTCTGGAAGCCATGAAGATGGAAAATGAGATCGTCGCTCCCCGTGATGGTACCATTGCACAGATCGTCACCTCCAAGGGCGCTGTGGTGGAGACCGGTACGCCTCTGATCGTCCTGTCCTGAGGAGGTATTGCTATGGATCTCCTTGGAACACTGCAAAACCTGTGGGAAACCTCAGGGTTCTACCTGGCCGCCTCCGACTGGCGGCAGATCGTCATGATCCTGGTGGGCTGCCTGCTGCTGTATCTGGGCATCGTCAAGAAGTTCGAGCCCCTGCTGCTGGTGGGTATCGCCTTTGGTACCCTGCTGACCAACCTGCCCGGCGGCGGTCTGTACCACCCGGAGCTGTGGGACGGTGTGATCGCCCACACCAAAAGCTATAACGACGTCCTCATGGAGGGCGGTCTGCTGGACATCCTCTACATCGGCGTCAAGGCCGGTGTGTATCCGTCCCTGATCTTTATGGGCGTCGGCGCCATGACGGACTTCGGTCCGCTGCTGGCCAATCCCAAGTCCCTGCTGCTGGGCGCTGCTGCCCAGCTGGGCGTGTACATGGCTTTCATCCTGGCTGTGGTTTTGGGCTTCACCGGTCCCCAGGCCGCTTCCATCGGCATCATCGGCGGCGCAGACGGCCCCACGGCCATCTTCCTGACCACCAAACTGGCTCCGGAACTGCTGGGTGCCATCGCCATCGCGGCCTATTCCTATATGGCCCTGATTCCGCTGATTCAGCCCCCCATCATGCGCGCTCTGACTACCAAGGAAGAGCGGGAGACCAAGATGGAGCAGCTGCGCACCGTCACCAAGACCGAGAAGATCGTGTTCCCCATCGTGGTGGCCGTCTTCGTCATCCTGCTGCTGCCCTCCACCGCTCCTCTGATCGGCTGCCTGATGCTGGGTAACCTGATGCGCGAGTGCGGCGTGGTGGATCGTCTGTCCGACACCGTGCAGAACGCCCTGATGAACATTGTTACCATTTTCCTGTCCGTCTCCGTGGGCGCCACCACCGTGGCCGACCGCTTCCTGACCCCCGACACCCTGAAGATCGTGGTTCTGGGCCTGCTGGCCTTCTGCTTCTCCACGGCCGGTGGTCTGCTTCTGGGCAAGATCATGTACAAGGTCACTGGCGGCAAGATCAACCCGCTGATCGGTTCTGCCGGCGTGTCCGCCGTTCCCATGGCGGCCCGTGTGTCCCAGGTGGAAGGCCAGAAGGCCAACCCCGCCAACTTCCTGCTGATGCATGCCATGGGCCCCAACGTGGCCGGCGTCATCGGCTCCGCCATCGCCGCCGGTTTCCTGCTGGCTGTGTTCGGCTAATCCCATACAAAAAAGGACGAGGCTTGCGCCTCGTCCTTTTTGATGTTAAAATTTATATGATTTGGAGAATATATCCCTTGAGATAGTGGGATTGCTCGGCGTTGATGGTGGCCGGATGGTCCCGGGACTGCATCAGAATTTCCAGCAGCCGCGCCTGACGGCCGCAGTCGGCGGCGGCTTCCCGCAGCATTTTGAGGAACAACTCCGGCGTCATAAACTGACTACAGGAACAGGAGACGAGAAATCCGCCCGGCTCCACCAGCTTCATGGATCGGAGGTTCAGTTCCTTGTAGCCCCGGTAGGCGCCCTCCAACGCCTTGCGGCTCTTGGCAAAGGCCGGGGGATCGCAGATGACCAGGCCGTATTGCTTGCTGTCATCGGCGTACTTTCGCACGATGTCAAATACGTTACCACAGGTAGTGGTGATCTTGTCGGACACGCCGTTGGCTTTGGCGTTGTCCAGAACCATCTGGAGGGCTTCTTCCGACACGTCCACCGATTCCACAGACGATGCGCCGTAGAGGGCGGCATGGATGGAAAATCCGCCGGTGTGGCAGCACAAATCCAGAACCGTGCGGCCGGGGCAATAGGGAGCAATGCGGCCCCGGTTTTCCTGCTGATCGAGAAAATGGCCCGTCTTCTGGCCGTGGGCGATATCCACCAGCATGGCGGCGTCATGCTCCCGGATGGTGGTCAGGGGCGGTACCTCGCCATAGACACAGCCGGTGATCTGTTCCAGCCCTTCCTTGGCACGGACCGGCACATCGTTGCGTTCATAGATGCCCTTGGGCTGAAACAGCTCCACCAGAATCTCAATAATGTCCGGCTTCCACTGTTCGATGCCCAGGCTGACGGTCTGAAAGCTGAGATAGTCGCCGAACTTGTCCACGGTCAGACCGGGCAGACCGTCGGATTCTCCGAAGACCACCCGGCAGGCGTTGGAAAAGCCCAGGCTTTGGCGGAAGTTCCAGGCGGTTTCCACCCGGCGGCGGAAAAAGTCCCGATCGATGACCTCTGATTCGTCCCGGGTCAGCACCCGGACGGCAATTTTGGAGCGACGGTTGAAGTAACCCCGTGCCACAAACTGCATCCGGCTGTCCAGCACATCCACAATGCCGCCGTCGGTGCAGATGTCGTCGATCCAGTCGATTTCATTGTCATAAACCCACCAGCCGCCGCTGCGGATATCCCGTTCTTCGCCCCGGTGGAGACAAACCTTTGCATAGTCCATAACGAAAAAAATCCTTTCTCTGCCCCGAGGGCAGGGGAGTGTGAGGTGCCTGAATGAAAGATATTCCCATTTTTACAGGGGAACACGGCGTGGCCACGTTGATTCTGCGGGAAATTCCCCATCAACAGCGGGCCTATGTGATGCTGCGGACCGTCTGGCGATTGCAGCCCTTTCTGGCTGAGTGCCGGGCGTTTTGCCGAATGGCCGGAGCGGAAAGCGTCTATGTGACGGGACAGGAGGCGTTGCACAGTCTGCCCTTTGTCCACGCCATGGAGCGATGGACCTGCCGGCGGGCGGCGCTGCCGCCGCTGTTGGAACCGGTGGACCTGACGCCGCTGGATGACGGCAACCGGGAGGAATTCCGGACGCTGTACAACCGTCTGTTTGCTCAAGTTCCCAATGCCGCCACCTGTACGTCTCAGGAGGCAGCGCGCATCCAGCAGGAGGAACAGGCGGCGCTGGCGGTGGTGCACGGGCAGACGGCGGGTCTGGCCCAGTGGACCGACGGCTGTCTGGAGGCAATCGGTGTGGAGCCGGAGTTTCGTGGCCTGGGGTATCGTCTGGCGCTGACGGTGCTGCATCGGATGACAACGGAGACAGTGGAATTACAGGTGTCGTCGGCCAATCAGCGGGCTGTGGCGCTGTATCAACGGCTGGGCTTTACAAAGGCGGAAACCCTGTCCCGGTGGTACGACCTTACAGAAGAATAAAGGTGACGCCGTTGTTGCTGCGTTCCAGATCCCGGTCCTTGCGCAGTTCCGGGCAGGATTGAAAGGCTTTGAGCGTGGTGGAATCAAAGATGGAGAATTTCTCACCGGTGATGTAGCCGCGGATTTCATTCTTTTTTTGCAGGAAGTCCAACCGTTCCCGGGCAGCAATGCGGATTTTACCGCCTTTGCCGGAGGAGCCGTAGCCATGGATGATCTTGAGTACCGCACAGCCCATGGATTTGCTGTGATGGACCTCGAAGGTGAGCCGTTTTACGGCGTCGGCCACATAGGGCATACCCTGTTCCAAATTGACTTCCCGTAGCTTGCTCATGGCGATTCCTCCTGCATGTGTTTCTTTCAGTATACCGGTCCATGGGACGAATGTCAATTTCCAAGGGGGACTCCCGTATTTTCTACTTGAAAATTTCCGGTAGATGTGGCATAATATTCGGGTAGCACATGCGCTGTACACCGATGAGGACAGAGTAATCTGGAGATGTACCCAAGTGGTTGAAGGGTCCGCACTCGAAATGCGGTAGGCGCCTAAACAGCGTGCGAGAGTTCGAATCTCTCCATCTCCGCCACGGAACACCGGCAAATCGTGAGATTTGCCGGTGTTCTGCATTTTGTGCCGACACAATTCGGAAGCGGAATCTTTCTTGCGGTCGGAAACCGCATTTGGTATAATGTAACTGTATAGCCGCCCCACAAAAAATCTGTGGTGGCTGGAAAGGTGGATACTTATGATATTTGGTAAATTAAACCCCGGTGCAAACGACAGAGTTTATCCCAATGCCCTCCGAAAAGCCCTGGCCTATCTGCGGGATACGGATGTAATGGCACTGGCCCCCGGACGCTATGAGATCGACGGCGACCGCCTGTTCCTGAATGTCATGGATATGACGACCCACGGCTTTGAGGGTTCCCACCCGGAAATTCATGAAAAGTATGCCGATTTGTTTTATTGGCCTGAGGGCGGAGAGAAGATCGGTGTCTCTGCCTATACCGGCAAGGAGACCATCTGCGAAGCCAAACCGGAAAATGACATTGCCTTTTTGGAGTCCGCTGTGGACGAGAGCTTCCTGATTGCCAAGGAAGGCGATTTTGCGGTTTTCTTCCCCTGGGATGCACACCGTCCGGCCCTGATGCTGGGAGATGCTCCTGCCACCAGCAGAAAATGTGTGATCAAAATTCAAATGACGCTGTTTGATGAACCGTAAGAGGAAAGGAATTGTGTAGAGCTGGCAGCGTCCGCCAAGCCTGCTATCCGTCAGGGCTTTTTCCGGAGGAACCGCCATAGAACCTGCATATTGGAGGCGCCAGGATGAACATAGAATAGACTTTCTTTACCGCGCTGCGCTTTAATTTTCTATATGTGGATTACTATGAGTTTAAAAAGGCATGGATTTATCCGGAATCCTATATTCCGTATTCCATGCTGCGGTATGTAGTCCGAGGCAGTGGAATTTTTATCATCGATGACAAACAATATGAAGTAAAAGAAAATCAAGTATGTTATATTCCGGAAGGTTGCAGGCTTTCATGCTATGCAACGGGCAATGAGCTGGTGTTTTTCAGCATCCGGTTCACAACAACGGTTCGTATTAACGATAAGGACCTTCTGACGGATTTTTACCATTTACAGCCGGTGCTGAATGATACCGATCAGATCATCCAGCAGAGATTTGCAGAAATATACAGCTATGCCAAGGGAGACAGCATCGCGAAATTATTTCGTATCAGAGGAAATCTGGAACTCCTGATCGCATGGGTTGTGGAGCAGGCCCATGCGCATACGGAATGCGATGGAACGTCTGACGGCTGTTGTGCCTCAGCCGGGTCACCGCAGGAAAATGTACCGGAATGGACCTGGGACTCATCTTTGGAGGCATCCTGCCACAGGGCCAAAAAAACCAACAGAATCAAGCGGGATTCCCGTATCAAGATGGTGGTGGACCATTTGGTTGCCAACCCCTCCCGCCCCTTTGACACAAAGTATTTTTGCGAGATAACGGGTCTTAGTGACAGTTCGCTCAGGCGGCTTTTCAAGGAGCACACCGGCAAAACACCCTTCGACTTTATGAAAGAATTACGCATGGTGACGGCGGCCAGGCGGCTGCTCGTAACCAATAAACGTGTGTCCACTATTGCGTATGAGTTGGGGTATAACGACCAGAATTATTTTGCCAGAGTGTTTAAATCCGTCTTTGGCATTTCCCCGGACCGCTATCGAAAAGAGGCCAGAAAATAGCGGACCACCTCTGCGTGCAACCGTGGGATGCACGACCTTTTCTCGATAAAATTGTACAGCCTGTTTCAGAGCACTCCATGCTCTGGGACAGGCTGTTTGCTGTTTCCGACCTGTTTGAAACTTATAAAAAAATCAACCTATGCACGTTTTGTGCTAGTAATAGTCTAATTATTATCTGGTAATATCCTGAATAGGCTTTATAATTGAGATAGATAATATAAATAAAAATAAACAAAATATTACATTAAAATATGTGCAATATACATAAATTTGCCCAAATTTATGGAAAATCCCGGTAAGCAAACAAAAAATATTTGGAAAGGAGAAAAAGAATGGGAAAGAAATTACGACGCATATTTTCTGTACTATTGTCTGTTTTAATCGTTCTGTCCAATCTCGGGATGGTGGGGGCGACGGAGGGGGCGACGCCGCTCATCGAGAAGTCGAATATTGCGATTGCCTCCGGAACGGTGTACGATCTGTCGGCAGAACCGGGAGCCGGCGAACTGTACAGCCTGCGGGATGCAACCATTTATATCGAATACCAGTCCACAAGCAGTGAGCAGTATCAATCGCTGTTCAGCGTGTCCAATCCGGGAACAGCGAACGATGACATGTATCGGCACTTCCACCTCTATGTGACGCCCACCGGCACGCTGGGAATGGAACTGCGAAATACAGATTCTGATTTTAAGTATACCATGAGTGCTGCCGGGGCGGTAACGCATGGTGCGCAGAACCGGATCGCCTTCAAGGCCGACTCCCAGAGTAAGACCTATAAACTGTTTGCAAACGGCCAGATGGTAGGGGAGCTGTCCAAAGACGACTATCGGTTTTTCGCGGATATTCTGGGGCTGTCCAATGCATCCCTGGGCGGCACCATCCGCAATGGTGAAGTAGATTATCCATTTGCCGGTACCGTGTCGAATGTTCAGGTGTATACAGCAGCGCTGAGTGATGCGGAACTGATCAACAAAACCTATGTGGATACCAGCTTGCCGGTGATGGAACAATCGAATGTGGACATTACGCCGGGTTCTTACGTCGATCTGTCCAACGAAGCCAATGCGGAGATTGTGAAACACCTGCGGGAAGGAACGATTGTGATTTCGTTTACGACCACCTCCACGGCCGGCGTCCAATCCCTCTTCAGTGTAGGAAACAGTACCTCCGGCAATCAGGACCGGCATTTCCACATCTATCTTACGAATACCGGCGCCCTGGGCATGGAACTGAGAAACACGGATTTGAGTTTCAAATACACCATGAGCCGTCCGGCGGTGTTGGATGGACTGGACCACGGAGCGCCTGCGGTCAATACCGTCGCGTTTAAGGCGGACGCAGACAGCCATACCTATAAGCTGTTTGCCAACGGTGATTTGATTACCACACTGGAGGAAGACGACTGGAAGTTTATTTCTGATATTGCAGGCGTAAATAATATCGCGCTGGGCGCAACGATCAGAAATGGAACGGCAGCGTATCCCTACGGCGGCACCATTCAAGACTTTGCTGTTTATACCCAGCCGTTGAGCGATGAAGCGCTGCTGGAGATGACCGGCGCCACAGCGCATGGTACAAAGATTTTCTACGCCGGTGACGGTACCGGGTCCAATTATTACAGAATTCCTACCTTGCTGACGCTGGAAAGCGGTGTGGTGGTTTCCAGCATCGATACGCGCTACGGCGGCACCCATGATGCAAGAAGCAACATTGACATCGGATTTTCCCGCAGTACCGATGGCGGCAAGACCTGGTCTGCCCCCACACTGCCCCTCGTCTTCGATGACTATGCGCCCCAGGCTGTGGAGTGGCCCCGCGATTTGATCGGAAAGAATATCCAGATTTCCGGCAGCGCGTCGTTTATTGACACGGTTTTGCTGGAGGATCGGGAGACTGGACGCTTGTTCCTGTTTTCTGACGCCTTTACCTCCGGAAAAGGTTTTAACAATGTGGTAGGCGGCACCGGTTTTAAGGAAATCAATGGTGTAAAATATCTGAAACTGCATAAGAGCGGCGATCTGCCTACCGCCTATAACTATAGCATCCGTGAAAATGGCGTGATCTATGATGATACGACCGGCCAGCCCACGCAATACGCGGTAGACGGCGATTACAGAATCATGCAAAATGGTGAGTACCTGACACAGAAACAATACAATGTACATTTTGAAGGATTGATTCTGAAAGAAGAGCAGACGGATGTGGATGTCAAGCAGTGCGTATTCTACAAAGACTCACTCTTCCAGCTGCTGCCCACCAACTATCTTGTGTACAAGTACAGCGATGACGAGGGATTGACCTGGTCGGATATGAAGATTCTGGGAGACTTCCGCGACGTCAACAGCAGAATGGTTCTGTTTGGGCCCGGCGTTGGTACGCAGATTCAAAACGGCCCCTACGCGGGAAGACTCATCATTTCCTCCTATAACAGTGTGTCCGGCGACTATGGTTATCTGTATAGCGATGACCATGGAGCAACCTGGAGTTTTGTCAACACCGACCTGGGCGGCAGCGGCACCTTTGCGGAGGCCCAGATTATTGAGTTCCCGGATGGAACGCTCCAGACATATATGCGCGCAGGCGTCGGAAAGATTGCATATATTACCAGTGTAGACGGCGGCATGACATGGAGCCCCAGCGCCTATTTGCCGGACATTACAGTCGCGTCCTATGGTACACAGCTGTCGGTAATCCGCCATTCTCAGATGGTAGATGGCAAATCTGTTATTTTGCTGTCCACGCCTACGGCCTCCGACGGCAGACGGGGCGGTAAGATTCTCGTTGGCCTGGTAACGGATACCGGTGGAACGGGATATGACAAGTATACGGTATCGTGGGATTACGCATACGAGGTTGACTTGCCGGCATATGGTTTTTCGTATTCCTGTATGACGGAACTGCCGGATGGTCAGATCGGTATTCTCTACGAAAAGTATGATTCTTGGTCGCGGGATGAGCTGCATTTGAAAAATATTATGCGCTACGACATCTTTACATTGAGCGAGTTAATGCAGGAGTAGCCAGGAACTGACAACAGTCGTCCTTACTACACATATCAATTTTTAAAGAAGGGGAGACATGAAATGAAAAAAATGAGAAAAATCGTTTCGGCAGTACTCGCGTGCGCTTGTGCGTTCAGCCTGTTTACAGGCTGCGGCGGCAAGGAGACCAGCGCGGATCAGGGAAATCAGACGGATCAGACGGGCAGCAACGCGCAGACGACCGATGAGCTGAAGGGCGATATCGTCTTCTGGCACTCGTTTACCCAGGGTCCTCGTATGGAAAAAATCCAGGCGGCGGCCGATGAGTTCATGGAACTCCATCCCGGCGTGAATATCACCATTGAGACCTTCTCCTGGGCCGACTTCTATACCAAGTGGACGACGGGTCTGGCCTCCGGCAATGTACCCGATATCAGCAGTACGATTGCCACTCAGCTGGTGGAAATGATTGACGCGGATGCCGTCATCCCCGTAGACGACTTGATCGATGAGGTGGGCCGCGACAAATTCTATGAGAACGCGCTGCGTGAGATGACGGCCGAAGACGGCAGCTGCTACGGCGTACCCCTGTATCTGAATACCGAGGCCATGTGGTATCGGAAGGACCTTCTGGAGAAGTATAATCTGGAGGTTCCCCAG
The DNA here is from genome assembly GCF_052117125.1 of Candidatus Avoscillospira sp. LCP25S3_F1. Lineage (NCBI taxonomy): Bacteria > Bacillati > Bacillota > Clostridia > Eubacteriales > Oscillospiraceae > Candidatus Avoscillospira > Candidatus Avoscillospira sp. LCP25S3_F1. The sequence continues at coordinate 134,304 of NZ_JBQKJT010000006.1, read as the reverse complement.
ACCTGGGAACAGATGTATGAGGCTGCAAAGATCATCACCGAGGGCGAAAACGGCGCTGTTTACGGAGCTGCCATGCCCATGGGCACCAACGACATGCTGGCCACTCGCTGGCTGCACCTCTATGTCCGCAGCGCCGGCGAAACGCTGATCACAGAAGACGGCAAGGCCAATCTGACCAGCCCCACGGCCATCGACGGCATCAACTACTGGGTCAAGGTCTTCAAGGAGTGCTCTCCCGCCGATGCCATCAACTACAATACGCTGGACGAAGCAACCCTGTACTATCAGGGCAAGCTGGCCTTTGACTTCAACACCGGCTTCCATATCAGTGGTGTGGAAACCAACCGCCCCGACCTGATGGAGTACATCGACTGCGCTCCCATTCCCCGTGTGAATGAAGAGGATCCTGTTGTCGGCGTGGAGACCAACACGACGCCGCTGGTCATCTGGAAGAACTCCGAACACCCCGAAATCTGCAAGGAGTTCATCAAGTTTATGTACGAAGAAGACCGCTATGTGGACTTCCTTCTGTCGGTGCCTGTGGGTATGATGTCCGGTATCAAGGGTGTTACCGACAGCGAAATTTATCAGTCCAACGAGACCGTCCAGAACTTCCAGCATGCCGACGAGGTCCTGAATCAGATGCTGGAGGGCAGTACCTCCATCGGTATGGAGTATGGTCCCCGTGCAGAGGCGGGCCTGCTGACTTCTCAGAGAGTCATTGAAGAGATGTTCCAGGATATCGTTATGAATGATACTCCCGTTGAGGAAGCCGCCAAGGCGGCAGAAAACAAACTGAACGATCTGTTCAGCACGTTAGGCTAAATCTCGGCATATGGAAAGTACGGCGGAACGATTGTTCCGCCGTACTTCAAGAAAGGAGGCGCAGCGGATGAAGAGTAGACATATCAAGGCGCAAATTACTAGTTTCTGCTTTATTTTGCCTGCCTTGACTGTGCTGGCGCTACTTCTGCTTTACCCGGTTGTGACAAGTATTTTTTACAGCTTTACCTCGAAACACCTGATCAAAGCGGACTATGAGTTTGTGTTCCTAAAAAATTATATCGCGGTTTTAACCGACCCGGATTTCTGGACGTCTTTCCTGACCAATATCAAATGGACCGTCACATCTCTGTTTTTCCAAATCGTAGTGGGCTTTCTGGCGGCGCTGGCCGTGGATCGAATCCGTAAAGGCAAGTCCTTCTTCCGAACCATTTTGATTATCCCCTGGGCATTTCCCTCCATTGTCATTGCCCTGTCCTGGAAATGGATTTTAAATGGAGTGTCCGGTTATCTTCCCAATATCCTGGTGAAAATGGGAATTGTAGATACGGTTCCGCAGTTTTTGAGCAGTGCCAATCTGGCGTTTCCCGTCCTTGTGATGATCAATGTCTGGTTTGGCGCACCGCTGATAATGGTCAATGTGCTCTCCGCGCTGCAAACGGTACCGAGAGATCAATACGAAGCGGCACAGGTGGACGGTGCCTCGCCGCTGCAATCCTTCCTCCATATCACGCTGCCCCATATTCGGATCGTCATGGGACTGCTGATTGTCCTGCGTACAATCTGGATTTTCAACAGCTTTGACATGATCTATCTGATCACCGGCGGCGGCCCGGCCGGACTGACGCAGACGGTCCCAATCTACGCATACAATGTCGGTTGGGGCTTGAAGATGCTGGGAAGATCTTCGGCGGTTACGGTGCTGCTGCTGATATTCCTGCTGATGGTTTGTATGTTGTATTTCCGTATCCTCAATAAGTGGGAAAAGGAGGCGTAAGAATGGGCAAAAAGAAGTTTTTGCGAAGAGGCTGGTTCGGTACCACCATCAGTTATATCTATCTTACGCTGTTGGCCATTGTCGCGGCGTTCCCGCTGGTGTGGATTCTTCTGTCGTCGGTCAAAAGCAAGAGCGAACTGGCAGGCGACCCGACGGTATTTTTCCCAACCCACATTACCTTTGAGAATTTCAGAATTGTCTTTGAACAGTTGAACTTCGGCAGAAATGTGGGCAACAGCGTTCTGGTGGCGCTCAGCACCACATTGGTGGCAATTGCCATTTCGGCATTGGGTGCTTACGGCATCGTGCGATTTTTCCCCAAATTCGGCCGAAAGCTCACACGAGTGCTGATCACGACCTATATGTTCCCGCCGATTCTGCTGGCCGTGCCCTATTCCATCATCATGGGCAAATTTGGCATGATGAATAATCGCATCGGATTGGTTATTGTCTATATGTCGTTCTCCGTACCCTACGCCATCTGGCTGCTGGTGGGATTTTTCCAGACCGTACCCATCGGCATTGAAGAGGCGGCAAGGATAGACGGCGCCAACAAGCTCCAGGTTTTTTACAGAGTGGTGCTGCCGATTGTGGCGCCCAGTATCGTGGCTGTAGCGATTTACACCTTTATCAATGCGTGGAATGAGTTCCTCTATTCTCTGATTCTGATCAACAGCAGCGAAAAGGCCACCGTGGCAGTGGCGCTGAAATCCCTGGAAGGCCAGGAAGTTTTGGACTGGGGCGTCATGATGGCGGCCTCGGCCGTGGTTGTGATTCCCTCTGTGATCTTTTTCATGCTGATTCAAAAGAAAATTGCCGGTGGTTTGGCAGCCGGCGCGGTAAAATGAGTGAAAAAAGGAGATAACATCATGAAAACCATAGGATATGCAATCGTTGGCACAGGGTATTTTGGCGCGGAATTGGGGCGCATCATTCAGAAAATGGACGGCGCAAACCTGATTGCCGTGCTGGACCCGGATAACGCCCAGACCGTTGCACAGGAGCTGGGATGCGATGTGGAGACCGATCTGGATACCCTCTGTGGCCGTGAGGATGTGGATGTGGTTGTAGTGGCATCGCCCAACTATCTCCACAAGGACCCGGTCATCTGTGCGGCGAAGCATCACAAAAACGTTTTTTGCGAAAAACCGATTGCCCTGTCGTATCACGACTGTGATGAGATGGTAAAGACCGCCGAAGAAAATGGCGTGACCTTTATGGCCGGCCATGTGATGAACTTCTTCAACGGTGTTCGTCTGGCCAAGCAGATGATCAACGAGGGCCGAATCGGTAAGGTGCTCTATTGTCACTCTGCCCGTAACGGTTGGGAACAGCAGCAGGAGTCGGTCAGTTGGAAGAAGATTCGCGCCAAGTCCGGTGGCCATCTGTATCACCATATCCATGAGCTGGATTGCATTCAGTTTATCATGGGACCGGCTACAGAGGCCACCATGGTGGGCGGCAATGTGGCCCATAAGGGTGAGCACTTCGGTGACGAGGACGACATGCTGTTCATTACACTGGAATTCGGAAACAGTACATACGCTGTGCTGGAATATGGCTCGGCATTCCGGTGGAGTGAGCACTATCTGCTGATTCAGGGAACCAAGGGTGCGATCCGGCTGGATATGAAGGATACCGGTGTGACGCTGCGAACGGAAGAGGGCGAGGAACATTTCCTGCTCCATCGTACCAAGGAGGAGGACGACGACCGCACACTGACCTATCATACGAAAATGGAAATGGATGGCGCCGTACTGTACGGTAAACCCGGCAAAAAGCCGCCCATGTGGCTCCATGGTATTATGGAAATGGAGATGGAGTATCTCAACAGCATCATGCATGGCGCCGAGGTAACGGATGAATTTAAGCCGCTGCTGAATGGCAGCGCTGCCAGAGCATCCATTGCAACGGCAGATGCCTGCACACTGTCGCTCAAGGAAAACCGCAAAGTCGCTGTGTCGGAAATCACAAAGTAATCTGGAAATACAAACGGATGACACGGAGAAATTGTGATAATTCAGATGGAAAAATTTCATGGGATTCTTCCGGCAAGTGCATTTACCAAAGTGTTGCTGAAAACAGCCTGTCCATATTGAAATTCTGACATACCATCAAAGAATCGCACAGTATCCCGTACAGCATGGAAGCCCCACCGGATCAGGAATCCGGTGGGGCTCAGTCTATCGCTAGGGCTGAAACCGCTAATTAGAACATTGGTAAATTCCACGGAGTGTTGTATACCGCGCCAAAGAGTAAAATCCTCGGCAGTAGATTGTATCAGATGCGGTCTGATGATGTCCTGAATAGGATTCTGGTGGATACACGAAAAAGCGATTTTCTCGTTGGAGAAAATCGCTTTTTCTATGTACAGTATCCTTTGTTCTTTAGTTGGCGTCCGTGTCACGTCCGCTGGGGTCGATGTACTCGTTTCCGTAGTGACCGGTGGTTTCCTTGAGGTGGTACGCCTTATTGGCATACTCAATGAATTCCGAATCATACTGCTTTTCATCGGGAATATAGGCCTTGCCCTTTTCACGCTTACGCAGATTGAAGTGCTGCATCTTATCCCGCAGAAACGCTGCCTGATTGCGCATCTCCTGGCTGGAAGCGTCCGATTCCTCGCTGATGGCGGCGTTTTTGGTGGCCGCCTCGGTGATCTGGGACACCGAGTTTGTAACCTGCTGAATGCTGTGCAGCTGGTCGGTGGACAAGCCGGAAACCTTCTCGACGATTTCAACAATCTGTGCGATTTTCTTATGGATGCCTTCAAAGATGGCAGCGGATTCGGTTGCCAGATTGGAGCCGTGCTCCGTCTGCTTGATGCTGTTCTCAATGAGCTGGTGGCTTTCCTGAGCGGCCTCGGCACTCTTCATAGCCAGGGCACGGACCTCATCGGCAACCACGGCAAAGCCCTTGCCGGCGGCGCCTGCACGGGCCGCCTCAATGGCGGCGTTCAGGGCCAGAATGTTGGTCTCAAAGGTGATGTCGTCAATGGCCTTCATTACGGAAGAGATCTTCTTGGAAGCTTCACGCATCTGAATGACCGAATCATACAGCACCTTCATATGCTCGTCACTGGTCTTCAGATCAGCCTCGATGGCCTTGGTGAGTTCATAGGCGGACTGTGCCTGCTCATCATTGAAGTGGATGAGTTCGCTGACGTGCTTCATCTCATCGGACAGACTTTGCGCCGCAGCCGCCTGCACGGTGCTGCTTTCGGCCAGCATATGGCTGGCGGTGGCGATTTCATCGGCGCCGGCTGCCACGGAATGGGCGGAGTCCACAATCTCATTGAACATGATGTCGTTGGACTGCACCAGACGGTACAGGCTTCTGCCCAGACTGTCGCGACGGGAACGAATCTTGACGAAAGCGGTCATATCACCGTCGGCAATGCGCTGCACCACCGATACATTCTCCCGGATGTTGTCCGCCATGACGTGGAAAGCGGAAATCATCAGGCCCACTTCGTTGTCTGCGTTTTCCTTCTCCATCTGGGAGAGTTTGTCACCGGCAATTTCCAGATCGACGGAACCCATGGACAGGTCTTTGGACCAGTCGGCAATCATCATGACGGGGGCCGCAATTTGTCTGGCCAATCTTCTGCCGTACCAGTAGGAGAAAGCAATGATGGCAAAGATTGTAATTACAATGATTACAATAATCGTGGTCATCAGCGATTCAAAGCTGCGGATATTATCGGCAATCTTTGCAGAGTACATGCTGTCGATTTCATACAGCCCGTCAATCACATCGGCGGTTTTGGGGTCCAACTCCGAGAAGAAACGCTCCACCGCAAGATCTGGATCGGTACTGCGCAGATTGAGCAGTTCTTCGGCCAGACTGTGGATTTCATCATGGGTTTTGGAAATGCGCTGCGCCGTCGCGCCGATCTGGCCGGCCTCCCCGCTGGCCTGGTAATCACTCAGCCATTGGCCGAAAGAACAGGTTTTGGAATTGAGGCTGCCTGTAAAAGCGGAGCCGGTTTCCAGACTGTTGATGAGATCGGAGCGCCACTGATAATGGGCGGAGATGGTGTTGGAAATCTCTGCTCGGTCCGCGTCCATTGTGGTGGTATTTCCATAGAATTTAAACAGTACGCCCAGAAATATAATTGTGATTACACCCAGCAGAACGGACGGCAGGAGTACCTTAAAGTATCCATCCAGAATCCGCCTGCGGATGCTCTTTTTGACCGAAATGCCCGACTGCGTTTTTTCCATACGTTCCTCTCTCCTTTTGGAAAATCACTGTATTTTTACTCATTTTTCAGGGTGTCCATCGAGAAACTGCGCACGCAGACGGCACAGCTTGCCGGCCTTCACCGACGTGGGGCGTACAGCTCCTGCCTCCAGCCAGCTCCAAGGGACAGATGAAGTAACAATATTTGTATGCTAATTCTATCATATGCACATAGCGTTTGCAAGTCAACAAATGTATGTTTCTACGATAATATTGTATGGAATTCGTCCAACGGGTACCACCGCTCCAGCGGGCAGGGGGATGGATGGATTTTCCAATAAAATAAGCGGACCAAGGGGATGAAAAGGGTCGAAAAACAGGGGGCCGGGCGGCATAAAACGGCGGTCTGAACGTATAGGGATTCCACAATGACACAGGTCAGTCCAACCAAACAACTCTGGTAAGCCGCCATGGCGTGAAATAGCAACTGGAAATCCGCAGTATAGAAATCAAGTTCCGGAACGGGCCGGAGACATGGTCGCAGACAAAGCCGCCCACGGAATTTGCATCCGTGGGCGGCTTTGCTGATGGTGGCAGCATGGGGATGTTATTTTAGCCCAGCTTATTGTAGTCCTCGTCGGAGACGGGCTCCAACCATTGGTTGGAGCAGTTCACGCCGGGGACCTCCAGGGCCAGATGGGAGAACCAACTGTCGGGGGCGGCGCCGTGCCAGTGCTTGACGCCGGTGGGGATGTTGACCACATCGCCGGGATGCAGTTCCCGTGCCGGTTGGCCCCACTCCTGATAATAACCGCGACCGGCTACGCAGAGCAGCATCTGACCGCCGCCCTGCTGGGCCTGATGGATGTGCCAGTTGTTGCGGCAGCCCGGTTCAAAGGTCACATTGTATACCCCCACCGGACCGGTGGCAAGGGGCTGCAAATAGCTCTGCCCCACAAAATACTGGGCAAATCCGTCGTTGGGCGCGCCGATGGGAAAGACCATGGCCTGCTGGTGCCGGGCCTTTTCGTCCGTCTCGCCGTCCTCTGTCCAGACCGCCGTGGCCATGCGGAACGCCGCCCAGGCCTTGGGCCATCCGGCGTAAAATGCCGCATGGGTGAGAATTTCCGCGATTTCCTGTCGGGTGATGCCGTTCTGTTTGGCGGTGGTCAGATGGTATTGAAAGGAACTGTCCACCAGACCCTGGGACATCAGGGCCACCACCGTGACCAGAGAACGGTCCCGCAGGGAAAGAGCCTCTTCCCGGCTCCAGACCTCGCCGAATAATACATCGTCATTGAGCTGGGCAAATTTGGGTGCAAACCGGCCCAATGCGTCTCTGCCCGCCGTCTGTTTGACTGCCATATGAAAAATCCCTCCTAGGAAAGAGAAAATGTGACCTGTACGATGCCTTCTCCCAGCTTTTCCAGCAAGTCCGTGGGATCGTCGATGCGGGCCAGCCGGGTAAAGTTCCAGGAGTTGGTGCCGTAATAGATGGTAATTTGATTGCCTTGGTATAGAATGACGTCGCCGGGTTCCGTGGTGATCTGCGTATCGCTGCGGGTTAGCATCGTGCCCAGGGGGCCGACCTTTTCAAAGCCGCCGTAATCCTCCATGGTCACGGTCACCGGTCCCTGGGCCAGCAATTCCCGGAATTCCTCGGCGGAGGGGTTATCGGCAAAGGTGGCTGTCAATTCATAGTCTCCCACGGTGATTTTCAAGGTGGGCTCCTCCGCACCGGGTTCGGATTCCGCAGCGGAACCGGCGGTATCGGATGGTTCCGACGCCTCAGACGTGTCGGAACCAGTGGATTCCGGTTCCTCGACCGATACCTGGGGTGGGGGCGTGACGGGGTCGGCTGGAGCTTCCCCGGCGGTGCCGCAGGCGGAAAGACCCAGTGCGGCCAGAAGCACGCAAAGCAGCTTCGTCATGGTATCCCTCCTGTAGACTTAATGCAAATACGTCTGGAAGAACTGCGTAATCCGGTCAAAGGGAATGATATCTTTCCGGTCGTAGAGGTCCGTATGGACCGCACCGGGAATCAGCAGCAGTTCCTTGTTCTCTGTATGGGGATTGCCGTTTACCATGTCGGCGTAGGCGTCCCGGCTGAAGTAGCAGGAGTGGGCCTTTTCCCCGTGAATCATCAGCACGGCGCTGCGAATTTCATTGCTGTACCGCAGAATGGGCATGTTGAGGAAGGACAGGGCCGAGGTGACATTCCAACCGTCATTGGAGTTCAAGGACCGCTCGGTGTAACCCCGCTCCGTCTTGTAGTAGTCATAATAATCCTTGACAAAGAACGGCGCGTCCTCCGGCAGCGGGTCCACCACGCCGCCTGCCCGGGCGCAGCTGCCGCTGCGATAGTCCGCCGTCCGCTGGGCGTTGAGAGCCTGCTTCGTCTCAAATCGGGCGTCGGCGCTGTCGGCGGCGTCAAAATACCCCTTGGCGTTGACCCGGGTCATGTCGTACATGGTGGCGGTGACGGTGGCTTTGATGCGGGTGTCCATGGCGGCAGCGTTGAGGGCCATACCGCCCCACCCGCAGATGCCCAGAATGCCGATTTGCTCCGGGTCCACAAAGTCCCGGGTGGACAGAAAATCCACCGCGGCGCAGAAATCTTCGGTGTTGATGTCGGGGGAGGCCACATTTCGGGCTTCGCCGCCGCTCTCTCCAATAAAGGAGGGGTCAAAGGCCAGGGCAGCAAAGCCGCGGGAGGCCAATTCCTCGGCGTACAGTCCGGCGCACTGTTCCTTGACTGCGCCGAAGGGACCGGCTACCGCCACGGCGGGCAGCGTTCCGGCACTTTCCTGGGGCAAATACAGGTCGCCGACCAATGTGATACCGTAGCGGTTGCGAAAACGCACTTTTTCCCGGGTAATGGTCTCCCGCAGGGGAAACGAATAGCCGTTGTATCTGGACTTCATATGCACAATCCTCCTCAAATTGCTTTACCGGCTTCAAAGGCCCGCTGCAATGCCGGGTGTCCCTGAATTTCGCCCACAGCTGTAACGCCGCCGGCAAAGACCGTTCCGGCGAAACGGGCTTTTTCAAAGCAATCAATCCAACCCTGAAGACCCGTCACCGCACCGTCCACGGTGTGTTCGTCCGCTTCCGCCGCCGCGGCCAGAAGGTAGATGTCCCGGAATTGATATGCGGCAGGGAACAGGGGATTGGCCCGGTCCAGCAGGGTTTTCATCTGACCGCACATGCCGTAATAATAGATGGGTGTGGCAAAGGCGATGACGTCGGCGGTCAGCATCTTTTGGGTGATGGCGTCGGCATCGTCCCGCAGGATGCAGCGTTGGGTGCTCTGACAGGAGAGACAGCCCTTGCAGAATCCGATGGTTTTATCGTACAGCGGAATCTTTTCCACCTGGTTTCCGGCCGCCTGGGCGCCGCGGACAAAGGCGTCGGCCAAGGCATCGGAGTTGCCGCCCTTCCGGGGGCTGGTGGAAAGGACCAAAACCGTTTTGCTCATGGAAGTTCCTCCTCGCTGATGGTTCGGATGGGTTTGGCAGGCACGCCGCCGACAACGGTGTTTTCGGGGACGTCCTTGGTGACCACGGCACCGGCGGCCACAATGGCCCCGTCTCCAATGGTCACGCCGGGCAGGACGATGGCCCCGGCGCCGATCCAGACTTTGTTGCCGATGTGAATGGGGGCGGGAACCATGTCGGCCCGATTCCGGGGAGACATGGCATGGTTGAGGGTAGCCAGCACCACATTGTGGCCGATGAGGGTATCGTCCCCAATGTAAATACCGCCCTGGTCCTGGAATTTACAGCCCATGTTGATAAAGACCCGCTTGCCGATGTGGATGTTCTTGCCGCAGTCGGTGTAAAAGGGCGGAAACAGTCCGAAGGTCTCGTCCACCGGTTGGCCGATGAGCTGGGAGAACAGGGTCCGCAGTTCTTCCGGCTCATGGTACCGGCCATTGAGTTCCGCCGTGATGCGCAGGGCCTCCTGGCTGGCGGTGTGCATGAACAGATGGGCTTCGCTGCCGCCGGACACGGGTGCGCCGCTGTTCAGATGATTCAAAAATGCTTCTAATTCCATCTTGCGCTCCTGTTCCAATGGTTTTTTCAATCTAATTGTATCATTCAACCGAGAGAATAACAAATACCTATATAGAATATCTTATTATGCTTAAAAACTATGGCAAAAAGCCGGTGTGGGTTTGTCTTGGAACGGTTGTTCCCGCCGGGGGTTCTGTGATAGAATACGAAAGGAATTTGCGGATGGAGACGGTTTCCATCCGACGGAGGCACGGAACAGAGGATGAAACGGGATTTGACCACCGGACCGGTGACGGCCACTATGGTGACCTTCGCCCTGCCCATGATTCTGGGCAATATTTTGCAGCAATGCTATAATCTGGCCGATACCTGGATGGTGGGCCACTACATCGGCGCCGACGCCCTGGGGGCCGTGGGCAGCGCCTATACCCTGATGACCTTTCTCACATCGTTGCTCATCGGCATGTGTATGGGCGCGGGGGCGCTGTTTTCCATTCGGTACGGACGCCGGGAGCTGGAGGCCATGCGGGAGTATATGGCCGCCTCCTTTGTGTTGATTCTGGCCATGACGGCGGTGCTGACGGCGTTGGCCTACGCTTTTTTGACGCCCATTCTGCGGCTGATGCAGACGCCGCCGGAGGTCTTTGACGCCATGGGCGATTATATGCGCGTCATTCTGGCGGGACTGATCTTTGTCTATCTCTATAACTATTTTGCCTATGTGCTCCGGGCTACGGGAAATTCCGTGGTGCCCCTGGTGTTTCTGGGGATCAGTACCGTTATGAACATCGGCCTGGATTATGTCTTTGTGGCGGTGCTGCACCGGGGCGTGGCCGGAGCCGCCGAGGCCACGGTCATCGCCCAGGCGGCGGCCGGGCTGGGCATCGCCGGGTATACGCTGCTGCGGGAACCGCTGCTGCCCCGGCCGGGACAGGGCGTGGCCATCCGCCGGAGTCGGATGGGGGAGATTCTCTCCTATGCGGCGGCCACCGGCGCACAGCAGTCGGTGATGAATTTCGGTATCCTGATGATTCAGGGATTGGTCAACAGCTTCGGCACTGCCGTCATGGCAGCCTTTGCCGCCGGTGTGAAAATTGACACCCTGGCTTATATGCCCGCCCAGGAGTTCGGCAACGCCTATTCCATCTTCATATCCCAGAACTACGGAGCGGGGAAGCGGGAGCGGATTCGCTCCGGCACCCGCAGTGCCGTGACGCTGGTACTGGTATTCTGCGCCCTGATCTCCCTGGCCGTCTGGCTGCTGGCTCCCCAGCTCATGGGCATTTTTCTAAGTCCTGAGGAGACGGAGGCGCTGGCGGTGGGCGTGTCGTATTTGCGCATTGAGGGCGCCTGTTATTGCGGTATCGGCGTACTGTTCCTGTTGTACGGGTACTTCCGGGCGGTGGAGCGGCCTAAAATCTCCCTGGTGCTGACGGTGGTTTCCCTGGGTACCCGGGTGGTGCTGGCCTATGTTCTGGCTCCCCAATTCGACGTGGCTGCCATCTGGTGGGCTATCCCCATCGGCTGGGTACTGGCCGACGGCACCGGTATTCTGCTGGGCCGCCGCAAACCGGCAAACGAAATTAAAAAGGGACCCGTTGCAGAATAAAACGGTTCTGCAACGAGTCCTGCTGTACGAGGATAGCCGGGACAGGCAATACAGCCAACAGGCGATAATGATTAGAGTTGTTCATAATCTTGTACTATATTTTACTTGAAGATACAGAGCTACCAATCGGAATTTTACGGAGGCTATTCAAATGGGCTTTCAAGAGGAATTAACAAATGAACTATACAGCGCAGTAAAAACAATTTTGACGGATTTATTTAGTAACAAAGAACGCTATTATTATATTACTTTAGCTACAGATGGCGGAGCACATACTCCTTGTATCTCGGCGTGGTCTTACGAAGCGTTATATAGGTGCGGTGCAGAAGTACAAGAGAAAATCAAATGGTCTTATGCCGATTCACCATATTGCTGTTGGAGGCAGGAAAGATTTGAAAAGGTTGAAAAGTTACTGTCATCCAGAAAAAACATATGGGATTTAGATGCAGAAGATTTTGAAACGGAATGCAGATTAAGATTTGAAGCTATGGAAATGGCTATGAATCGTTTAGATCAAGAAGGAATATTTGGTATAAATCAAAAGAGAAGTGATGTTGTTGTATTAGTAGAAGTCATGCCGCCTGATTATACAAATACAATACGGGCTTATAGAATGAATAGCACTGATTCCGAGATTTTTTCTGAATGGATAGAAGAAATTGCAGAGCCTCCAGAAGGTTCCATATAAACTGTTATTAGGGCAGCCGAGAAATCGACTGCCCTCTTGCTATGTTGACAGGCTGATAGAAACACCCAAGCCCCAAAAGCAGGATTGAAGAAAATCGCAAGACCAACTATAATGAAAATATGTAAGCGGCCTGGGGCAGGCAATACCGCTCACAGGCCAAAGGGATGTAGATTGGTTCACAATCTTATACTGGACTGTCTTCAAAAGCAAAGTTAAAAGCCAAAACTGGGATAGGAGAAATGTAGATATGAATAAAACAGTTCATTTAACGATTGATGGCATGGGAATTGTATTGTTTTCGGCAAAAACAATGGAGTATGTTGAACCGGGAAGCGATTTTCTGACGAACGAGTTTGACGCTCCGCAGCAAATTTCAGCGCATATCAGAAAGGGAGATATTACAGCGTTTTGCACTGGAAGTGGCGGAGATTTTATTTTGCATTTCTTAACTGGTCAACCCACTGCTGATATTATGGAACAATTTCCTATTTCGGCAAGATTAGGGCTAGATGTGCAAGGCGGATCTGTGCAATTCTGTGATATGTTCTGGACTTCTCGGTGGACTACCAACTTTCCGCAAGATCAAGTGATTCCCCTGGAGGATGGTTTTTATAGCATTGCAGTATGTACCCGTATGCCGGAGTCAGGATATTGGGGAGATAATCAGACCATTTATATTTATTTTGAGAAAGTAGACAAAATGCCCGAACTGACCTGGAGAGGAGTACCGTACCTATTTACAGAGGAATAAACTTTATATATCCTTCCTACTCATCAGCCCGGTACACAACAAAACGCAATAGACACCTACAAGGAGAAGCCCGTTGCAGAACGTTTGATTCTGCAACGGGCCTTTTTCATCGTTCTTCTCGGAAATAGCTGAGGCCCAGGGAGGCCGGCGGCTGATTTTCCCGCTTTTTGCGGATGCTGACGAGAATCAGAACAACGATGGTGACGATATAGGGAATCATCTTGAAAATCTCCTGGGAGCTGCGTCCCAGACCTTCGATGTAGTTGTAGAGCCAACGGAGATAGCCAAACAGATACGCGCCCCAGATGACATTGAGCGGTTTCCAGGTGGCGAAGATCACCAGGGCCACGGCCAGCCAGCCCAGGGACTCGATGGTGCCGTCGCTGGCCCAGGTGCCCTTGACGTAATCCATGGTGTAGTAGAGACCGCCCAGGCCGGAAATGCCAGCGCCCAGGCAGGTGGCCACATACTTGTAGCGGGTGACGTTGATACCGGCGGCGTCGGCGGTGGCGGGATTTTCACCCACAGCCCGCAGATTCAGGCCCGTGCGGGTGCGGTTGAGGAACCAGGCCATACAGACGGCCAGAACCAGGGCCACATAGACCAGGAAGCCATGGCCCAGAATTACCTTGCCGAAAGCGCCTAGGTCGTTGGCAAAGGGCAGGCTGGCCCGGTAGACGGCGGAGGTGGAGGCCACGGAAATCTGACCCACACCACCGGCCAGGGTGTTCAATGCGCCGCCAAAGAAATTGGCGATGCCGCCGCCGAAGATGGTCAGCGTCAGGCCGGTGACATTCTGGTTGACCCGCAGGGTGATGGTCAGAAAGCTGTAGAGGAGACCGCCCAGGCAGGAAGCGCCGAAGGCGAAGATCAGAGAGATCACCAGACAGAGGAAGCCGTTGGGGTCCGGGGTGGACATCTCATAGAAGAACGCACCGGCCAGACCGGCGATGGCGCCCAAATACATAATGCCGGGGACGCCCAGGTTCAGGTTGCCGGACTTCTCCGCCAGAATTTCACCCAACGCGCCGTAGAGAATGACGGTGCCGAAGATGATGGCGGACATGAAAAGCTGACTGCTGAAAATCGTCATGCGCCCTTGGCCTCCTTTCCGCTGCGGGGAATCAGACGGTAATTGATAAAGAATTCGCTGCCGATGATGCAGAACAGAATGATGCCGGTGATGACGTTGGCGGCGAAGTCGTTGAGACCGAACTGAGAGGCGATCTCAATGGCGCCCTGCTGCAAAAACACCAGCAGCAGAGAGATCAACAACATGACAAAGGTGTTGAACTTGGCGATCCAGGCCACGATGATGGCCGTAAAGCCCCGTCCGCCGGCGGTGTCCACGGAGATGGTGTGGTCCGCGCCGGCCACGGCGATGAATCCGGCCAGACCGCAGATGGCGCCGGAGAGGATCATGGTGCGGACGATGACCTTGGAGGGCTTGATGCCGGCGTACCGGGCCGTGTTGACGCTTTCGCCCAAAACGGCGATCTCATAGCCCTGCTTGGAGTAGCGCAGATAGATGTACATGCCCACGGTCAGCACCAGCACCAGCAGCACATTGAGGCCGCAGCTGATGCCGAAGAGCTCCGGGAACCAGCCGGAGCGGGTCTGCTGGTTGATCTGGCCCACCACATTGGAGCCGTAGGGATTTTCCCACAGGGAGACGCAATAGCTGGTCAGCTGAATGGCCACATAGTTGAGCATCAGGGTGAACAGCGTCTCGTTGGTGTTCCAGCGGGCCTTGAACAGGGCGGGAATCAGACCCCACACAGCGCCGGCGGCCAGACTGGCCACACCCATGACCACAAGCAGCAGCGGCGTGGGCATGGTGTTGCCCAGGTGGATCATCATACCGGCGGTGACAATGCCGCCGATGAGGACCTGACCTTCTGCGCCGATGTTCCAGAACCGCATTTTAAAGGCCGGAGCCAGACCGATGGCGATGCACAGCAGCGTCATAACCTCCCGGACTGTGATCCAGGTCCGGCGGGAGGTGCCGAACGCGCCGTCATACATGGCCTTGTAGACATCCACGGGGTTCAGCTTCGTCAGGGAGTAGATGAACAGGCCGCTGAGGACCAGGGCCAGAAACACGGCGGCCAGCCGAATGAGACAGCTTTTCCAGAGGGCGATGCCGTCCCGCTTGGCAATGCGCACCAGGGGGGCCGTATGGATGGCGGGAGAACTCATTGTGCAGCACCCTCCTTTTCCTGTAAATTGGTCATGCGGAGACCCACTTCCTCCTTGGTGGTGGTGCGGCCGTCCAGAATGCCGTTGACCTTGCCGGAGCACAGGACCAGAATCCGGTCGCACAGCTCCAGCAGCACGTCCAGGTCCTCGCCCACATAGACCACGGCCACGCCCTCCATCTTCTGCGCCGTCAGCAGATTATAAATGGTATAGGACGTGTTGATATCGAGGCCCCGGACGGCGTAGGCTGTCATCAGGACTTTGGGGGCGGCGGCGATTTCGCGGCCCACCAGCACCTTTTGGACGTTGCCGCCGGACAGGCGGCGAACCGGCGTATTGACGCCGGGGGTCACCACTTCCAGCTGCTCCCGGACCTGTTCGGCCAGTTTTTTGGGGTCCCGGCGGTTGGTGAAAATGGGCAGGCCCTTGCGGTAGCTGCGGAGCATCATATTGTCGGTCATGCCCATGGAGCCCACCAGACCCATGCCCAGCCGGTCTTCGGGAACAAAGGACAATGCCACACCGGCCTTTTTGATGGCCAGAGGGCTCATGCCCACCAGTTCTTTTTCCATCTGACTGCCGTCGTCGGCGGGGAAGTAGCGGATGGAGCCGGTCTCAATGCGCTGCAATCCCGCGATGGATTCCAACAGCTCCTTCTGGCCGCAGCCGGAGATACCGGCAATCCCCAGGATTTCGCCGCCGTAGACGTCGAAGGTCACGTCGTCCAGCGCCTTGACGCCGTACTGGTTCCGGACCGTCAGGCCACGGATTTCCAAACGCTTGATGCGTTCCTTGGGTTCGGGCCGGTCGATATTCAGCGTCACGGCGTGGCCCACCATCATGTCGGTGAGTTTTTGGGGGTCCGTGTCACAGGTGGCTACATCACCCACATAAGCGCCCTTGCGGAGCACCGCCACCCGGTCGGAAATCTCCATGACTTCGTGGAGCTTGTGGGTGATGATAACAATGGATTTGCCGTCGGCTTTCATATTGCGCAGCACGGCAAAGAGCCGGGCCGTCTCCTGCGGGGTCAGAACGGCAGTGGGCTCGTCAAGAATCAGAATATTGGCGCCGCGGTACAGCACCTTGACGATTTCCACCGTCTGCTTTTCCGATACGGACATGTCGTAGATTTTCTTTTCCGGGTCCACGGCAAAACCGTACTTGTCGCAGATTTCCCGGATGCGCCGGGCGGCGGCTTTGAGATCGAGGCGGCCCGGCTCCTTGAGGCCCAGGACGATGTTTTCCGTGGCCGTCAGCACATCCACCAGCTTGAAGTGCTGGTGAATCATACCGATGCCCAGATCAAAGGCGTCCTTGGGGGAATGGATGGTCACCGCCTTGCCGTTTACCAGAATCTCACCGGCATCGGGGTAGTAGATGCCGGAAAGCATGTTCATCAGCGTTGTCTTACCGCTGCCGTTCTCGCCCAGCAGGGACAGAATTTCGCCCCGGCGGATCTGTAAATCCACCCGGTCGTTGGCCACCACGGGGCCAAAGGTTTTGGTGACGCCGCGCAGCTCCACGGCGTATTCCATAGCCAAACAAATCACCCTTTCTGCAGGTATCACAAAGGGGGGCAAATGCCCCCCTTGCGGCTGGTGTTTCAGAGATTACTGTGCATTCAGTTCGGTGATGCCGTCGATACGCAGGGAGAAGTACGGGGCCGCACGGTGGACGGATTCCTCAAAGTAGCCGTCCTTGATGCACTCCACGGTGTCGCCTTCATAGATGACGTTGCCGGTGACAAAGTCCACAATGGACAGGTCGAAGGGAGCGGTGGTGACGGTCTCGCCGTCCACGGTGAATTTGCTGGTGTCGAAGATGTGGAGGGAGCCATCCTTCAGACCGGCCCAGGCGGCGTCCACGGCCTCCTGGGTGCCCTCGGCGCAGTTCTTGCCCAGGGCGGAGATGGACTGGGCGCCGTCGGCGTAGCCGCAGGCGAAGTCGGCGGGGATTTCCTCACCGGCCAGGAAGGTTTCCAGCGTGTGCTTGTAGAGGACGGACCAGACGTTCTGGGCGGAGGTCAGAGCGGCATCGGGCGCGGCGGCCTGCATGTCAATGTTATAGCCCACACTGTAGACGGGCTTGCCGGACTCCCAGGCAGCCTGGACGGCAGAGGGAGCGCCGGTGGAGTCGGCGTGCTGGCTGATGATGACGGCGCCGCGGTCCATAAGGACGTTGGCGGCCTCGGCCTCCTCCGTCAGGCCAAACCAGGTGTTGGTGTACTGGACTTCCATGGTGGCCTCAGGCACGATGGACTGGATGCCCAGCAGGAAAGCGGTATAGCCGGAAACCACTTCGGCGTAGGGGAACGCGCCCACATAGCCCACCTTGGCTTCGGTGACTTCGCCGTTGTCCAGCAGCTCCTTGAGCTTCATACCGGCCACAACGCCGGAGACGTACCGGGATTCATACGTATAGGGGAAAATGTTCTTGACGTTGGACATGCCGGAGACGGCGGCCTGATCGCCGGTGCAGGCCACAAAAATGGTGTCGGGGAACTCGGCGGCAGCCTGCATCATGTGGGTCTGATGGCCGTAGGAATCGGAGAAGATGATGTCACAGCCGGCGTCGGCCAGATCGGCGGCCATGTCGTAGCAGGTGGCGTCCTCAGGAATGTTCATCTTGTAGGTGACGTTCTCTTCGGGAATGCCCAGCTCGGTGCAGGCGGTCTTGATGCCCTCAATGTGGGCCATGTCGTAGGCGGAGTTCTCATCGTGGAGCAGGATTACACCCACCTGGATTTCTTCAGGGCTCATACCGGTGGTCTCTCCGGTGGAGTCGCCGGTGGTTTCGGTGGTGCCGGGTTCCTGAGCGGTGTCGCCGGTGGGGGCGTCGGTCTTGCTGCCGCAGGCGACCATGCCGAAGACCATGGTCAGGGACAGCAGAAGCGCAAGCAGTTTTTTCATTTTCATTCCTCCTGTTGTACGATGGGCCAGCAGGCCCGGCGGTCAGACGGGACATATGTCCTATCTGTGAACAACTCTATTTTACAGGAGAAACGGCAAAGTTACAATATGGCAACCTGAAAAAAGTGGAATTTGTGCAGATTGAACGAGGAAAAGCGTGATGATGGAGAAAAAACTAAAATATTTTTTTGGTGGCGGCCAAATTACCGGTAAAGGCGATGGAAAATAACAAAAAATTCCATAATACCATTGGCGTCAAGGAACGGCGGGGCCGCCTGGCCGTTGGCACGTAGTTGCCGTCCTGAAAATATGGTCGGACTGCCTATAGGGCGGGGCCTTGTTCCCGCCGCGTAACACGGTATGCATCTGCTCTGGTGCGTGGGTGGACGGCACCTGGTACGGCGCTGGTGGATGGACCACGCCGTCCACCCCGTGGGGGTGGCGGCGTGGTCCATGGCCGTTGGCCGGGGATTGCGCCATCTGCGGATGGCGCTTTGGAACGCTTGAGGGGTTTCGCCCGCTGCGGCGGGCGACCGGGGCTTTGCCCCTGGACCCCACGATTTTTTGAAAAAAATCGAGTAAAACTTTTATCTTTTTGGCTGTCAGGATCGCTTAGGGCGCAAAAAACCGGGCGCGCCGCAAATCATCGCGACGCACCCGGTGGGGGGGATAACAAAGATTATTGATGAATGGCCGTGCCGGTTTTACCGGCGATGCCGTCCCGTGCCTTATCCAGCAGGGTAATGAGAGCTGTGCGGCCGGGGGCCGACTTGGCGAAGCGGACGGCGGCCTGGACCTTGGGCAGCATGGAGCCGGGGGCGAAATGGCCTTCGGCAATGTACTGCTCGGCCTGGGCGGGGGTCAGCTCGCTGAGCCATTCCTGATCGGGCTGGCCGAAGCGGATGGCGACCTTCTCCACCGCCGTCAGGATGATGAGGGCGTCGGCGTTGAGCTGTTCAGCCAGGACGCAGGACGCGAAATCCTTGTCGATGACGGCAGCGGCGCCCTTGAGGTGATGGCCCTCGGTGCGGAAGACGGGAATACCGCCGCCGCCGCAGGCCACGACCACCAGACCGGCCTCCACCATGTCGCGGATGGACTCGATTTCCACAATGGACTGGGGCAGGGGAGAGGCCACCACGCGGCGATAGCCGCGGCCGGCGTCCTCCATGACCTCATAGCCGCGTTCGGCCACCAGCTTGTCGGCTTCTTCCTTGGTCATAAACGCGCCGATGGGCTTGGTGGGATGGGCAAATGCCGGGTCTTTGGGGTCCACTTCCACCTGGGTCAGCACCGTGGACACGCCTTTTTGAATGCCACGGTCCAGCAGTTCTTCCCGCAGGGCGTTTTGTAGATCGTAACCGATGTAGCCCTGGCTCATGGCCACGCAGACCGACAGGGGACAGGGAATGTACTTTTCGGGATCGGAGCGGGTCAGCTCGGCCATGGCCTTTTGCAGCATACCCACCTGGGGGCCGTTGCCATGGGCGATGACCACGTCGTTTCCGTCTTCAATGAGATCGGCGATAGCCCGGGCCGTCTCTTTGACGGCGATCATCTGCTCCGGCAGGGTGTTGCCCAGAGCGTTGCCGCCCAGGGCGATGACAATGCGCTTTCCCATAACTATTCTTACACCTCAATTAATTCAGAACCCGGCGGCTGAAGCCGCCGGGATTTGGTTGGTTTGTGAATTAGAACTCCTTGCGGGCCTCGCCCTTGGCGTCCAGGTCCATCAGGGCCTTGACGGGGTCCTTGACCTTGGCCAGGAAGATCATGGCGGCGATGATGTACGGCTTGTAGGAAGCCTCCTTGTACAGGGGCACCAGATAGCGGTCGAACACGGAGTTGTCGACTTCGCCTTCCTTGCAGGACAGGCCGGTGATATCGGCGGGCAGGCAGTGCATATACAGAGCCTTGCCGTCCTTCGTCAGCTTCATCATCTCTTCGGTGCAAGCCCAATCCTTGTGCTCGGCGTTCTGCGCCAGCAGCTTCTTCTCCAGCTCGTCAATGCCCTTCTGGTCGCCGGCGGCGTACAGCTTGGTGCGCTCCTCCATGGCGGCGAAGGGAGCCCAGCTCTTGGGGTAGACAATGTCGGCGTCCTTGAAAGCCTCGGCCATGGAGTTGGTCTTGGAGAAGCTGCCGCCGGAAGCAGCGGCGTTCTTCTTGGCGATCTCCTCCACCTCGGGCATGATCTCATAGCCCTCGGGATGGGCCAGAACCACATCCATACCGAAGCGGGTGAACAGGCCCACGATGCCCTGAGGCACGGACAGGGGCTTGCCGTAGGAGGGGGAGTAGGCCCAGCTCATGGCGACCTTCTTGCCCTTCAGGTTCTCCACGCCGCCGAAGTAGTGGATGACGTGCAGCATATCGGCCATGGCCTGGGTGGGATGGTCCACGTCGCACTGGAGGTTGACCAGGGTGGGCTGCTGCTCCAGGATGCCGTCGTAATAGCCTTCCTTCACGGCGTCCATGAAGGTCTTCTGGTACTTGTGGCCCTCGCCGATGAACATGTCGTCGCGGATGCCGATGACGTCGGCCATGAAGGAGACCATGTTGGCGGTCTCACGGACGGTCTCGCCGTGGGCGATCTGAGACTTCTTCTCGTCCAGGTCCTGAACGGCCAGGCCCAGCAGGTTGCAGGCGGAGGCGAAGGAGAAGCGGGTACGGGTGGAGTTGTCGCGGAAAATGGAGATGCCCAGACCGGAATCGAAAATCTTGGTGGAGATGTTGCGCTCCCGCAGGTCGCGCAGGGCGTCGGCCACGGTGAAGACAGCGTCGATCTCGTCGTCGGTCTTGTCCCAGGTCCAGTAGAAGTCGTCCTTGTACATGTTGTTGATCTTCAGCTTTTCCAGGTGCTGGGCCAGTTCCATCGCTTTGCTCATAGTTATTTTCCTCCTATATATGTATCAAAAACAGTGGCGTTGCCGTATTACTTGATGTCGTTGTTGGTCTTGCCGGCGCGGAACTGGGTCACGTCGTCGGTCTTGTTCTCCTCCTTGTACAGACCGGGAACGGCGGCGTACAGGGCGGCGCAGGTGACCAGGTCCTGCTTCCAGGTGATCTCGTTGGGGGCGTGGGCCTGGCTCTCAGCACCGGGGCCGAAGCCGACACAGGGGATGCCGTAACGGCCCTGGATGGCGACGCCGTTGGTGGAGAAGGTCCACTTATCGGTCAGGGGACGGCCATCACGCAGGTGCATGGCGTCGTACTTGGCCTCGCTGTCGGCATGTCCGATGCGCTTGTCGCCGAACAGAGCGTGGTGGGCATCGACGAGGGCCTGCACATGGGCGGCGGATTCCTTGTTGATCCAGGTGGGGAAGTAGCACTCGGTCTCGTAGACCTCGCCGGTCCAGGCGGGACGGTCATACATGTACATGGAGACCTTCACGTCGTCGCCGTACTTCTTGACGCTGGGCAGCTGGCGGATCTCCTCCAGGCAGGAATCCCAGGTCTCGCCGGCGGTCATGCGGCGGTCAATGGAGATGGAGCAGGAGTCGGCCACGGCGCAGCGGCTGGGGCTGGTGTAGAAAATCTGAGAGGTGGTGCAGGTGCCGCGGCCCAGGAACCGGGCGTCCTCGTAGTGGTCGGGGTTGTATTTGGGGTCCAGCATCTTCACGAGACCCTTGATCTCCACAGAGTCGTCGGCGGGGTTCTCATTGAGGGCCCGGACCTCCTGGAGAATGTCGGCCATCTTATAGATGGCGTTGTCGCCGCGCTCGGGGGCGGAGCCGTGGCAGGAGATGCCCTTGACGTCCACTCGGATCTCCATGCGGCCGCGGTGACCGCGGTAGATGCCGCCGTCGGTGGGCTCGGTGGAGATGACGAATTCCACCTGCTCCTTCTGGATGCCGTTGGCGGGGAAATACTTGTTGACAATGTACTGCCAGCACATGCCGTCGCAGTCCTCTTCCTGAACGGAGCCGACCACCATGATCTTGTAGTTGGCAGGGATCAGGCCCATGTCCTTCATGATCTTGACGCCGTAGACGGCGGAAGCCATACCGCCCTCCTGGTCGGAACCGCCGCGGCCGTAGATGACGTCGTCGGTCTCAAAGCCCTTGTAGGGATCGGCCTCCCAGTTGTTGATGTTGCCGATGCCGACGGTGTCGATATGGGAGTCGATGGCGATGATCTTCTCGCCCTGGCCCATCCAGCCGATGACGTTGCCCAGGCCGTCGAACTCCACCTTGTCGTAGCCCAGCTTCTCCATCTCGGCGGCAATGCGCTTGACGACGCCCTCTTCCTCACAGCTCTCGCTGGGAATGGCGATCATATCCCGCAGGAACTGGCTCATGTTGGCCTCATAACCCTTGGCTGCCTGCTTGATGGCTTCAAAGTTCATAGGTGACATCCTCCTCAAAAAATGACGGTTAAGTCGCTTTCTTTTTACCGGAAAAAATCGGGGCCGGGCCGCTGCCGCGACCCCTTTGCTGTCTCCATCATAGCACAAGTCTTGCAGATGTCAAACTAAATTTTTGTAATGCTGAAAATTTTTGTGAAACTCCATTGATTTTTTTGAATTTTATGGTATGATGGACCCATATAAAAATAGGTAGAGACGAAGCCACGTGCCAATGGAGGGATATCCATGCTGAAAGAACAGGAAATGCAGACGCTCAAGCAGATTGCCAAGGGGGTGGCCGAGCAGTTCGGCTCCAACTGTGAGGTGGTCATCCACGAGATTACGGAGAAAAGCGCCTACAGCTCCATCGTGGCCATCTATAACGGCCATGTGACGGGCCGCAAGCTGGGGGACGGTCCCTCCCATGTGGTATTGGAACAGCTGGGCAAGTCCGAACGGGACCCGTCGGACCATCCCAGCTATCTGACCCGGACCCCTGACGGTAAAATCCTAAAATCCACCTCCATCTATATCCGGGATGACAACGGCGAGGTGGCCGCCATCTTCTGCATCAACTTCGATATTTCGGCTCTGACCATGTTTGACCGGGCCCTTGGGGAATTGATTTCCCCCAAGGACACCCAGCAGAAGGAGCCGGAGCGCATCACCCTAAACGTCACCGACCTGCTGGATGATCTCATCCGCCAGTCGGTGGAGCTGGTGGGCAAGCCCGTGGCCATGATGAACAAGGATGACAAAGTAAAGGCCATCCAGTTCCTCAACAAGAACGGGGCGCTGCTCATCACCAAATCCGGCGACAAGATCGCAAAGCACTTTGGGATTTCCAAATATACGCTGTACTCGTATCTTGATGTGAAAACAGGAGGAGACAAAAAATGATTGATCTGTCCATCCACAAGGAAGGCCTGGCCCACAACATCCAGAAGGCCAAGGAAAACCACGTCATCATCCCCACCATCGCCCAGATGCAGCACCCGGAGACCATTCCCGAGAAGATTCAGGCCCGGTTGAAGAACATCGGCCTGTGGGATGTGGACCCCATGAACTTGTTCCGCATCACCTGGAAGAACGAGGCCAAGGAATTCGGCGGCCTGTATCAGGCGGTCCCCAACTACGTGGAGATTCCCTCCAGTCTGTCCGGCGTGCCCTGCCGCATCATCGCCATGGCCGGCAAGTGGTTCCCCACGGGCTGCCATAAGGTGGGCGCTTCCTTCGGCTGCCTGGCCCCCCGTCTCGTCACCGGCCAGTTTGACGCCACCTACCACCACGCCGTCTGGCCCTCCACCGGCAACTACTGCCGCGGCGGCGCGTTCAACTCCAAGCTGCTGGCCTGTGATTCCGTGGCCATCCTGCCGGCCGAAATGAGCAAGGAGCGCTTCGAGTGGCTCTCCAAGATTGCCGGACAGGTCATTGCCACCCCCGGCTGCGAGTCCAACGTCAAGGAGATTTTCGACAAGACGTGGGAGCTGAAGCAGGACCCCACCATGATGATCTTCAACCAGTTTGAGGAGATGGGCAACCCCCTGTGGCACTACAACGTCACCGGCAACGCATTGGCCGATCTGTTCGAGGCCATCAAGCGTCCCGGCGACACCTTTGCCGCCGCCGCCTTTACCTCCGGCTCCGCCGGTACCATGAGCGCCGGTGATCTGCTGAAGGACAAGTATCCCCACCTGAAGCTGGCCGTGGGCGAAGCCCTCCAGTGCCCCACCATCCTCAATAACGGCTTCGGCGGCCACCGCATCGAGGGCATCGGCGACAAGCACATCCCCTGGATTCACAACGTCAAGAACACCGATATGGCCATTGCCATCGACGACGAGGACTCCCAGAGACTGCTGCGGCTGTTCAATACCCCCGACGGCCAGAAGTACCTCAAGGAGGAGCTGGGCCTGGACGATGAGCTCATCGAGAAGCTGACCTGGCTGGGCATTTCCGGCATTGCCAATATCCTCTGCTGCATCAAGATGGCCAAGTACTACGAGCTGACGGAGCATGACGTGGTGGGTACGGTCCTCACCGACTCCGCCGTCATGTACCAGTCCCGCATCGAGGAGCTGAACGAGATGCACGGCCCGTATAATCTCCACGAGGCCGCTCTGGACCACAACCTGCATATGCTGGGCCTCAAGACCGACAGCATGATGGAGCTGACCTACGCCGAGCGCAAGCGGGTCCACAACCTCAAGTACTACACCTGGGTAGAGCAGCAGGCCCGCAGCGTCGAGGACCTCAACGCCCTGTGGTACGACACCAAGGGTACCTGGGACGCCGTCCACGCCCAGGCCAAGGACCTGGATGAGCTGATTAACGAGTTCAACGAGGCCACCGGCGTGCTCAAGGCCCTGTAAGTTCAAAAACGGTACATACGCCAACCGGGCGGGGCCATCGCCCCGCCCGGTTTTGTCCAAATGGAGGTTGAAGCCCATGAAACACGTCAAATGCGCCCGCTGCATCCGCTGCGGCAAGGAATACGAGGCGACGCCCAATGTGACCACCTGCGACTGCGGCGGCATCCTCGATATCATTTATGACTACGACTACATCAAGGCCCACTTTACAAAAGAAACGCTGAAAAACCGTCAGGACCCCACCATGTGGCGCTATCGGGAGCTGCTGCCCGTGGAGGAGACCACCGAGGCCCCGCCCCTGCGGGTGGGCGGCAGTCCCCTCTATGAGGAGCCCCGTCTGGCGGCACAGCTGGGACTGAAACGGCTGTGGGTCAAAGACGACGGGTTGAACCCCACGGCGTCCCTCAAGGACCGGGCCTCTGCCATGGCTGTGGCAAAAGCGCGGGAAGCCGGGGCGGAAGTTATCGCCTGTTCGTCCACCGGCAACGCCGCGTCCTCCTTGGCCGGCAACGCCGCCGCCGCCGGTCTGAAAACGTACATCTTTGTCCCGTCCCGGGCCCCCAAGGGGAAGGTCGCCCAGCTGATGACCTTCGGCGCCACGGTGATTTCCGTCCAGGGCAGCTATGAGGACACCTTTGAGCTGTCCAAACAGGCCATTGACCGCTGGGGCTGGTACAACCGCAACGCCGCCATCAACCCGTATCTCTCCGAGGGCAAAAAGACCGTGGCTCTGGAAATCATGGAACAGCTGAACTGGCAGGTCCCCGACTACATCGCCATTTCCGTCGGCGACGGCTGCACCATTGCCGGACTGTGGAAGGGCCTTAAAGACCTCCACGCCATCGGTTTTATTGACCGGCTGCCCCGTCTGATCTCTGCCCAGGCCGCCGGGTGCTGCCCGCTGAACCGGGCCATTGCCGAGAATCAACCCTGGGAGCCCATGGAGGAGAACACCTTGGCCGATTCCATCGCCGTCGGTGTGCCCCGCAACGCAGAGAAAGCGCTGATGGCCATTCGGGAGTCCAACGGTCTGGTGGTCAATGTCACCGACGAGGAGATCATGGCGGCCCAAAAGCTCCTGGGCCGAACCTGCGGCGTCTTCGGTGAACCGGCCGGCGTCACGGGAACGGCGGGCGTCAAGAAGCTTTGCGAGCAGGGCGCCATCGGACCCAACGACACGGTCGTGAGCGTCGTCACCGGCAACGGCCTGAAAGACGTTGCCAACGCCATCGCCGCCTGCGGCGAGCCGATTTCTATTCCGTCCGATATGGATTTGCTGCTGAAAGCCTTTGCTGATAAGGGTATTGATTTGAAGTAAAAGGTAAGAGCGGTACTGGAAAAAAGATAAAAGTTTTACTCGATTTTTTCAAAAAATCGCGGTTTCCAAAGGCAGAGCCTTTGGTCGCGCCTCGCAAGGCGCGAAATTCCCGCTGGCCGCAGCCAGCGAAATACCCCAGCGTTCCCAAGCGCCCGTCGCAACGGGCGCAATCCCCACGGCAAAGCCGTAAGGCCGCCGTCCTCACCCCATAGCGGGTGGCGGACGGCGGCCTTTTTGAGCGTATTTGCCCCAGTCTACCGGTGGACGGCAGCGGATGCGGCGCATATGGCCCCCACCGTCCACCCCCACGGGGGCGGCGGCGCGGGCCATGGCCTGTGGCCAGAGATTGCGCCATCTGCGGATGGCGCTTTGGACGATCAGGGATTTCGCGCCGTGCGCGGCGCGGGTAGTTCGCCGGCTGCGGCCAGCGGGTATTTCGCCCGCTGCGGCGGGCGACCGGGGGCGCTGCCCCCTGGACCCCTGCGATTTTTTGAAAAAAATCGAGTAAAACTTTTTTATTTGATGCGTAGGGCGCGGGTGGCGTTACAGATGGCAATAACCATGACGCCCACATCGGCAAAGACGGCCTCCCACATGGTAGCCACGCCGAAGACGCCCAGAATCATCACCAGAATCTTCACTCCCAGGGAGAAAACGATATTCTGCCACACGATGGTGTTGGTCCGGCGGGAAATGGCGATGGCCTTGGCCAGCTTGGAGGGCTTGTCGTCCATGAGCACCACGTCGGCGGCTTCAATGGCCGCGTCGGAACCCATGGCGCCCATGGCTACGCCCACATCAGCACGGGACAGCACCGGCGCGTCGTTGATGCCGTCGCCCACAAAGGCCAGCTTGCCGCCGTTGGTCTCTTTCAGCAGCGCTTCCACCATGGCGACCTTGTCGCCGGGCAGCAGTTCAGCGTGAACGTCGTCCAACCCCAGCTCCTTTGCCACGGCTTCGCCCACGGCCTGCCGGTCACCGGTCAGCAGCACCGTTTTTCGGACGCCCAGGGCTTTCAGCGCCCGGATGGTCTCGGCGGCGTCATCCTTGACCCGGTCGGAAATAACCAGGTAGCCCAGATAGGTACCGTTTTTCGCCACATGGACCACAGTGCCGATCGCGTCGGTTTTGGCAGAGGGAATGTCGTGCTGTTCCAGCAGCCGCCCGTTGCCCACCAGTACCGGTTCTCCGTCCACCATGGCCCGGACGCCGTGGCCGGGCAGTTCATCCACCGGGCCTACCCGGCTGTGATCGGCTTTGCCGCCCCAGGCTTCCAGAATGGAGCGGGAAATGGGATGGTCGCTGTAGGACTCCGCCAAGGCCGCCGTCTCCAGCAGCGCTTCCCGGCTGATGCCCTGAGGCTCGACTGCCGTCACTCGGAAGCTGCCCTCCGTCAGTGTGCCGGTTTTGTCAAACACGACGATCTCGGTGTGGGCCAACTGTTCCAGATAGTTGGCGCCCTTGACGAGAATGCCCTTGCGGGACGCGCCGCCGATGCCGCCGAAGAAGCTCAGCGGTACGGAAATGACCAGGGCGCAGGGGCAGGACACCACCAGAAAGACCAGCGCCTGATGGAGCCAGTGGGACCAGTTGCCGGTGAACAGGGAGGGGAGCACCGCCACCAGCACGGCGGCAATGACCACCGCCGGGGTGTACCAGCGGGCAAACCGGGTGATAAACGCTTCGCTTTTGGCCTTGTTCATGGCGGAGTTTTCCACCAGATCGAGGATTTTTGACACGGTGGACTCGCCAAAGGATTTCGTGGTACGGATTTTCAGCAGACCCGACAGGCTGATGCAGCCGGAAATGACGTTGTCGCCCACATCCACATCCCGCGGCACCGATTCGCCGGTCAGTGCCATGGTGTCCAGGCTGGACCGGCCCTCCATGATCTGGCCGTCCAGGGGAATCTTTTCGCCGGGCTTCACTACAATGATGTCGCCCAGTGCCACTTCCTCCGGGTCCACCTGCTCCAGAACGCCGTCCCGTTCCACGTTGGCATAGTCGGGACGAATGTCCATAAGGGCGGCAATGGACCGGCGGCTCTTGCCCACGGCCACATGCTCAAAGAGCTCGCCCACCTGATAGAACAGCATGACGAACACGCCCTCGGGATATTCCCCGATGCAGAACGCGCCCACCGTAGCCAGCGCCATGAGGAAATTTTCATCGAAGACCTGACCCCGCAGGATGTTGCGGATGGCCCGCCACAAAACCTTCCAGCCGATGACCAGATAGGGGACCAGAAAGGCCGCCAGCTTCCAGGGGCCGTTCAAAGGCGCCAGGACGGCAGCCACAAACAGGACGGCGGCCACCAGAATTTGGGCCAGGTCTTTTTTCTGAGAATGTGTCATGGTCTCACCCCAGCAGACAGCAATCCGGCTCAACCTTTTTGCAGATTTTCTTCGCTTCCGCCACAATGGCCGTCTGGTCGTCGCAGTCCGTCTCCAGCGTCAGCTTCTGAGTCAGAAAGCTGATCTGCACCTTGGTGACGCCCTCCAGTTTGGCAATGGCCGTTTCCATTTTGGCGGCACAGTGGGCGCAGTCGAGATTTTCCAGTCTGTAAACCTTTTTCATATCGTTACTCCTCCAAATGTTCTTTTGCCATCCCGATGATGGTTTTTACATGGTCGTCGGCCAGGGAATAGTAGACCGTTTTCCCGTCCCGGCGGTTTTTAATGAGTTTGGCCTGCTTGATGATGCGCAGCTGATGGGATACGGCCGACTGGCTCATGCCCAGAATCTCCGCAATGTCGCAGACGCACAGCTCCGACGCAAAGAGAACGTACAGAATTTTCATGCGGGTCGTATCGCCGAAGACCTTGAACAGCTCCGCCAAATCCAACAGTTCATCCTCCGGCGGCATATGATGGAGCACTCGCTCCACAGCGTCGGCGTGGGGACAGTTGCTGTCACAGCGCTCGTTGTCGTACTGATCGATCATCCAGCCACATCCTTTCATATGAGCATCTGTTCATATGTTCAATATACACATCATATGTCCATCTGTCAATAGCGAAAATAAAAAATGGGGAAGCCTTTTTTCAGGCTTCCCCAATGCTTATACAGTTTTAAGATTGTCCCGGCGCAGGAACCATACAGCCACCAGAACCGTACCCAGCTCCGTCAGAGGCATAGCCCACCAGAGACCCGTAATGCCCCAGGGCAGCAGGGGCAGCACATAGAGGAACGGCACCAGGAACAGGCAGCCCCGGCAAAGGGAGACCAGCACCGATTGGCCGCTGCGGAGTACCGACTGGAGATAATAGCTGACGGCGATGTTGACGCCGCTGAGCAGCAGCGATACGGCATACCGCCGCATGATGCCCGGTCCCACGGCCAGCACCTCCGGCGTCACATCCATATAGATGCCCAACAGCTGCCGGGGGAACAGTTGGACGACGGCGAAAAAGGTGACGCTCATAATGGCGGTGGTGGTCAAAGCCATGGTCAGCACCTGCCGCACCCGGTCCCGGCGTCCTGCGCCGTAGTTGATGGAGACAATGGGCTGCAACGCCTGTCCCACGCCGTAGAAGAAGCATTGGAACGTGATGGCGACATTGGACATGGTGCCGTAGGCGGCCAGCTCCGTGGCTGTGCCGTACCGCATGATCTGGTTGTTGAACAACGCAATGGCGAAGCCATAGGACAGGTCCACGATAAAGGGGGCAAAGCCCGACTGGACAATCTGCCGCAGCGTTTTCCAGACCTGAGTGGGCCGAATGAGCCGCAGACGGCAGGATTTGCGCAGGAAGTACGTCAGCAGCACCAGCACCGCCGCCGTCTGGCCGATGCCGGTGGCAAGGCCCGCGCCGGCGGCGCCCATGTCCATGGTGAAGACCAGAAACACATCGAGAAAAATGTTGAGGATACCGCCGGTCATCACCGCCGCCGTACAGAGCAGGGGCGCGCCGTCGTTGCGGATATAGGCGATGAACAGCTGCCCCAGCAGGAAGCAGGGAAAGGTGGGGAAAACGTATTTGGAATAGGCCATAGCCAGGCCGATCAGCTGATCGTCCGCGCCCAACAGCCGGAGAATCTCCTCACAGTATGCCATGCCCGCCACCGTCAGCACCGCCGACAGGACCAGACCCGCCAGCAGGGAGATGACAAAGTAGCGGTCGCCGTCCTGCTGCCGTCCCTCGCCGCGGCACAGGCTCATGTGGACCGCGCCGCCGATGCCCAGCAGCATGCCCAGACTGATAAAGACGGAAAACAACGGCGTCACGCAGGCCAATGCCGCCGCGCCGTCGGGGCCTTCGTACTGACCCACACAAATGATATCCACCATGGTGTAGATGCTGACCACCAGAGCGCTGCCGCAGGCAGCAATGAGATATTTCCGGAACAGCTTGCCGATGCGGTCATGTAACAAATCCATGCGGTTCTTCCTCCTTCGTCAAAAAAAGAGTGCGCCCGTGTTCGAGCGCACTCGTCATCTTCTCCAAGCAGACGGCTGCGGCCGTCTGTCCTCCGATGTTCGTGTGTATTATAGCAGGAAAAACTAAAAAATCAAGTAAAAACATTATACGTTTTTGTGAGATTTGGGAAATTCCACGCCATTGGCCGCCAACAGGAACCGAATGGGATAATAGGTGTCCACATAGTGCGTCAGGAACCACTCCACGGTGGCCTCGGGCCGGTTCCGCAGTTCCGGCGCTTCCCGGCGGAAGGCCGTAAAGGTCTGCTCATCGCCGGAGATCAGCGCCGCCGCCACCTCGCCCCGGCCCTCCTGGACCAGGCGGCGGAGACAGCCGTCCATGATCTGGGCGCACGCCCGTTCCTCCGGTTCCGCCCGGTCCTCCAGGGAGCCAAGCCAGGCCAGAAAGGCCTCCGGCTTCACCTCGGTGCGGGTGGTGACCCGGGCCAGCCGGTAAAAGCCCGCCGCGTCGCCGGTCCGCAGCACCTCTATCAGATACTGCATCAGGCCGTCCTCCAACGCGCAGCAGTCCAGCAGGGCGGCGTAGGCGTTGTCCCGCTGGGGTTCCTGGGCGCCGGGCAGCTGTTCCAACAATGCCTCGATATCCTGGGGCTTGTAGTCGTCGAATACGTCCTGGGGAATTTCCACGCCTTCAGCGGCGGCGCAGGCTTTCACAAAACCGTCCATGCCCAGTTTCTCCGCCTGGGTCAGCAGGGAGGCGGCCCGGGCCATGTCGTCGGTTCCCTCCACGGTGATTTGGTCGGGGCAGGGCTTGGAGCCGTCCAGAATTCCCGATGTATATTGCAAATAGTATTCCCAAAGGGTCATGGTGCAACATCCTTTCCACATTTTTATCAGTGTATCACAGGGAAGGTATAGTTGCAATCTCCACGGAGAATTTGTTATACTAAAGACAATGCCGCTGTGCGGCATTGCATCAGAAAAATCGTGCCGAAAGAGAGGGTCCCCCATGTTTGCCAAGCTGTATCTGGAGATCACCAGCCGCTGCAATCTGGCGTGCAGCTTCTGTCCCGGCACCACCCGCCCGGCAAAGTTTCTGACGGCGGAGGAATTTCAAATCCTGGCCCGTCGCCTGCGGCCCCACGGCCAATACCTTTACTTCCACGTCATGGGAGAACCGCTGCTGCACCCCCAGCTGCCGGAGCTGCTCGCCATTGCAGGGGAGCTAGGCTTCCGGGTCATTCTGACCACCAACGGTACCCTGCTGCCCCAGCGGCGGGAAACGCTGCTGACGGCTCCCGCCCTCCACAAGGTCAATCTGTCCCTCCACGCCCCGGAGGCCAACGGCGTTACGGAGTTTACGCCGTATCTGACGGGCTGCACGGATTTCTTGCAGGCGGCAGCGGAACAACGCCTGCTGTGCTCCCTGCGGCTGTGGAATCTGGACGGGGCCGACACCGTGGGGCGGCACCGATACAACGGCCAGATCGTGGCGGCGTTGGAACGGGCATTTCCCCGGCCCTGGGTGCAGAATACCAGGGGGTACCGGTTGGCCGACCGGATCTTTCTGGAGTGGGGCGAGAAATTCGACTGGCCCGATTTGCAGGCCCCGGACCGGGGCGGGCATTGCTTCTGTTACGGTCTGCGGGACCAGGTGGCCGTCCTTAGCGACGGTACGGTGGTGCCCTGCTGTCTCGACCGGGAGGGGGCCATGGCCCTGGGCAATCTGTTTGAAACCCCCTTGGAGGAGATTCTGGAAACGCCGAAAGCAAGGGCCATCTACAACGGCTTTTCCCGCCGGGAGGCCGTGGAACCGCTCTGCCGCACCTGCGGCTTCGCACGAAGATTTTAAGATTTGAATGGTTCAAAGGAGTGTTTGCAATGGAAATTCGCAGAGCAGAGGAGCGGGACATGCCCGCCATCATGGAACTGCTGGCGCAGGTCAATCTGGTCCATCACAAGGGACGGCCGGACCTGTTCAACATCGGCACCAAGTACACCGCCGAGGAGCTGCGGGACCTGATTCACAACGACCGGAAGCCCATTTTTGTCTTTGATGACGAGGGGACCGTCCGGGGCTATGCCTTCTGCGTATTCCAGCAGCATGTGGATGACAACATCCTCACCGATATCAAGACGCTGTACATCGACGATCTGTGTGTGGACGAGAACTGCCGGGGCAAGCATGTGGGCCGCCGCCTGTACGACCATGTGCTCCAATTCGCCAGGGAGCAGGGCTGCTACAATGTGACGCTCAACGTGTGGAGCTGCAACGAAAGCGCCATGGGCTTCTATGAAGCCTGCGGTCTCAAGCCCCAGAAGGTGGGTATGGAGGTTATTTTATAAATCGATAAAAAGTCCGGGATTCTTCCGAATCCCGGACTTTTTGCTAGGTATCAAGTTGACAGAAATACAGAATATCCTGATCGGTGTCATAGACAGCCAACGTAAAATTAAAAGAAGAACGTTCCAGAATGGGTTGGGCCGCTATGGTTTCGTAATGGGTCTGCCGGTCGATGAAGCAGTAGTAGCCGTTCTCGATCTGCGGCAGCAGGGCATTGCCGTCGCTGTCGGTCAGATACGGACCCATGGAATGGGCAGCGTCAGACTGGCCGTAGACCAGAATCTCCGCGGTGTTGTCCAGGGGCAGGGGCGTCCAGTCGGAACGCGTCTGAATCTCCTGTTCCAGGGCATTGTCGGAGAAGGTCAGGGCGAAGCAGGAGGTCCCGTCACCGTTGCCGCCGTGGGTGTCGTAGTGGAGCAGCTCCGTACCGTCGGTGGCGTCCAGCTCCAGTTCCTCTGCGATCTGCTCTTTGGCTGTTTTGGCGCCGCAGGCGGTCAGGGCCAGGAGGGACGCGGCCAGCATCAGCATCCATGCAAGTTGTTTCACGGGAGGTACACAACCTTTCTCCAAACCGGTGGAATTATTCCAGATTCAGCTTTTTGGACAGAATGCGCTCTGTTACCACAAAGAACAGCACAGCCCGCAGGAAGTAGTAGCCAGCCAGCAGCAGGAAATACTGCGTGGCATCCTGGAACAGGGGAACCGGGATGGTAATACTCACGGCCAGCTCCAGCCAGGAGAACACCATGTGGATGGCAATGTAGATGCCCACGGCCCAGCCAATGCGGTGTTTGCTGGCCAGGTGGCCCAGGGCCAGGGATACATAAATTTGGGTAATGGCGCAGAGGCCGGAGGCAATGGCCGCCAGACAAGCGGACACAATGGGACCCGGATAGAGCCGGAATGCCATGCCGATGGCATCAAACATGGTGA
The DNA here is from genome assembly GCF_052117125.1 of Candidatus Avoscillospira sp. LCP25S3_F1. Classification (NCBI taxonomy): domain Bacteria; kingdom Bacillati; phylum Bacillota; class Clostridia; order Eubacteriales; family Oscillospiraceae; genus Candidatus Avoscillospira; species Candidatus Avoscillospira sp. LCP25S3_F1. Next base: position 100,471 of record NZ_JBQKJT010000006.1, on the reverse strand, counting down.
AATAGGTCTCGGAGTCAAAGGCAATGACCAACACCGAAATACCGCCCACAATGCAGCTGCCCAGGCAGACGATGACGGCGGCAGTCAGCTTGGAAGTCAGCAGCTGCCAGGGCTGTACGGGCAGGGTGAACATCAGATAACCCTCGTCCTTCAGCAGTCCCTGATAGAACCGCTGAATCACCAGCACCGCCGTCACCACCATGACGGCTACCACCAGACTGCCATATACCAGCATGGCCACCATGGCCGGGAGCTGGGCGGCCCCGCTGGCTTGGTCCAGGGAGCGAATGGTGAAACAGTTGATGATGGACACGGCCAGCAGCGCCACCCACAGGGGAACAAAGTTCCGCAGCATGGATTTCAAGTCGTATTTCAGCAGTTTACCGGTCATAGCGTTCCCCTCCATAGGCCTCCGCCCGGAAAATCTCCCGGAACAGGGCGTCCACACTCTTTCCTTCCTCCTCACGGATGGCGTCCACGCTGTCATGGCGCACCACATGGCCCGACTGGAGGAAAATGGCCTCATCGAGCACCCGTTCCACATCGCCAATCAGGTGGGTGGAGATCAAAACGGTGCCGTTCTCGTTGTAGTTGGTCAGAATCGTATTCATAATGTAGTCCCGGGCCGCCGGGTCCACACCGGCAATGGGTTCATCCAACAGATAGAGCTGGGCCTTGCGGCTCATGACCAAGGCCAGCTGCAATTTCTCCTTGGTGCCCTTGGACATGGATTTGATCCGGTGACCCGGCTCAATTTTCAGGCTGCGGCACATATCCTCGGCCTTGGCACGGTCAAAGTCCGGATAGAAGTCGGCGAAAAAGTCCGTCAGGTCCTTGGCCCGCATCCAGTCGGCAAAGTACATCCGGTCCGGCAGATAGCTGACCTGGCTCTTGGTATGGGGGCCGGGCTTCTGGCCGTCAATGAGCAGTTCGCCGCCGGAGGGCTGCAACAGACCGCACAGCAGCTTGATCAGCGTTGTCTTGCCGGAACCGTTGGGCCCCAGCAGTCCCACGATGCGCCCCCGGCCAATGGTCAGATTGACCTGATCCAGGGCCGTAAATTTGCCGTAATCCTTGACCAGATCCCGGCATACAATTAAATCTTCTTTCATATGTCTTCCTCCTCCCACGTTTGCAGCAGTTCCGCCGCTTCGGCCCGGGTGAACCCCAACAGGGCCATCTGTTCCAGATATGTTTTGATGGTTCCATGGGCCAGCCGCCGTCGGGTGGCCGTCAGGACCGATTCATCGTCGGTGACGGTGCGGCCTGCCGTCCGGTTGGTCACCACCAGTCCGTCGGCCTCCAGCTGGGCCAGAGCCCGCTGCATGGTGTTGGGATTGACCCCGGCTTCGGCGGCCAGCTCCCGGACCGTGGGCATCTTGCTGCCACGGACGTAGGAACCGGTGGCAATGCGCAGCGTCAACTGCTCGTGTAGCAGCTGCCAGATGGGCCGGCCATCGCTGAGATTCCAGTTCACAGTCCCACTCCTTTCTGTCTTATTGTACTAAGTGCTTAATACAAGTATACAAAAATCCTGCCGGTTGTCAAGAGGGTGTCACAACTTTTTTTCTCCGGCATAGGATGGCATAAAACAAGGAAAGGCGGAGGAACTATGCCATTTTTATTTCTCAGTCCATCCACCCAGGACTTCAATCCCTATGTGACCGAGGGCAACGAACAGCTGTGGATGAACCGTCTGGCCGACCGGATGGAGCCCTATCTGGAAGCCAGCGGCATCAACGTCACCCGCAATAATCCCAACGGCAGCGCAGCCACGTCCATACGGCAGTCCAATCTGGGGACATATGACTTCCACTTGGCGCTCCACTCCAACGCGGCTCCGGAGAATCTGGCGGGACAGCTGCGGGGCATCGACGCCTATTATTATCCTGGGGCCAAATTCGGTCAGGCCATGGCCCAACTGGTGGTGGACAATCTGAAACCCATCTATCCCTTGCCCGACAAGGTCCAGACTCGGACTTCCACCGCCATTGGGGAACTGCGGCAGACCAAGGCTCCGGCGGCCCTCATTGAAATCGGCTACCATGACAATGTCCAGGATGCCACCTGGCTGGTGGAAAATCTGGATGAGATCGCGGCGGCCATGTCCCGGGCCGTGTGTCAGTATTTCGGTTTGCCCTTTTTGCAGCCCCAGGGGTCCCAGAATGGCGTGGTCCGGACGGAAAATACGCCCATGAATCTGCGGGGCGGCCCCGGTACGGACTTCCCGGTGCTGCGGCGGGTGCCCAACGGCACGCCGGTGGAGATTCTCAACCAGTATAACGGCTGGTATGTCATCCGGGTGGGGGACCTCCTGGGCTATGCCGACGGCCGGTATCTCGAAGTAGACTAAAAAAATAAAGTTTTTACTGAATTTTTTTACAAAAAAATTCTGGGGTCCAGGGGAAAAGCCCCGGTCGCGCCCCGCAGGGCGCGAAACACCCACCCGCCGCAGCGGGTGAAATCCCCAGTCGTCCCAAAGCGCCATCCGCAGATGGCGCAATCCCTGGCCAACGGCCAAGGCCGCCGGTGCCGCTCCCTGCGGGGGTGGACACCGGCGGCCTTTTTGCGTTCCTGCTTCCCACAGGCCGTTACTTCCATAGCTTGTCCCGATTAAAATGGAAAGTACACTTGATATTCTCCGCAGTCGTACTATAATGAAACTGAAGATGTGGAAAGTATGCTTTCCATCAGAAGGGAGGTTCCCATGAAAAACCGATTGGAGGAGCTGCGGAAGCAGCGGGGAATCAAACAGGAAGAGTTGGCAAACGCGTTGGAGGTATCCCGGCAAACCATCGGCTCGTTGGAAAACGGACGGTACAATCCATCCATTCTGCTGGCGTTTAAAATTGCCCGGTATTTTGGTATGACCATTGAGGAAATTTTTATCTATGAGGAGGGAGCAGAATGAAAAACAAAAAATTGTTCCTTTTGGAGGGCTTGGCGGGAATTTTGCTGATTGCCGTAAGTTTCTTTGTAAAAAGCGATTACTATTCGACGATGGTGTTTTCCATGGGCTTCGGCGTCACGACGACTTCTGTCGCCCAGCTCATCCGTACCACCTACTGGACCAATCCCAAACGGCGGGAGGCCTACGAAGCCAAACAAAGAGAAGCGCATATCAATTTTGTGGACGAGAGAAAGCAGTATTTGCGGATGAAAGCGGGGCATATTACCTATCAAATTATGACCGTTGCGTTGCTGCTCCTGGCACTGGTGCTGGCCGTTGTACGGGCAGACGAATGGATTATCGCCATGGTTTTCGTGCTGTTTTTGAGCCAGTGGGCGGTTGGAGTAGCCGTGTTCCGCGCGTTGGAAAAAAGACTATAAAAAGCAAAGGTCGGGGGCAGCGCCCCCGGCCTTTGCTTTACCAGTCTGTCAATTTGATGGAACCTGTGGTGCTTTCGGCCTCCACAGCAAGGCTGCCGTCACCCCAGACGGTGCCGGAGACAGTGCGTTCGTAGGAAAGACCGTTGTACTCGTCCTTGATGCTGCCGGTGGTGGTTTCGGCGGTCATGGTGTAGCCCGTTACGTTTTCCAGGGCCAGCTTGATGGACCCGGTGGTGCTCTCCAGCTGACACCGGGTAGTAGACCAATCGGCGGTGACCTTTACAGAGCCGGTGGTGGTCTCCACGTCCAGCAATTGAAAGGGCTCATACACTTTAACGCTGCCGGTGGTACATTGGACGGTCAAGGCGTTGCCGCCCACAGAAACCTGGATACCGCCGGAGACCGTGTCCAGCTGATAGTTCAGCGCATCATCTCCGGGCACTTCCAGGACTAGACGGCCGCCGGACAGGAAATTGCCTTTGGCGGTGGTGACGCGGAGGGTGCCGCCCGTCTGCTCCCAGGTAGGCGTCTCGGCAGGGAGGAGGCCGCCGGTGTAGTACCGGGCGACCACATCCGGCCCGGTTCCCGCTACAACATCTACGGCACAGGTCCGGCTCTCCACGGCAATATCCGTCACATCGGAAAAAGACGCTTCCGCCGCCAGCTTGCCGTCTCCGATCAGAGACACGGAGAATTTACCGCCGGTCACAGCCACAACCGCCGCCGCCAACACCGCCACAAAGGAGAGAATTAAAACCACAAGACGAATCCAAAGCAGGGTACGGTTATTCATGGTGCCACCTCAATGTGATCACGGTGCGGATGATGGCCGACAGCAGACCTGCCAGGGGCCAGATGATCCAGGTGATGCCCCAGGCAGCGGTGAGAAAACTGGTAACCAGATAGACTGTGGTAACGACAATCCAGTACAGATTCATCACGGCTTTGACAGTCTGGCCGCCGGGATGGTGCTGGGCCTCTTTCATCCAGCGGTCATCCTGGTCCTCCTCCCGATACTCCACCGGCGTGGACATTTCGGTATAGATCAGCAGCGCCGTAGCGCCGGCTACCAGCACCAGCAGAATCACCACGGCCAGAATCTGCACACCTTCCCAGGGGGCCAGGGCGCTGGCCACCACAATGGCAGCGCCCAAAATATAGGTGGCCACGGCAATGGCCGTGTTGCGGGCGCTGCGGCGGCGGTAGTGCTGGGCCTCCTGCCGGAAATGCTCGTCGGGCATGACCTGGGCAATCATCTCGTCCAGATCGCCCATACTGGCTACTGTCAGACTGTAGGCTTCACTGTCGCTTTTGCCCTCCCGCAGATAGTCCTCGTAGCGCTCCCGCATGTTGCCCAGCAGCTCCTCTTTTAGATCCAGGGCCTTTTTGGTCCGGGGAACGTCTTCAAAAAGCGCCTGTACATAACGGTCAATTTTTTGACTCATGGTTCCTCTTCTCCTTGTAACAGTGTGTCGATGATGGTTTTAAACGTTTGCCAATCGGCGCAGTTTTCACGGTACAGCGCCCGCCCCAGCTCCGTAATGGCATAGTAGCGCCGCCGTGCGCCGGTGGTTTCATCGCCCCAGTAGGACCGGATACAGCCGGCGCTTTCCAGACGGCGGAACGTGGTGTACAGCGTGGCCTCCTTCAATTCCAAAAGACCGCCGCTGGCCTGGGCCACTGCCTTGTTGAGCTCGTAGCCGTAACTGTCATGGCGGAGCAGCTGGGCAAGAATGATGGTGTCCGTATACCCACGGATCATATCGGACATGTTCAGCATTTCCTCACCTCTCTGGCTGTACTATACTACAGAGATACCTCATCTGTCAATGTATATTTTCAGAGTTGGTAAATCATCAGATGATAAAGAAAGCCCGCACCGATGGTTCGGTGCGGGCCGCTGTATCGTTATTTGGTTTTTAAAAGGGATTCTCCGGCTTTGAAGATATCGCCGGCGCCGACAGTGAGAATCAGGTCGCCGGGCTGCGCCAGCTTGCGCAGCTGCTCTGTGACTTCCGGCAGGGTCTCGCAGTAGATGGCGCCGGGAATCTGCGCCACCAGATCGGCCGAGGAAATGCCGATGGTGTTCTGTTCCCGGGCGGCGTAGATTTCTGCCACCACAGCCACATCCACCCGCCGCAGCTCCCGGACGAAATCGTCGAATAGGGCATGGGTCCGGGTGTAGGTGTGGGGCTGGAAAGCACAGAGAATCCGCTTGTAGCCCATGGTTTGGACGGCGGACAGCAGGGCGTGGAGTTCGCCGGGGTGATGGGCGTAGTCGTCGTAGACGTCGGCGCCGTTGTACACGCCCTTTTTCTCCATGCGCCGGCCCGCACCGTGGAAGGTAGCCAGACCGCGGGCGGCGGTTTCGCCGTCGATACCGCAATGCCAAGCCACGGCAATGGCGGCGACCGCGTTGAGGGCGTTGTGGCGGCCCACCACGCCCAGCTCGAAATGTCCGTAGGGGGTCCCATTGCAGAGAACGTCAAAGGCGTGCCAGTCGTCGCTGCAATTTACCGCCCGGACGGTGCAGTTCTCGCCCAGACCAAAGGTGATATGGTCGATGCCCGCCAGGGTTTCCTGGGTATTGGCGTCATCGCCGGAGGCGATCACACAGCCCGTTTCCGGTACCAGCTGGGCAAAGGCCCGGAAGGATTTCTGAACGTCGGCCAAATCCTTGAAGAAATCCAGATGGTCGGCTTCCACGTTGAGAATCACCGCAATGGTGGGGAAAAAGTTCAAAAAGGAGTTGTAATACTCGCAGCTTTCCATGATGATGGTGCCGCCACGGCCCACCCGATGCCCGGCGTTCAGCAGGGGAAGACGGCCGCCGATCATAACGGTGGGGTCCTTTTGGGCTTCCATAAAGATGTGGGTCACCATGGAGGTGGTGGTGGTTTTGCCGTGGGTACCGGCAATGCAGATGGCTTCCCGGTAGGATTTCATGATGTAGCCCCAGGCCTGGGCCCGCTCGAAAATGGGAATGCCCAAGGCGCGGGCGGCGGCGATTTCCGGGTTGTCGTTATGGACGGCGGCGGTGCGGATGATGGCTTCGGCGCCCTCAATGTTTTCAGCCCGGTGGCCGATGGCCACGGGGATGCCCTGGGCCAGCAGACCGTCGGTGGCGGGGGAGTTGCTCATATCGGAGCCGGAGATGACCACGCCCATGTCGTGGAGCACCAGGCCCAGGGGGCGCATGGAAACGCCGCCGATGCCGATGAGGTGGACACGGCGGCCGGGGCGGAGATACTGACCGATCAAAGCGGCGTTGGAAGGCATAAAACTTCCTCCTTCTATCAATTCAAAAGCATTGCAGCTTGCAAAGACGCTTGGTGTTCATTATAATACGAAATGGCCTGTGTGACAAGAAAAATTACACGAATCCTATCACTTCTGTTCTGGAAAGGCGGGAAACGGCATGACGGCAAAAGAGGCGGCGGACAGCGTGCTGCTGCGGCTGGAAGCGGCGGGATATGAAGCCTGGGCCGTGGGCGGCTGCGTCCGGGACACGCTGCTGGGCCGGACGGTCCACGATTGGGACATGACCACGTCGGCCACCCCCCGACAGGTCCTTGCCCTCTTTTCCCACTGTGTCCCAACGGGCTTGCGGCACGGCACCGTCACGGTGCTGGAATCGGGCTATGCCTTTGAGGTGACCACCTATCGGGCCGAAACCGGCTACTCCGACGGCCGCCATCCCGACGCGGTTTCCTTTGTGGGAACGCTGGAAGAGGACTTGGCCCGGCGGGATTTTACGGTCAACGCCATGGCGTTGGACGTGCGGGGCCGTCTGGTGGACCTCCACGGGGGACGGGAGGACCTGCAAAACCGGCTGCTGCGCTGTGTGGGGGAGCCGGAACGGCGGTTCCGGGAGGATGCCCTGCGGATGCTGCGGGCCGTGCGGTTTTCGGCCCAGCTGGGATTTACCATCGAACCGGAAACGCGGCAGGCCATGGCAGTCTGTGCCGATGGCTGCGCCGTCCTGTCGGCGGAACGCATCCGGGACGAGGTGGAAAAAACCCTACGGTCGCCGGAGCCCCAGCGGGTGTTGGAACTGCTGGAATATGGTATGCTCCGTGCCGTGGGATTGGAGCCGGGGACGGCCAGGCCCTGGCCCGCTGTGATCATCGAGGGTTCAGCCACGGCCTGGGCGGTCTTTCGGCTGGCCGTGCCGGACTTTGACCCCACCGCCATGCGGCTGGACAAAAAGACGGGCCGTCTGGCGGTGGAAACGGCGTCCCTTTACGGGCCGGAACTGACCATGGCCCGGATGAAACGGGTGGTGGCAGGCCACGGCTGGGCCGTGGGCCGGTGCCTTTGCACCCTGTATGGACAAGTAGCCCTGGCCGAGGAGCTGGAACAGTCCGGCGACTGCGTGACGCTGGCCCAACTGGCCATTACGGGCCGGGACCTGCCGGTGACCGGCCCGGCGGTGGGGCTGCTGCTGCGGCAGCTGTTAAATCATGTGCTGGAGGTTCCGGCGGACAATGAACGGACGCGGCTGCTGGAGCTGGCCGCCGCATGGAAGGAGAACACCCTGTGAAACTGCGTCGTATTTTGTATGTGTTGGGCGGTCTGGTGCTGCTGTGTCTGCTGGTGGTGGGCGGCTACGCCCTCTATTTGCAGCTGCAATACAGCCGCATTCCGGACCATTTGGAGCTGGAAGTGGAAAATCCCCAGGAGACGGTGCTGCAAACCGGCACGACGTACAGCGCCGTCACCTGGAACATCGGCTTCGGCGCCTATGACCACGACTTTTCCTTTTTCATGGACAAGGGATTTATGGAGGACGGGACGCCGGTCCAGGGCAAGCAATCCCGGGCCGGAAGCCGGGAGCGGGTGGAGACCAATGTGGGCGGCGTGGAGGACACGTTAAAGGACCTGAACGCCGATTTTCTGCTGTTGCAGGAGGTGGACGAGGAGGCCACCCGCAGCTATGAAGTGAATGAGCGTCAATGGCTGACGGCGGCCTTTCCCGACAAAAGCGCCGTCTATGCCTGCAATTTCCATTCGGCCTACCTTTTCTATCCGGTCTACGAGCCCCACGGCGTTGTCAACGCGGGGCTGTTGACGCTGAGCGGCTATGCCGTTGACGGGGCGGAGCGCCGCAGTTATCCGGTGGACCAGAGTTTCCCCACCAAGTTTTTTGATCTGGACCGGTGCTTTGCGGTCCAGCGGCTGCCGGTGGACGGGGGAAAGGAACTGGTGCTCATCAACTCCCATATGTCGGCCTACGACGAGGGCGGCATCATCCGACAGGCCCAGATGGAACTGCTGTGTCAGGTTTTGGAGGAGGAGTACCGTCAGGGCAACTATGTGATTGTCGGCGGCGACTACAACCATGTACTGGGGGATACGCTGGGAATCTTCCCGTCCCAGCAGCAGGTTCCCCCCTGGGTCCAGACCTTTGATGAAACGATGCTGCCCGATGGTATTTCGGTGGTGTATGCCGACAACGACCAGCAGGTTCCCACCTGCCGCAGCTGCGACTTGCCCTACACCAAGGGCGTCAATTACTCTTCCGTGCTGGACGGGTTCCTGATTTCGGATAATGTGCAGGCCCGGGCCGTCAATGTGGATACGGATTTTGCTTATAGTGACCATAACCCGGTGGAATTGGAATTTACCCTGTTGCCGTGAGCAGTTTGCTGAACGCAATAATAAAAAAGTTTGACTCGATTTTTTTCAAAAAATCGCGGTTTCCAAAGGCAGAGCCTTTGGTCGCCCGTCGCAACGGGCGAAATACCCGCGCCGCGCACGGCGCGAAATTCCCTGTCGTCCAAAGTGCCATCCGTAGATGGCGCAATCCCCGCGGCGTTAGCCGCAAGGCCCACGGCGTCCCCTTACGGGGGCAGCCGTGGGCCTTTTACGATACCAGCGCACCAGAAACGCAGCACCGCCGCTGAATTTGCAGTTCGTTCACGACTTTCTTAAGGTTCGCTTATGGTGCCTGCCCTATGATGGGGGCACCTGCAAAACGCCACAAGGAGTGAACCACTATGTATCAACCCCATACCCACCGCCGCGCCCGGACGGCTGCCGCCGTCGCCGTCGGCGCGATGCTGCTGTGCGCCCTGCCCATGACGGCTTCCGCCGCCGGCGGTCTGGAGATGAGCACCGCCTATCCCGGCATCACCGCCCAGGCCGGTGACGATCTGAGCTTTACCATGGACTTCGACAACGCTATGGGCAGCGGCCAGAGCGTGGCCCTGTCGGTGACCAGTCTGCCCGAGGGCTGGGAGGGCGTCTTTACCGGCAACGGCGGACAGATCTCCCGTGTCTTCGTCCGCGACGGGGAAAACACGGGTCTGGCAACCTTTGAACTGTCCATTCCCGATGACGCCGCCGACGGCACCTATACGGTGGGCCTGCTGGCCACCGGTGAGAGCGGCGCCACCGACACCCTGACACTGGAATTGCAGCTCACCGCCGGTGAAACAGGAACGTCCAGCTTTGAAGCCCAGTATCCCGAGCAGGAGGGCTCGGCGTCCACATCCTTCAGCTTCGATGCAACTCTGGTCAACAACAGCGCCAGCCAGCAGACCTATACCTTCTCCACCAACGCCCCCACCGGATGGACCGTGACGTATCAGCCCACCGGCGAGTCCACCCAGGTGGCCAGTCTTGCCGTGGACGCACGCAGCAGCCAGGGCGTCACCGTCAATGTGACGCCGCCGGCTACCGCCGAGGCGGGCAGCTATGACATCTCCTGTTCCGCCGTCAGTGCCAACGACACGCTGTCCACAGACTTGTCGGTGGTCATCACCGGTACATACGATCTGGTCCTGTCCACGCCCAGCGGCCTGCTCAGCGCCGACGCCCAGGCGGGCAAGGACACGGACATCACCCTGACGTTGACCAACAACGGCAACACGGACCTGCAAAACATCAACCTGACCGCCACCACCCCCGACGGCTGGGCCGTGGAGTTCAGTGAATCCACTGTGGAACTGCTGGAGGCCGGGGCCACCAAGGAGGTCACCGCCACCATCAGTGCCGGTGAGGATGCACTGTCCGGCGACTATGTGGTGTCCATCAGCGCTTCCAACAGCGAGACCAACGACGGCGCCGAGTTCCGCATCTCCGTGGAGACCTCCACCCTCTGGGGCGCCGTGGGCGTCATTCTGCTGCTGTGTGTGGCCGGTGGCCTGTACTGGGTATTCCATAAGTACGGAAGACGGTGAGCGTATGGCGGAGATCATCATTGAAACCCACGGCCTCACCAAACGCTATGACACGGTGACGGCGGTGGATCAGCTGGACCTGTCCATTCACCGGGGCGAGGTGTTCGGTCTGCTGGGTCCCAACGGCGCAGGCAAGACCACCACAACCTTGATGCTCCTGGGTCTGACGGAGCCTACCGAGGGTACCGCCGCCATCGCCGGGCACGACTGCACCAGAGAACCCCTGGCCGTCAAGCGCATGGTGGGGTATCTGCCGGACAATGTGGGCTTTTACACCGATATGACGGGCCGGGAGAACCTGCGGTTCACCGGACGGCTCAACGGTCTCAGCGGCGACGCTTTGGAAGCCCGCATCGACGGCCTGCTCCGCCGGGTGGGCCTGGAGGAGGCCGGGGACCGGAAGACCGGTACCTACTCCCGTGGTATGCGTCAGCGACTGGGCATTGCCGATGTGCTGATTAAGGACCCCCGGGTCATCATTATGGATGAGCCCACCCTGGGCATCGACCCGGAGGGTATGCGGGACCTGCTGACGCTGATCCGGCATCTGTCCACCCAGGACCAGCGGACCATTCTCCTCTCGTCCCATCAATTACAGCAGGTCCAGCAGATCTGCGACCGGGTGGGTATCTTTGTGGAGGGCCGTCTCATTGCGTGCGGTCCCATTGCACAGCTGGCCAAGGAACTGCGGGGCGACGGCGGTCCCATTCTGGAAGTGGCCGCCACCCCCAACGATGAAACTTTAAAAACCCTGCTGGAGGGACTGGACGGCCTGCGGCAGCTGCGGCCCATGGACGGCGGCGGCTGGCTGGTCCAGGGCGAAGCGGACCTGCGGCCCGTCCTGGCCCGGCTGCTGCTGGAGCGGGGCTACGACATCCAGCGCCTGTGCCAGCGCAGCGATGATCTGGATGAAATCTATCACAACTACTTTGAAAAGGCAGGTGCGTCCCATGACCTTCCCACAGATAAGAAGCGCGGAATCCTCCGGCGCAGAGCGTGAACGGACGCCCCGTGGCGGCGGTCTCCATGCCCTGTTTCGCAAGGAGCTGGCCGATCAGCTCAACAGCAACCGGTTCCTGCTGCTCTTTGCCCTGCTGGCCATTGCCGGGGTGGCGGGCTTCTACGGGGCCCTGTCCACCATCCGCGACACCTCGGAGGAACTGGATTTCCTCTATCTGACGCTGTTTACCACCAGCGGCAGCAACCTGCCGTCCTTTGCGTCGTTCCTGGCCTTTCTATCCCCGCTGATGGGCATTGTCCTGGGCTTTGACGCCATCAGCCGGGAGCGGTCCCAGGGAACGCTGAACCGTCTGGCGGCCCAGCCCATCCACCGGGACGCCATCCTCAACGGCAAATTTCTCTCCGGTGTGGCCGTCATCTTTCTGACCATTTTCGCCATGGGCCTGTTGGTCCTGGGGGCGGGTATCCTCAGCCTGGGCGTGCCGCCCAAGGGGGAAGAGGTGGCCCGAATCATCGCCTTTTTGGCCCTCTGCGGCGTCTATGTGTCCTTCTGGCTGGCCTTTTCCATGGTACTGTCCGTCTGGTGCCGCCACGCGGCCACGGCAGCGTTGGGCGCCATCGCCATCTGGATTTTCCTCTCCTTTTTCTTCTCCATGGTGGCTGGGGCCATCGCCTCGGCGGCCTACCCCCTGGACGGTATCGCGGGCTTTTACAACCAGGAGGCCAACTACAATCTGGAACTGTCCCTGAACCGGATTTCTCCCTACTACCTGTTCAGCGAGGCAGCCGGTACCATTCTCAACCCCAATGTCCGGTCCATCGGCGTCATCACCATGTCCCAGCTGTCCGGCGCGGTGGCGGGCTATCTGCCCTTCGGCCAGAGCCTGCTGCTGGTGTGGCCCCATCTGGTGTGTATGGTGGCGCTGACCGCCGTCTGCTTCGCCGTGTCCTACATCGGCTTTATGCGCCAGGAGATTCGGGCTTGACCGTTGCAAAGGGCGAAGAAAGGCCGTATACTGAATATCAGTACGGAAAGGGGGAAGGACCATGCGCATTCTGCTGGCCGACGACGAATGGGAAATCACCCGTGCCCTGAAAATCATGCTGGAACGGAGCCAGTACACGGTGGACGTGGCCGAGGACGGCGCACAGGCGCTGGATTATCTGGAAAACGGGTCCTATGATGCTGTGGTATTGGATGTGATGATGCCACAGGTGGACGGGCTGACGGTGCTGCGCCGGATGCGTGCCGCCGGAGACCACACGCCCACGCTGCTGCTGACGGCCAAGAGCGAGATCGACGACCGGGTGGCGGGGCTGGACGCCGGAGCCGACGACTATCTTCCAAAACCCTTTTCCTCTCAGGAATTTCTGGCCCGGGTCCGGGCGCTGCTGCGGCGGCGTCCCTCCTACGTCCAGGAGCGGCTGTCCTTCGGGGACCTGACCTTGGACACAGGTTCCTGTCTGCTGACCTGCGGCAGCCGCTCCATGCGCCTGGGCGGCAAGGAGTTTCAGATTCTGGAACTGCTGCTGCGCAATACCGGCGTCCTTCTGTCTGCCGCCACCTTTTTGGAGCGCATTTGGGGCTTTGACAGCGATACGGAGATCAATGTGGTCTGGGTCCACATCGCCTATCTGCGCAAGCATCTGGCGGCCCTGCACAGCCGGGTCACCATCCAATCTGTCCGGGGCGTGGGCTACACCCTGGAGGACGGCCCATGTTAAAACGGCTCCAATGGCGGTTTATCCGCATTGCCATGGGTTCTACCCTGCTGGTGTTCCTGTTCCTGCTGGCGGCCATCAACGTCCTCAGCTACGGGCGGCTGCTCCAGGGCGCCGACGCCATGCTGCGGTTCATCTCCCACAACGACGGACGGCTTCCGGACTATGCCCAGGTCCTCTCCGGGGACCTGCGGCCGGAACCGGCGGTCCACTACACGGAGGAGACGCCCTTTTTCACCCGGTTTTTTGTGGTGCACGGAGACGGTACCGCTGTCACCAATGTGGAAATGGAGCGCATTGCCGCCGTATCCGAGACAGAGGCGGCGGACTTTTACGTTCAGGCATTAAAACAGGAGAAGGAATACGGCTTCTGCGGCGACTACCGGTACCGGGCCGTGGAAAACGGCGAAGACATCGCGGTGGTGTTCCTCAACTTTGAGCCGGACCGGCGCATGGCCCTCAATACGCTGCTGATTTCGGTCACTGTAGCGGCGGTGGCCTATCTGGCCGTATTTTTGCTGGTGTATCTGCTGTCCAAGCGGGCCATTCGGCCCATGCTCCGCAGCGCCGAGCAGCAGAAACAATTTCTCACCGACGCGGGCCATGAGCTGAAAACGCCCCTGACCATCATTTCCACCAGCGCCGATGTGCTGGATGCGGAGCTGCCCGGCAACGAATGGGTTGCCAGCATCCGACGTCAGGCCGGACGCATGTCTGGACTGATTGCCAACCTCATCACCTTGTCCCGGATGGATGAGGAAACGCCGTTCCAAAATGATGCCTTTGTGCTGTCGGAAGCCGTGTGGGACGTGGCCGAACAATATCGGGCCGTGGCGGAGACGCGGCAGCGGCGACTGATGCTGGAAATTGCCGACGGTGTTGAGATTCGGGGCGACGCTGCCGCCATTCAGCAGATGCTGTCGCTGCTGATGGACAACGCCGTTCGGTATGCCGACGAAGGCAGCACCATCACCCTGCGGCTCTACGTCCTGCGGGACATCATTCTGGAGGTGGAAAACGGCTGCACGCTGCCGGAGGACCTGGACCCGGAACGACTGTTCGACCGATTCTACCGGGTGGACACCGCCCGCAGCCGCACCACCGGCGGCAGCGGCATCGGCCTGTCGGTGGCGCGGGCCATTGTGGAGCACCACGGCGGCACGCTGACGGCGGCGCGCCATGGATGTTTCATCTGTTTTCGCGCCCGGTTTCCACAGTAATCTTGCCAAATACCATCCCGTTGTCGTATATTGATAGCGACAACGGGAGATTTTTTTGAGGATGGCCACCTTATGAAGAAGCATATAAAACGCAAAAATTGGGGCACATTTCTTGCAAATGTGCCCCAATGAGTTTTTTAATCGGTAAATCCGCGGTAGACCTGACCGGGCTGTAGGGTTACGCCCTTGATCTCGGCCAGTTCGGAGATGGTAACGAAACGGTAGCCTTTGGCTTGCAGAATATCGATGATCTGCAAGGCCGCCTGGACCGATGCGTTGGACATGTCGTGAAGCAGGACAATGTCGCCATCCTCCACCTGGGACACCACGGCCTGGACGATTTTTTCTGTGTTGCGCAGCTTCCAGTCCTGGGGGTCCAGGCTCCACAGAATGCAGCTCATGCCCCGGCTTTTCAGGGCCGCCAGTACGTCGCTGTCGTAGGCGCCGCCGGGTGGACGCAGCAGCGTGGGCGTCACGCCGGTGCGCTGGGTGATGGTGCTGTTGGTGGTGTCGATTTCCCGGGACAGCGTGGAAGACGAGGCGGCGGCCAGGTTGGCATGGGTGGCCGAGTGGTTGGCAATCTCATGGCCTTCGGCCAGATAGCGGCCCATGGTTTGGGGAAAGGTGGAGATGCGGTAATTGCACAGGAAAAAGGTGGCGTGGGCATTCCGGGCCTTGAGACCGTCCAACAGTGTGGCGGTGACGGAGCCGGAGGGACCGTCGTCAAAGGTCAGAGCAATGTATCCCTTGGCCAGTTCGCTGTCCAGCAGCGTCAGTTGTCCCGCCTGTTTCAGGGCGCTGGACCGCAGGGACGGCTTGGCGTCCAGGGAATGGGCGGAGATCACAATGGCGCCGGTCGCGTCATCCAGATAGACGTGGCCGCCCAGCCGGGCCGCCACATCGGCGGTGGATACCATGGACTGGGAGAAGGTCAGGGAGGTACCGTGGCCTGTGACGAGATAGCCGCCGTCCGACGGTGTCGCCGTATAGCCCAGGGCCGGGGCGCAGACGGCCAGGGGTACCAGAATGGCGCTGCCGCTGCGGGTGGGCGTCACGGCGTCCGTGGTCTCCGACAGGGCCGTGGTCTTGCCGTTTTGGACGGACCAGCGGGAATCCAGCCGCAGCAGCACCGACGAGGACGGGAACAGACCGGCGTTCGGCCCCAGCACCTCCAGAGCGGAGGACAGCGCCGCCTCCAGCCGGTCCTCCGGCAGGGAAGTCCGGGATAACAGCACCAGATCGCCGTCATAGTAGCCGGTAGTATGTACGGTCCAGCCCAGATGGGACAGGGATACCGCCGGAACGTGGAACACGCCGTCCACAGTTACCGGTGTGGCCGACAGAGCCACGGGCTCGCTCTCCGATTGGGCGGACCAGCTGCCCTCCGTAAAGGTAAGGAACCGATTCCGATATTGCACCGTCACCGCGCCGCCGCCGGTGGTCACCGTACCGCCCAGGGCCGCGGCCGTCTGGGCCAATGGCACCAGCTGGACGCCGTTTTGTGCATAGCGGGAACCGGTGGTGGCCGTCATGCGGCCGTCCAGCAGGCCCCAGGGGGAATCCCCCTGGAGCACCAGCACCGAACCGGTGGACGGAATGCTGCCGCCGGGGCCTTCCTGGGGGCGGGGCAGGGCAAAAGCAGAAACGGTCATGGCCAGGATCAGCACCCAGGCCAACAGCAACCGAACAGAACGCTTCATGAAAGGACCTCCTTTGGGCCGGGGGAGAAAGGTTTCCTTTATCATACTCTTTGGAACAACATTCCGCAAGAGGAATTTATGTAAACAAAAAAGCGCCCCGTGTCGGACGGGGCGCTGGAATGTTAGTGGGCGGCGGGTTCGGCGGCGCTGCGGAACAGGGTCCGGAAGATCAGCCGGGTCAGGGGACCGCAGTAGCACAGCTGCCAGATCAGGGCCATGGGCATGTTGCAGCCGAAGGTATGGGCCCAGGTGCCGAAGCTGGGTTCTTTGAACAGCAGGGTGGCAATGAGGCTCATCACAGGGCACATGATGCAGACGATCATCAGGGAAATGGCGTAGGTGATGAACTGAGGCCGGTCCGTGGGGCGCATAAAGGTAAAGGCCAGACGGGTGGCCAGCTTTTCCACCACAAAGAACTCCAGTACAAAGGCGATGGGGGCCATAATGGGCAGCTCGTGGAGGGCCATGGCAAAGGTGGCGTTGGTGACGCCGCCGGTGTTGAGGGCCACATTGTAGACGATCATGCCATAGACCATGATCAGGGCCATAATGATGGTGAAGATGACGTTTTGCAGTTTGGTTTTGGGCATAAATTGAATCTCCTTTTCCCATAGTTTCGACAAAAAAAGAGGAACCACGAAACTTTCATCTCGTGGTTCCACACTGCGACTACCATTTGCGCCACTCAGTATAGCACAGATAGGGCCCGCTGTGTAATAGGGCAAAGGGGAAAAATATGGTCGGTTTCCGTAAAGCATCCTGCGCGAAATGACCAAAGTATGGTATACTGTGGGAAAAGGAGGAGATGCCATGAAGAATCTTATGAAGGTTTATCAGGTCCAAAGCAAGGTCTGTACTCGTAAGGAAGACACCCTCAACGCCCTGGCCTGGTGGATGGAAAAGGCGGCGGCGGCGGGCGCCGATCTGGTGGCCCTGCCGGAAATGTTCGGTTGTCCCTATGATACCGCCGCTTTTCCCAAGTATGCCGAGGCCGTGGGCGGCCCTCTCTGGCAGCGGTGCGCCGATCTGGCCAAAGCCTACGGGATGTATCTGTCGGCCGGGTCCATGCCGGAGTTGGGTCTGGGCGGCAAGATTTACAACACGGCCTATGTCTTTGACCGGCAGGGCCATCAAATTGCCCGTCACCGAAAAATGCATCTGTTCGACATCGATGTGGACGGGGGCCAGCACTTCCGGGAATCGGATACGCTGACGGCGGGAAACGAAGTGACGGTGTTTGATACGGAATTCGGGCGTATGGGCCTGTGCATCTGTTACGATCTGCGGTTTCCGGAGCTGGCGCGGCTGATGGCGCTGGCAAAAGCACGGGTGGTGCTGGTTCCGGCGGCGTTCAATATGACCACAGGCCCGGCCCATTGGGAACTGACGTTCCGGGCGAGAGCATTGGACAATCAGATGTTTTTTCTGGGTACGGCCCCGGCACGGGACCGGACGGCGTCGTATCACTCCTGGGGCCATTCCATTGCCGTGGACCCCTGGGGAACGGTGCTGGCCCAGTTGGAGGAGGGGGAGGACGCCCAGTTGGTGACGCTGGATTTGAAACGGGTGGCCGCCATTCGCCGTCAGCTGCCCCTGCTGCAACACCGGCGGGAGGACTGTTACCGGCTGGAAGCCCTCTGAAAGCAACAAGCGATACAGACTATAAAAGTTTACTCGATTTTTTTAAAAATCGAGTAAAACTTTTTTAAACGGGCTGTTTTCTAACCAGGGCGGTGACAATGCGCCGGTCCTCGATGGCTTCCACATGGATTTCCAGGCCGTAGGCTTCCACGTCCAGGGTGGCACCGTCCTCGGGGATGGTATTCAGACGGCTGAACACCAGACCGCCCAGGGTGTCAAATTCCAAATCCTCCGGCAATTCCACGTCCAACGCTTCGGCCACATCGTCAATATGGGCCGTGCCGGTGATGCGCCACAGGCCCGGCTCCACCGCCTCAATGTCCACCGGCTCCGAAGGATCGAATTCATCGTAGATTTTCCCCACGATTTCCTCCACCAGGTCCTCCATGGTCACCAGACCGGCCAGGGCGCCGTATTCGTCCACCACCACGGCCAGGTGGATTTTTTGAGACTGCATATCCCGCAGCAGGGACGTGGCCTTTAAGGTGTCGGGGACGCAGTAGGCCGGGCGCAGCAGGTCTTTTAAGGGACGGGGGGCGTCGCCGGTCCGGTCCAGCAGGAAGACACGGGCGCTGAGAATGCCCACCACGTCGTCCTCGTCCTCATCATACACCGGGTAGCGGGACAGGCCCGTTTGCCGAATGGTTTCCATAATCTCGCCGTCGGCGGCGTCCAGGGGGATGGCCGTCACATCGGAAACATGGGTCATCACATCCCGGGCCATGGCATCTCCAAAGTCAAAGACGTTTTCAATCCACTCCTTTTCTTCGCTTTCGATGGCCCCACGGGCTTCGCCCAGGTCCACCATCATGCGGATTTCCTCCTCTGTGACGGTCTCTTCCTCGGCTTCCACCTTCATGTGCAGCAGCCGCAACAGGCCGTTGGTGGATGCCGACAGCAACCAGATGACGGGGCGCATGACAAAGTACAGCGCCGACACCACGCCGCAGGACAGCTTCGCCACCTCCAGAGGTTTCTGCATGGCGATGCGTTTGGGCGTCAATTCGCCCAGCACCAGAGTGAAATACGACAAAACGATGGTGATGAGGATGACGGCCAGGGTATCCAAAGCGTCTACGGGGAGGGACTGGAAGCCCAGATCGTAATACAGCCAGTTGACCAGCACATCGGAAAAATTCTCGGCGGCGAAGGCGCTGGCCAGAAACCCGGCCAGGGTAATGCCGATTTGGATGGTGGACAGGAAACCGGCCGGTTCCTCCACCAGTTTCAACAGCCGGGGAGCGGTTTTGTCGCCCTCTTCGGCCAGCTTCCGCAGCCGGGCCGGGCTGAGGGAAATGACGGCAATTTCCGTCATGGCGAAAAATGCGTTGAGGAAGATCAGAAAAAGCTGCAACAGCAGTTGTTGGGGAATACTGTCCAAGAACATTCTCTCCTTTTTGATACGGCGGAACGGGGCTATGTAGGGACGGGCAAAGCGTAAAAGAGCACGACCTCCCGCAGACGCGGCAGACCATGCTCTATCTTATGCGGTATTCGGTTCGGTTGTCGTCGCTGGTGTCGTCCTGAGACATGGCGTGGCACCGGTTCCTTTCCAAAGTTACTGGAGGGGATTATACGGGCAGCATCCCGCGAAGTCAAGGCGGAACGTGTCATTCTAACGAAATCTTTATAAAGCGGGCCGCTTGCAGAGGGGCGGCCATGAGGAATATAAAAAAAGTTCTACTCGATTTTTCAAAAATCGAGTAGAACTTTTACTGTTTGGCGTCTGCCGCTGGGAAACTCAGTCGGCGTAGACCTCGGGCTTGAGGATACCGATATAGGGAAGATTGCGGTAGTAATTGGCATAGTCCAGGCCGTAGCCCACCACAAACTCGTCGGGAATATCAAAACCGCAGTAATCGGTTTTAAGCGCCGCCGGATGGCGGTCCACCTTGTCCAGGAAGCTGATGGTCCGGATGGAGGCGGGCTTTCTGGCGCCGAAGAACTCCTTCAAATAGGAGAGGGTCAGACCGGAGTCGATGATATCCTCCACCAGCACCACATGGCGGCCGGTGATGTCGGTATCCAGGTCCTTGATGAGCTTCACAACGCCGGAGGACTTGGAGCCGGCGCCGTAGCTGGACACGGAGATAAAGTCCATATCGATGTTGCACTGCATCTGACGGCACAGATCGATGTAGAAGAAGGACGCGCCCTTGAGGACACAGACCATGACGGGCTTCTTGTCCTTGTACTCGGTGGTCAGCTCCATACCCAGGGCTTCTACCCGGGCCGCGATTTGCTTCTCCGTGAAGAGAATCTGGGAAATGTCGTTTTCGGGCGTGGTAATTCTCATGAATTCTATCTTCCTTTTACAGATTGATATCTTCAGCCGACAAGGTGCCGACTTCCTTGGCCTTGGCCAGGCAGAGGTTGGCATAACGCTCCACCTGCTCAGGGCAGCGGCCGATGTACAGCTTGGGATCGAGAACCGTGCGGATTTCCTCCAGCGTCAGACCAAAGGCACTGTCACCGGCCAGACGTTCCAGCAGGTCACAGGTCAGGCCCTCTTTCATCCGGGCTGTAGCGGCCATGGAATGGGTGCGGATGATCTCATGGAGCTGCTGGCGGTCGCCGCCGCGCTTGACGGCCTCCATCATCAGGTTTTCCGTGGCGATAAAGGGCAGATACTCCATGACGAACTTCTCCACAATCTTCTCATTGACGTGGAGACCGCGGGTGACGTTCTGCATCAGCCGCAGGACCGCATCACAGCAGAGGAAGCCCTCGGGCAGGCTGATGCGGCGGTTGGCGGAGTCGTCCAGCGTCCGCTCCATCCACTGGGTGGAGGCGGTCATGGGGGCGTTCAGCGCGTCGGCCATGATGTAGCGGGACAGGGAGCAGATGCGCTCGGAGCGCATGGGGTTGCGCTTGTAGGGCATGGCCGAGGAGCCCACCTGCTTCGTCTCAAAGGGCTCCTCCACCTGACGGTCGTGCTGGAGAAGGCGCAGGTCGTTGGCAAAGCGATAGCAGCTCTGACCGATGGAGGAGAGCGCGTTGAGGATGCGGCTGTCCAGCTTGCGGGGATACGTCTGGCCGCAGACGTCGTAGCAGCGGTCAAAGCCGAACTCAGCGGCAATTTGACGGTTCATCTCGTCGATTTTGGCCGTGTCTCCGGCGAACAGTTCCATAAAGGAGGCCTCGGTGCCGGTGGTGCCGCGGCAGCCCAGGAAGCGGATGGCGCCGATGACGTCGTCCAGCTCCTCCATGTCCAGCATCAAATCCTGGAGCCACAGGCTGGCCCGCTTGCCCACGGTGACCAGCTGGGCCGGCTGATAATGGGTGTAACCCAGAGCGGGCATGGAGCGGTATTCCAGCGCGAAGTTGGCCAGATTTTCAATGACGGCGGCCAGCTGCTTCCGGAGATACAGCAGCGCGTCCCGGTACAGCACCAGATCGGCGTTGTCGGTGACATAGCAGCTGGTGGCGCCCAGGTGGATGATGCCCTTGGCCAGGGGACAGTTGAGGCCATAGGCATAGATGTGGGCCATGACATCGTGGCGAATTTCCGCCTCTTTGGCGGCGGCGGCCTCGAAGTCGATGGGGGCAATGCCCTTCACCAGCTCGTCCACCTGCTCCTGGGTCACAGGCAGGCCCAGATTGTGCTCAGCCCGGGCCAGGGCAATCCACAGCCGCCGCCACGTCTCAATGCGCTTCTCGGCGGAAAACTGGCGCAGCATAAACTGGGATGCGTAACGGGACGACAGGGGGCTTTCGTAACGGTCGGTCATTCTCTCCACTCCTCCTTCTGGTCAGACAACATCAGCGCAGGATGATGGCGTCGCGCTCGGGACCCACGGACACATAGCCGATGTGGCAGCCGATGGCCTTTTCCACATAGAGCACATAGTCCTGGGCGGCCTTGGGCAGATCCTCCCAGCGGCGGACACCGGCGATGTCCTCTTTCCAGCCGTCCAGATACTCAATGACGGGCTTGGCATCGTTCAGGTCCACGGGGAAGGGGAACTCGTCGGTCATCTCACCGTGGAGCTCATAGCGGGCGCAGACGGGAATCTTGTCCATATAGGAGAGAATGTCCAGCTTGGTCAGGGCAATGTTGGTAGCGCCCTGCATCTGAACGCCGTAGCGGGTGGCTACAATATCGATGGGACCCACGCGGCGGGGACGGCCCGTGGAGACGCCGTACTCGCCACCGGCCTCGCGGAGCTTGTCGGCCTCCTCACCAAACCACTCGCAGGTAAAGGGACCCTCGCCCACGCAGGTGGAGTAGGCCTTGACCACGCCGATGACCTCGTCCAGCTTGATGCCGGGGCAGCCGGCGCCCACGGGGGCATAGGCGGCGATGGCGTTGGAAGAGGTGGTGTAGGGGATGATGCCGAAGTCCAGATCGCGCAGAGCGCCCAGCTGGGCCTCGAAGAGGAACTTCTTACCGGCGGCCTGGGCGTCGCGCAGGAAGGTGACGGTGTTGCAGATAAAGGGCTTGATCTTGCCGCCGAACTCATCCAGCCAGGCCAGCATGTCCTCCAGCTTGTAGGGCTGAGCGCCGTAGACCTTCTCCACCGTCAGGTTCTTCCACTCGAGGATGTCGGCCAGATGGGCTTTCAGGTGCTCGGGGTGGAACAGCTCACCGGCCAGAATGACCTTCTTCTGGTACTTGTCGCTGTAGAAGGGAGCAATGCCGCGCTTGGTGGAGCCGTACTTTTTGTCCTTGAGCCGGGCCTCCTCCAGGGAGTCCAGATCCCGGTGATAGGGCAGCAGCAGGGGAGTGCGCTCGGAGATTTTCAGGTTGTCGGGGGTGATGGATACACCGGCGGCCATGACGCCGCTCATCTCCTCCCACAGAGCCTCGCAGTCCAGCGCCACGCCGTTGCCGAGGATATTGACCACGCCCTTGCGGAAGATGCCGGAGGGCAGCAGGTGCAGGCCGAATTTGCCGTACTCGTTGATGACGGTGTGACCGGCGTTGCTGCCGCCCTGATAACGGATGACAACGTCGTAATCCTGGGTCACCAGATCGACCATGCGGCCCTTGCCCTCGTCGCCCCAGTTGATGCCTACAATCGCACAATTAGACATAGTGTGTTCCTCCAATATCTGCCCGAAATTTTAAACTTCAGGATGTTACAGTGACGGAGCGGCCACAAATGACCGCACGAGTACAGTATAATACGATTGTGACGAATAGTAAAGTAAAATTGAAATTTTTGTTGATTTCAAATTTCTATCGACTTAATGGGAAATATGTGGTATCATACGGGAAACGGAAAGGAGGCGCTCCACTATGAAGATCTACGGAGCCATCACAGAGCTGGTGGGCGGCACGCCCCTGCTGGAACTGCGCAACTATCAACAACGCCATGGCCTGAAGGCCCGGCTGCTGGCCAAGCTGGAATATTTGAACCCGGCAGGCAGCGTCAAAGATCGGGCGGCCTGCTGGATGATCCGCGATGCCGAGGAGCGGGGGCTTTTGCAGCCCGGCGGCACCATCATCGAGCCCACCTCCGGCAATACGGGCATCGGCCTGGCGGCGGTGGCGGCGGCCAGGGGATACCGGGTCGTTCTGACCATGCCGGAGTCCATGAGTTTGGAGCGGCGGCAGCTGCTGGCGGCCTACGGTGCGGAATTGGTGCTGACCCCGGCGGCCAAGGGCATGCAGGGGGCCGTGGATGCGGCGGAAGCTCTGCAAAAGGAGACGCCGGGCAGCATTCTGGCCGGACAGTTTTCCAACCCGGCCAACGCCAAGGCCCACTATGAGACCACCGGCCCAGAGATCTGGAGCGATACCGACGGCAAGGTGGACGTCTTTGTGGCCGGTGTGGGCACCGGCGGCACCGTCACCGGTGTGGGCCGCTACCTCAAGGAACAGAATCCCAACGTGCGGATTGTGGCGGTGGAACCGGCCAAGTCGCCCCTTTTGAGCGAGGGCAAGGCGGGACCCCACGGCATCCAGGGCATCGGCGCCAACTTCGTTCCGGAACTGCTGGACCGTACCATTTATGACGAAGTGCTCACCGTGGCCGAGGAGGACGCCTACGCCACCGGTCGGGAACTGGCCGCCGGAGAGGGCGTTCTGGTGGGCATCAGCTCCGCCGCTGCCGTATGGGCTGCTGCCCAGCTGGCAGCACGGCCGGAATACGCCGGAAAGACCATTGTGGCGCTGCTGCCCGACACCGGTGACCGGTATCTGTCCACGCCGCTGTTTCAAAAATAATTTCCAGAATCATCCTGCATGACGGCGGCGCATTGCGGTCATACTACGTCTGTACCCAATAAAAAGGAGGAACAAACGTATGAACGCCAATAAATGCATTGCCTGCACCGTCAAGAATTGCACCCACCACTGCGGCGCTGAGAACTACTGCTCCCTGGAGAAGGTGAGCATCGGCACCCATGAGAGCAACCCCTCCATGGATCAGTGCACCGATTGCCTGTCCTTCTGCAAGAAGTAAGATCGGCCTGATATGGCACAGTCTCCGAAACCACAAGGCTTCGGAGACTGTGTTTTTTTATTTTTTTGCATGGGTGGCGGCAACTGGCGCCATGGCGCTCACGTGCGGCGGGCGGGCGTTTCGCCCCGTGCGCGGGGCGACCGGGGGCGCTGCCCCCTGGACCCCTGCGATTTTTTGAAAAAAATCGAGTAAAACTTTGAATGTTTAAGATTGGGTGGCGCCGCTGTTTTAGCCGATACCGCCGTAGTAGATGCCCAGGACCACGACAGCCGCTGCCAGAATCACATAGAAATAGGCGATGACGTCGAATTGACGGCCTAGGGGACGGCTGCGGCCGATGTTCAGCTCCGCCTTGATATTCTTCATGCCCAGAATGAAATAGATAAACACTGCGCACAGCACCGCGCCGAAGGGGGCAATATAGATGGTGACGGCGTCCAGCCACGCGCCCATGTCGGGCAGGGCTTCCAGGAACACGGATACGGCAAAGGTGACAATACCGATGATGCAGATGGACAGGGTCCGGCCCAACTTCAACTGGGAGGACAGGGCTTCGCTGCACGCCTCAAACATATTGATAAGAGACGTGATACCGGCGAAGAATACGGACACAAAGAACAAAATGGCGAAAATCTGACCGGCGGGCATCTGATGGAACACCTGGGGCAGCGTCACAAACATCAGAGACGGGCCGGAGGTGGGGTCGATGCCGAAAGCGAACACGGCGGGAATGATGGCAAAGCCCGCCAACAGCGCTGCCAGGGTATCCAGAAGGGCAGTCATGCCGGAATGCTTGATGATGTCTTCATCCCGGCGCATATAGCTGCCGTAGATCAGCATACCCGCGCCGTTGATGGACAGGGAGAAGAAGGCCTGTCCCATGGCCATGACCCACGTTTCCGGCACCAGCAGGTAGCTCCAGTCGGGCTTCAGCAGGTAGGCGTAGCCCTTGGAGGAGCCGTCCAGGAAGAAGACGCGGATGGCAATGATGACGAACAGGACGAAGAAGGTGGGCATCATGATTTTGCTGATTTTCTCGATGCCGCTGGATACCCCTTTGATGAGGATGAGAACCGTGGCGACAATGACGATCAGGTGCCAGGGAATGGAGCCGAAGCTGACGGCCAGCGAATCAAAATAGCCCTGGGAATTGGATGTCAGCACCGAACCGGTGAACGCGCCGGCGCAGTACCGCAGCACCCAGCCCAGCACCACCGAATAGCCGATGGCGATGCCCAGGACGCCCAGCAGGGGCAGGGTGCCGATGAGGTTGCCGCCCTTTTTGCCCTTGGCTTTCAATACATAGTCGAAGGAACCGGCGGTACCCGTGCCTGTGAGACGGCCAAAGGCAAATTCCGCCGACAATCCCGCGTAGCTGAACAGGGCCACAAAGATAAAATAGGGAATCAGAAACGCTCCGCCGCCGTACTGGCCCACCCGGTAGGGAAACAGCCAGATATTGCCCATGCCCACCGCCGAGCCGACGGCGGCCAGCACAAAGCCGATGGAGCTTTTGAATTGTGCACGCTCTTTCTTCATTTGTGTGTACCTCCAAAGTGTTTCCGGCGCAAAAGAACCCCGCGCCGTATGGGGGTGAACGGGGTTGGGGCGGCTTCAGCGGTAGAAGCCGAAGCCGCAGGGATAGCAGCAGGAACCGCCGCTGCAACAGGCGTTGCAGAGACAGAACAGGGCCACCGTTTTGCAGGGGTCGAATTGGGCCACGCCGCCCCGGTACGCCTGCTGGTGCTGGGTGTAGACCCGGCCCGTCTGCTCCAGCTGCTGGAGCACCTGCCGGTAACGGAGATTGCCGGGTTCCATCTCCACGGCGCGCCGGGCGTGTTCCAGCGCCGTCGTCCGGTTGCCCAGCTGGCTGTTGGCCACGGCGCTGAGATAGTACCACTGGGCCGTCCGGCGGGACACGTCCAGACCCGACAGGGCGTTAATGGCCTCCCGGTACCGGCCGAACTGGATGTAGTTCTCCGCCGCACGGATTTCCGACGGCGTGGTGCGCTCGTATTCGGCCTGCTGTCGCCGCTGGGCCTCATACCAGGCGGAAAAGGGATCGCCGTAGCCGCCGCCGAAGGGGCTGCCGCCGCCGTAGGGATTGCCGCCGGGCTGGCCGTAGGGGTTCTGCTGGGCCTTTTCGGGGTTTTTGATCTGATCGTAGGCGGCGTTGATCTCGTTCATTTTCTTGGCGGCTTCTTCTTCGTTGCCCGGATTCATGTCCGGGTGGTATTTCTTGGCCAACCGCCGGTAGGCCTGTTTGATCTCGTCGTCGGACGCGTCGGGGCTGACGCCCAATACCTTATACGGGTCGGATATCATGGGACCCTCCTTCGTTTTGGCTGTTCTGTTTCCGCAGCGCGCTTTCGTAGCGCTGCCATACGCCGGAGTAGAGGATATTGCGCAGAAGCTCCAGATCCTGCACCAGGGGCAGACGCTCAAAGGCCGCTGTGGCTTCCCCCAGGAGCATGGTCAGCATGGGGCGGAAGTCCGCCAGGGTCCGGCCCTCGGCGGCCCAGTGGGACAGGGGATTGTAGCGGCCTTTTGTCCGGTCCTCCGGCAGGTCCAGGGCCGCATCCAGCAGGTAGACAAAGCGGCCCAACCCCTGGCCCACGGTCCGCAGATCGTCGGCCCAGCGGTCCTCCCGCCAGACAAACACTTCCCCCAGCAGATGGGCGAAGGCGTTGGCGGCCCCGTCGGGGTCCGGAACCCCGGCGGCCTCAATGGCCGAAAGCCGGTCCAGAGACGCGGTGATGGCTCCGCTCTGCCGGGGATAGCGGTCCTGTACGGCCCGGACAGGACGGCGCAGCAGCTGCCATAAGGCCAGCTTGGGCAGATTCCGGTCGTCCTGCCAGTCGTCCAGGCAGTTGTACGCGGCCAGGGCGGCGTTCATGGCGGCGCCGTAGTTGGTGGCGTCGTTGTGCCAGTGGGGCCGGGACTTCACCGGATGGACGGCGCAGCGGCCCAGGCCCGCCGTCTCCTCCGGCTCATAGAGGGAGGACAGCAGCAGCACCAGAAAGGTCATATCGTAGGTCAGCGTCAGACGGCTGACGGCGGAGCATTCCCGGCCCAGCCGGCGGCACAGGCCGCAGTAACAGGCGGCGTACCGGGTACGCTGTTCCTCCGTCAGCAGGCGGGCATCGGCGGTGATGTATCCGAACACGGCGGTATCCTTTCAGTTAACAGACTGTCCTGATAGGATACCACAGAATTGTGACCGTTTTGTGACAACCGTCATGGATTTTTCAGAAATTCCCGCAGGGTGCGGAGATTCAGCTTGCCCTGCTCCGACAGGTGGCAGAGGACGCCGCCCCAGAAGACAATGCACATGCAGATATACAGCCACAACATACCCAAAACCACCGCCGTCATGCTGCCGTAGAAATAGGACCCGCCGCCGCCGTGGTCCACATAGATGGAGAACAGCCAGGAAAAGGTCATCCAGCCAATGGCCGTCACAATGGCCGGTGGTACCACATTGCGCAGGCGCATGGGTTTGGCGGGGAAAAAGGCAAAAATCATGGTGAACAGCAGAGACAGCAGTCCCAGGGTCAGGAGATTTCTCTGATGGACCAGCCGGGCCACGGCTTCCAGAATCCAGATGTCCCACTGATCGGCCAGATGCAGCAGGAACTGGCCGAAGACGTGGAGGGCCAGGGTGACAAACAGGGCGATAATCAACAGAAAGGTGTAGAAAATGGCCGTCAGCCGCCGCCGGATATAGCTGCGGGACTCGTCGGCGCCCAGAATGGCGTTGATGCCGTTGAGCATACCGTAGACGCCCCGGGAGGCGGCCCACAGGGCCACGATGACCGAGACCGAGGCCACCGCCAGCAGATTGGAGGTGTACAGGTCCCGGACGAAATCCTCCGCCGTGGACATGACGGCGTCGGGCAGAATCTGCTCCATCATGGTCAGCAGGTCCTGGAGCGTCCAGGGCAGATAGCGCAGCAGCGACACCACCAGGGTCAGCAGCGGTACAATGGACAACAGCATAAAGAAGGAGGCACCGGCGGCCAGGGTGGAAATATTATAGCCACGGAAATACCGGGCGGCGGTCTGAAATTTACCGAGCAATGGACGATCCTCCCATCTGCCGTCCGAAAAATGTCGGACGGGACTTAGTATAGCGAAGAAACGGGCGATGTGCAATAGATATTCTCAGTTTCTGCACCAGCTCTCCATCCTATGCGGCGCAATCCGGCGTCAGAACGAAAAAAGCGGACGAAACCGTCCGCTTTTTGCAGGAAGGAGCCGGTTACTCCTCGTATACGATATCCAGATCATCAGGGCCTTGGCGGAAGTGGCGGGTGGTGTAGAGCACCACAAAGAGATTCTGCACACCCTCGATGATGAGGGTGATGCCCAGGAGCATCATCAGCGCCCGGGCTCCGGCAAAGGGGTTGAAGATCAGCAGCAGACCGGCGGCGGCTGACAGGAGGGCGGCGGCCAGAACGCTCCACCAGCGGTTCAGGCCCATGCGGTGGGCATCCAATGCCGTGCGCAGCTTCAAAAGGCCGTCGATGAGAATGAACAGGCCGATGAGCAGCTGCAACAGGGACAGAACATTGCCAGGATGGAAACAGAGGATGATGCCGAACACCAGAGCCAGAGCGCCCAGGACCAGATCAAACTGGAATGCCAGGCTGGTACCATCCTTGGTAAAGTAGCTGATGAGTTTGGCTACGCCGAAAAGCATGCTGACGCCGCCGACAAGATAACAGATGGTATAGAGGGATTGCAGAGGCCAGATGGCCACCACCAGGCCCAACAGAATCAGGGCCGAGGAGAGAAGAATATAAAACCGCTTGGCTTGTTGCATCCAGTTCATAAAGTTGTGCCTCCCAAGAATACGAGCAGATGGGGATAGTATATGCCGGATTTCTTGGGTCCATCATAGCACCCCAGGCCACGGGACACAAGGGAAAAAAGAAAATCAAAAATTTTTTAAAAAAGGTGTTGACATTTTTCGTGATTCGTGTATAATAATCATGCACTGAGGCGCTGTACCAAAACGAAACGCCAAAAACGGTGCAAAACACAAGATAGCGGGTTTGTGTAATGGTAGCACACCGGACTCTGACTCCGTTTGTGAGGGTTCGAATCCTTCACCCGCTGCCAATCCTCGACTGCAATAGCGGTCGGGGATTTTTTATATTCTTTCGCCGGTACGGTCGGCCAAAACATGGCCGATATCGGTCGAACGGCGGCGGCCTTGACAGGGCGCGGTTCCTGTTGTAACGTAGTCATATGGGCCGGAAGGCCCGGATTTTACAGGAAAGGAACCATTTGGAATATGAGAGCATATGAACGACTGATCCGCTACGCCAAAATTTACACCACATCCGATCCCAAGAGCGAGACGTTCCCCTCCACGGCCCGCCAGCTGGACCTGGCCAAGCTGCTGGTGGAGGAACTGCACCAGATGGGCGTTGCCGACGCCCGTGTGGATGAGAACGGCTACGTCTACGGCTCCATCCCTGCCACGCCCGGCTATGAGGACAAGCCCGCCCTGGGTCTGATTGCCCATATGGATACGGCCCCCGACGCCCCCGGTGAGAACGTCAACCCCATTCTCCATGAGAACTACGACGGCAGCGACGTGGTTCTGGGCGGCGACACGGTGCTGACGGTGAAAAAATTCCCCTTCCTGGCCGATCTGAAGGGCGAGACGCTGATCACCGCCGACGGCACCACCCTGCTGGGCGCCGACGACAAGGCCGGTGTGGCCGAGATCATGACGGCAGCGGAGCGGATTCTGTCCGGCAATATGGCCCACGGCAAAGTGTGCATCGGCTTCACCCCCGACGAAGAGGTGGGCAAGGGCGCCGACCGCTTCGATATTCCCGGCTTCGGCGCCGACTATGCCTACACCTTGGACGGCGGCGACGTGGGCGGCATCGAATATGAGAACTTCAACGCTTCTTCCGCCACGGTGGAGATTCACGGCTTCTCGGTCCATCCCGGCGACAGCAAGGACAAGATGATCAACGCCCTCAATGTGGCCATGGAGTTCCATGCCGCCCTGCCGGCCATGGAGCGGCCGGAGCACACCGAGGGCCGGGAGGGCTTCTACCACCTGTGCCACATGAGCGGCAACATCACCGATGCCAAGCTGGAGTACATCCTGCGGGACCACGACGCCGACAAGCAGCAGAACAAAAAGGACTATCTGCTGCTGGTGGCCAAGCGGCTCAATGACAAGTACGGCGCGGACACCGTCACGGTGACCCTGGCCGACCAGTACCGCAACATGGTGGAGCAGATTATGCCCCACTTCCATCTGGTGGAGACGGCCCAGGAGGCCATCCGCAGAACGGGTTTGCAGCCGGTGGCGGTTCCGGTCCGCGGCGGCACCGACGGCGCCCGTCTCAGCTGGATGGGCCTGCCCTGTCCCAACTTGGGTACCGGCGGCTTCAATTATCACGGTACCGCCGAGTGTATCACTGTGGAGCGTATGGACAAGGCCACCGATATCATCCTGCATATCATCGAGCTGTTCGCCCAAAAATGAAACGTCATTCACCGCAAAAAAGCCCGGAGCCGATTGGCTCCGGGCAATTTTTATGGAGATACGTCCAATTAGCCCTCGATGGTGCAGTACATGAAGTACTTGTAGCCCAGGGGGTTGGAGTAGAAGCCCTTGACACTGCTGTCCAGCATATAGATGTCGGTGTAGAAGTACAGGGGCACGATGCAGCCGGTCTCCATCAGCATGTCTTCGGCCAGATGCATCATCTCATAACGGGTGTCATTGTCGGTGCAGGACTTGATCTCAGAGATCAGCACGTCGTAGGTGTCGGCCCAAGTGGCGTTCTCCACGGTGTAGTCGATGCCGTAGGGCGTCAGATCGAGGCTGTAGGCAGCCACGGCGGCATGGTCGCCCTTGCCGTACTGAACGTCGTTGTTGCCGGAGGCGGTGGTCCACATGTCCAGGAAGGAGATGGGATCGTTGTAGTCGGCCAGCCAGCCGTTCCGGGCGATGGAGTAAGCGCCGTCCTTACGGCTGTTCAGGAAGGTGTTCCACTCCTGGTTCTCCAGGTTCAGGGTGATGCCCACGCTGGACAGAGCGCTGGCCAGATACTCGCCGATGGCCTTGTGGGAGTCGCCGGTGTTGTACAGGTAGGTCAGAGCGGGGAAGTTGGTGAACTGGCCGGTGGCCTCGTCGTAGTCATAGTACTTCTTCAGGGTCTCGATGGCGCTGGCGAAGTTGGACTCGTAAGCCTCGGGGGACACGTCATAGTAGCCGGGGTAGTCGTTGCCGCCGGCGGTCTCATAGAACTGGGTGCCGTCGGGGTTGGTAATGCCCATGGCCACGAAGGAGGAAGCGGGCTTCTGGCCGCCCTGGGCCACGCTCTCCACGATGTAGTTGCGGTCGAACAGCAGGGAGATGGCGTTGCGGATCTCCGATCTGGCGTTCTCGGCGTCGACGCCGGTCAGGCCGGAACCCTCGGGCAGGATGTCCTCATTGATGTTCCAGCAGACATAGTAGGTGCCCAGCTGACCCACGACGAAGTACTCGTCGGGATAGGCGGTCTGCAGGTTGGCGATTTCGTTGGTGGGCACATCGTCGATGAGCTGCCAGCTGCCGTTCTCAAAGTTGGTCAGCATGTTGTTGGAGTCATCGGACAGGTAGAAGTTGATCTGGGGCATGGTGACGAGATCAGCATCCACATAGTGCTCGTTCTTGGTCAGGGTGATGACGCTGTTGTGCTCCCAGCCGGTCAGCGTGTAGGGACCGTTGGACACATAGGTGGAGGGATCAGTGGCCCAGGATTCGTTGGCGACCACGTCCTCACGGACCGGGTAATAGGTGGGGAAAGCCAGCAGCTCATTCCAGTAGGAAACGGCATTGGCCAGGGTGACCACGATGGTCTTGTCATTGGGGGCCTCAACGTTCAGCTTGGCATCGGGGTTGACGAAGTTACCGGCCTCGTCGGTCTCCCAAATGTCGGCGTAGCCGTCCACGACCTCGAACATGTAGCCATAGTCGGCAGCCAGGTCCACAGAGGCGGCGCGGTTCCAGGCAAAGACGAAGTCACCGGCGGTGACAGGCTCGCCGTCGGACCAGGTCAGGCCGTCGCGCAGGGTGTAGGTGTAAGTGACGGTGCCGTCCTCGTTGACGACGCCTTCCACCAGCTCCTCAGCAGCGTCGGGGGCGATGACCAGGTTGCCATCCGCATCCTGCTTCCAGGTAGCCAGACCGGAGAACAGGTGGGCCACCATGGTGGCGCCGTCTACGGTGGAGTTCAGAGCGGGGTCGATGGTGTCGGGCTCAGAGGCCAGACAGACGGACAGCGCGCTGCCGTCGGTAGTGGTGGTGGTACCGCCGTTCTCCGTGGTGGTGGAGCCGTTATCGGCGGTATCGCCGGTGGTGTCCTTGCTGCCGCAGGCAAACATGGACAGGGCCATGGTCAATGCAAGGACCAATGCCACAAACTTTTTCATTTTTGGTTCTTCCTTTCCAAAAAGATATCCAATATGCACGGTGTGCACATATTGACGAGAGTGGGATTACGCCTGGTCCAGATGGTGGCAGGCGACGAAGTGACCGCTGGACACCTCACGGAATTCCGGCATGGCCTCGGCGCACAGTTTGGTGGCGCGGGGGCAGCGGGTCCGGAAGGGGCAGCCGGAGGGGGCGTTGAGGGGACTGGGGATGTCGCCGGTCAGCATAATGCGCTGGTTGGCCCGGGCGATCTTGGGATCGGGTACCGGCACCGCCGACAGCAGGGATTTAGAGTAGGGATGCAGGGGATGATTGTAAATCTCCTCGGCGTCGGCCAACTCCACCATCTTGCCCAGGTACATGACGGCGATGCGGTCACTGATATGCCGCACCACCAGAAGGTCGTGGGCGATGAACAGGTACGTCAGGCCCAGCTTTTCCTGGAGCTCGTCGAACATATTGATAACCTGGGCCTGAATGGACACGTCCAGGGCGGAAACAGGCTCGTCACAGACGATGAAATCGGGATTCACGGCCAAGGCCCGGGCGATGCCGATGCGCTGGCGCTGACCGCCGGAGAACTCATGGGCGTAGCGGGAGGCGTGCTCACTGTTGAGGCCCACATGGCCCATCAGCTCCAGGATTCGCTCCCGGCGCTCCTCCTTGGAGGAGTAGAGCTTGTGGACGTCCAGGGGTTCGCCGATGATATCGGAGACGGTCATGCGGGGATTCAGGGAGGAATAGGGGTCCTGGAACACCATGGTGGCCTTCTTGCGGAACTCGTTGATGTCCTCCTTGGTTGTAATGCGCTTGCCGTTGTACCACACCTCGCCGGCGGTGGGCTTGTACAGATGCAGGATGGTGCGGCCCACAGTGGTCTTGCCGCAGCCGGATTCGCCCACCAGACCCAGGGTTTCTCCCTTGCGGATGGAGAAGGAGACGCCGTCCACTGCCTTCAACGGCTTGGACTTGAACAGTCCCATGTTGATATTGAAGTGCTGCTTCAGGTCCTTGACTTCCAGCAACGGCTGGTTTTTCTGCTCACTCATTGGGCGTCACTCCCTTCGTTGGTGTTATCCAGCGACAGCTCGCCGGATTCCAGACCCAGCTTGACGTTCATCCAGCAGGCCGCCTGGTGCATGTCGTTGATCTGCATGCGCTGGCAGCGCTCCCGCAGGCAGATTTTCATGGCTGCGTCGCAGCGGGGCGCAAAGGGACATCCCGCGGGCATGTTCAGCAGGTCGATGGGCGTACCGGTGATGGGCCGCAGCTTTTGGCCCGCCGTCTCCGCCGAGGGGATGGACCGCATCAGACCCTTGGTGTACTCGTGGCGGGGATTGTAGAAAATCTCGTCGGCGGTACCCTGCTCGCAGATGGAACCGGCGTACATGACGATGACTTCGTCGCACATCTGGGCCACAACGCCCAGGTCGTGGGTGATCATAATGATGGCCATGCCCAGCTCCTTTTGCAGCTGCTGCATCAGCTCCAGAATCTGGGCCTGAATGGTGACATCCAGGGCCGTGGTGGGCTCGTCGGCAATCAAAATATCGGGCTCACAGGCCAGAGCCATGGCGATCATGATACGCTGGCGCATACCGCCGGAGAATTCAAAGGGGTACTGCTTCATGCGCTTTTCCGGCTCGTTGATATTGACCAGCCGCAGCATTTCAATGGCCCGTTCTTTGGCCTGCTGCTTGTTGCGGTCGGTGTGGAGGATGATGGCCTCCATGAGCTGATGGCCGATGGTGTAGGTGGGGTTCAGAGAGGTCATGGGGTCCTGGAAGATAATGGATACCTTGTTGCCGCGGACGGTCTTCATGACCTTTTCGCCGCATCCCACCAGCTCCTGGCCGTCCAGCTTGATGGAGCCGCCGACAATTTTGCCGGTGGAGGCCAGAATCTGCATGATGGAATAGGCAGTGACGGACTTGCCGGAACCGGATTCGCCCACAATGCCCAGAACCTTGCCGTGGTCCAGGTTGAACGACACGCCGTTGACAGCCTTCACCTCACCGGCGTCGGTGAAAAAGGAGGTATGGAGGTCTTTTACTTCAAGCAATGCCATGGTTGTTCATACGCTCCTTTCTCAGCTGTTGAGCTTGGGATCAAAGGCATCGCGCAGGCCGTCGCCGAAGAGGTTCAGGGACAGCACGATGAGAGAGATCACAATGGCGGGGAAGATCAGACGGTAGGGGTACGAGTTCAGACCGTTGAGGGCCTCGGAGGCCAGAGAGCCCAGAGAGGGCATGGGGGCGTTGACGCCCAGGCCCAGGAAGGACAGGTAGCTCTCGGTGAAGATGGCGCTGGGGATTTGCAGGGCCGTGGAAATGATGATGACGCTGATGCAGTTGGGAATCAGGTGCTTGGTGATGACCCACTTGCCCCGCGCGCCGGTGGCCCGGGCGGCCAGAACGTACTCCTGCTCCCGGAGGGACAGAATCTGACCGCGGATCAGACGGGCCATGGAGACCCAGTACAGCAGGCCGAAGACGATGAACAGACTGATCATGTTGGTGCCCAGCCGGGCCAGTACGGTGCCTTCCAACACCGGCTCCAGAGCTTGCTTCAGTACGGTTGCCAATAGAATGATCATCAGCATATCCGGCAGGGAGTAGATGATATCGACGATGCGCATGATGACCAGATCGACCTTGCCGCCGCAGTAACCGGCGATGGAACCGATGGTCATGCCGATGACCAGCACAATGATGCTGGCGAAGAAGCCGACGGCCAGGGAGACGCGGGCGCCGTAGATGACGCGGATGAAGTAGTCGCGTCCGGCGGCGTCGGTGCCGAAGATGTGGGGGAAGACGGACTCGCCGGCGTCGATCATCTTCTGCTCCGTGGCACCGTATTCAAAAGGCGCCAGATTGTTATAGGAAGCGTCCACGGGCTTGCCGGGTACCACACCCAACGCCTGATCGTAGGAGTAAGGCCAGAACATGGGCAGGAAAATGGACATGAGGGCGATGATGATAATAATGAAGAAGCAGACCGTGGCGACCTTGTTCTTCAGCAGACGCTTGACGCCGTCCTGGAAGAACGTGGACGAGGGACGCATCTGCACCATGTATTCCTTTTCAGCCTCGGTAGCGGGGATGAAATCATCCATTTTAATGTGGAGGCCCGGAAATTTTATCTTATCCATATGAAACTGTCAGCCTCCTTGTTATTCCAAATTGATGCGGGGATCGACGACCCTATAGAGGATGTCGGTAATCAAATTCATGATGACGATGAGGACGGCCAGTACAATGGTAGTACCCATGACCAGGGGGTAGTCGCGGCCGGTGATGCTGTTAACGAAGGAGCGGCCAATGCCGGGCACAGAAAAGATCTTCTCCACCACCAGGGAACCGGTGACAATGTAGGCCAGCATGGGACCCAGGTAGGTCAGCACGGGGATAAGGGAGTTTTTCAGCGCGTGGCCGAAGATGATGCGGTATCCGGCCACGCCCTTGGCCCGGGCGGTGCGGATGTAGTCCTGACCCAGCACGTCCAGCATGGAGGAACGGGTCAGACGAGTGATGTAGGCGGCGGGATACAGGGCCAGAGTGATGACAGGAAGAATCAGGCCGGAGGCTGTGGTGCCGTTGGCGGGCAGAATGCCTAGTTTCAGGGCAAACAGTACCAGTAACAGGGAGCCCATAATAAAGGAGGGCATGGAGACGAAGGCCGTGGTGATGACCATGATGATCTTGTCGATGAGTTTGTTGCGGCGCAGAGCGGCAACAGAGCCTAAAATAATGCCCACCACAGCGGCGCCGGCGGCGGCAATGACGCCCAACTTGGCCGAGACCTTGATACCGTCGCCGATGATGTCAATGACATCACGGCCGCGCTGCTTCAGGGAGGGGCCAAAATCCAGCCTGGTTACAACATCCTTTAAATAGGTGATGTACTGCTCAAACACCGGCTTGTCCAGGCCGTACTTAGCCTCCATGGCCGCCTGAGCGGCGGGCGTGACGGCTTTCTCACTGAGAAACGGGCCGCCGGGGATGATACGCGTGACAAAGAACGTCACGGTGATCACCACCCATACGGTCAAAATCGCCAGCAGAATTCGTTTGAGGATGTACAGCAGGGTTTTTGAATTCACAGGGGGTTCACCTCATTTCAAGTTTGTGGAGAAAGCCGACTTTTTGCAACAAAAAGTCATGCAAGGGTGACCCTTGCATGATACAGGCTCCCATCCGAATGCAATCTCAAACCCAAGATACTTTACTAGATTATACAAACATCTACGTAAAAAAGCAAGTAAAAATCCGTTCTTTTTTCAAAAAACCGCCGATATTGATGAAAATAGTGCGGTTTTTATAATTAGTGAAAAAAAGTACCAACGGACCTGTCCATGACGGACGGATGAAGAGGGCTTGCAAAATGGTGCAAACATCTGCAACGGAATGGAGAAAGAAACTGTATCTCTGACAAAGACAAATGATTGTAGAAAGTGTAAAAAATTTTTCGGTAAAAAATTCTGCAAGAGAAAAAATCAATTATTTTCAGGGGTAGAATGTGACATGACAACAGAAACAGGGTTGGCTGGAAGAAAAAGGTGTCCGCCTGACGGGGACAATCTAAATGAACTGCATTTCAAATGTAAACTTTTTGCCATAAAACCGGTGGGGTAAAGGATGTGCCGGCAGGGGTAAAAACCGTCGGTGGGAGCCAATGTCCCTGGGAAAAGTCCAACAAAAACCAAGAAAACAAGATGGGCAGTCCGCGCAATCGGAACGGGGTCCGCTGCAAAGCGGTGGGTGCGGCAGCTCCGGAGGGGGAGAACCCTATAATCATACAATATGTAGGAGGAATTCAGTTGGAGCATTTCGGCTAGCACGGTGAAAGTCCTGGAAAACCCCACGAAGTTCTAAAAAGAATCAAATCCGATTTTGTTAAAAGTGATAAAAAGAGAATCCTGTGAAACCGTATGGTCGAACCCGTCGGGGGAGCTGGCTGCCGGATGAAAACGACAAATAGACGGACAAGAGGTGCGGGGGAATTTTTCTGTCAATTTGGGGCATCTGCCGGGAAGATGGACGGGAAATCGTATGATATTTCAGAGAAAACCCGGAAGACACTGGGTGGAATCATGGGGAATTTTACAGGACATTCCCAGGGGCAGCACGGCAAAAGCGTGGGAAACTCTGTCAGAGAAATTGTACAAAAAAATAAAAGACCGCCGAAGGTGTCCAGGCCCCAGGAGCGAGGGCCGGACAGGCGGCGGCGGACCGGTGCGCAGG
Source organism: Candidatus Avoscillospira sp. LCP25S3_F1 (assembly GCF_052117125.1). Classification (NCBI taxonomy): domain Bacteria; kingdom Bacillati; phylum Bacillota; class Clostridia; order Eubacteriales; family Oscillospiraceae; genus Candidatus Avoscillospira; species Candidatus Avoscillospira sp. LCP25S3_F1. The sequence goes on along the minus strand of NZ_JBQKJT010000006.1, from coordinate 62,609 downwards.
AGGGAATTTCCGGCAATATGAACCAATTTCTCTTTTCCGCGGGGCAATGGTAAAAAACATCTTGCAAGTGGAAAAAGAATTGTGTATTATCAATTTGGATAGAAAAACTCAACTTTTAATCCGTAAAAAGTTATCGAAACATTTGTAGCGAGTTCTTCGTCACACGTTGGAAACAGAGAGGGGGCAGGGGTGGCAGCCCGGGAGATGCTGCCGGTCCCAAGGGTTCCGCCAGAGGGGAAATGCACCGTTCTGGCCGGCGAAATGGGAAAAAACCAGCAAAAAATTAAAAATTCCAGCAAGACAAATTGTATGAAGATTTGCACTGCCTTCCGGGGTGGTACCGGGGCGGACGGACGCCGCATCAAAAAGAGGAGTGAGTGATTTTGAAGAGAAGGGCGAAGGGTATCTTTGTTGCCGCCAATAAAAACACGGCCAACTGCACACCCGTGGAGCTGAAGGTCCCGCCGCGGGTCCGGCTGCCTCTGGCGCTGCTGGGTACCAATTCCAGCTCGTTCACGGTGAAAAAGGGCGACACGGTGGCCGTGGGCCAGCCCATTTCCACCTACGGCAGCGGCATTGGCGTGCCGCTCCATGCCACGGTGTCCGGTACTGTGGAGGGCATTGAAAAGCTGCGTCTGGCGACGGGCTATGTGGTGGACTCCCTGGTGATCGCCTCCGACGGCAAACAGACCGTCTGGGAAGGCGTCAAGCCGCCGGAGGTCCCCGACGCGCCGTCGTTCCTGGAAGCCATCCGCAGCAGCGGCCTGGTGGGCCTGGGCGGCGCGGGGTTTCCCACCTGGGTCAAGCTCAACGCATCGGTGGACCGGCTGATCATCAACGGTTCCGAGTGCGAGCCCTACTGCACCGCCGACCATGTGACCATGCGGGACTATGCCGCCGATCTGGCCGAGGGCATTGCCATCGTCCAGTCCCGGCTGGCCATTGAAAAGACCATCATCGGCGTCAAACACCCGCCCCAGGCGCTGCTGGACGCGTTCTCCCAGATCCCCAATGTAGAGATTCAGCAGCTGCGGGAGTTCTACCCCGTGGGCGCGGAAAAAATGCTGATTTTGGAGACCACGGGCCGGGTGGTACCCGGCGGCAAGCTGCCCAAGGACGTGGGCTGTATGGTCCTCAACGTCAACACCGCCGTGTTTATCGCCCGGTACTTACGGACCGGTATGCCCCTGGTCCAGAAGCTGGTCACCGTGGACGGTTCCGCCGTCCGGACGCCGGGACTGGTCATCGCTCCCATCGGCGCACCGGTGGAGGCCCTGTTCCGGGCCGTGGGCGGCTTCGTCCAGGAACCGGCCAAAATCATCTCTGGCGGCCCCATGATGGGTACGGCTCTGCCGGACCTGGAGTTCCCGCTGCTGTGGAACTGCGGCAGTCTCCTGGCCCTGGGGGCCAAAGAGGCCGTCAAGCCCGATTCCACCGCCTGCATCCGCTGCGGCCGCTGTGCCCAGCACTGTCCCATGAACCTCATGGCCTTTGAGATGACCGAGGCCTTCGCCCGCAAGGATGTGGACCGGCTGCGCCAGATCGGCGCAAGCCTCTGCATGGAATGCGGCTGCTGCGCCTACGTCTGTCCCGCCCATCGGGATTTGGTCACCAGCCATAAGCTCATGAAACGGTTCCTGGCCACACAGCCCAAAAAGGAGGAGGCGAAATCATGCTGAAACTCATGGTCGTATCGTCCGCACCCCATATCTGGGGCAAGGACAGCACCCATACCATCATGCGCGATGTGCTCATCGCCTTGGTCCCCGCCCTGCTGGCCTCCATCTGGATTTTCGGCATCCGGACGCTGGCCGTCACCATTGTCTGCGTCGGCGTAGCCCTGCTGGCCGAAGACCTGTTTGAACGGGCCACGGGCCGTCCCAATACGGTGAATGATCTGTCTGCCGCCGTCACCGGTACCCTGCTGGCCTTCTGCCTGCCTGCGGATATCCCGTACTGGGTGGCGGGTCTGGGCAGCGTCATCGCCATTGTAGTGGTGAAGCAGCTCTTCGGCGGCATCGGTCAGAACTTCGCCAACCCCGCCATCACCGCCCGCGTTATTCTGCTGCTGTGCGGCTTCGGCGGGGCCATGACCACCTTTAAAGTGGACGGCGTCACGTCGGCCACGCCCCTGGCCGACGGCGCGGTGTATCCGGGCCTTGGCGCCATGCTCCTGGGCACCCGCGGCGGCAGCCTGGGCGAGACCTGCACCATTGCGCTGCTTTTGGGCGGCGCGTACCTGCTGTACCGCCGGGTGATCACCTGGCACATCCCTGTGACGTACCTGGCCACGGTTCTGGTGGTGTCCCTGCTGGCCGGTCAAAACCTGGGCTTGCAGATGTTCGGCGGCGGCTTGATGCTGGGCGCATTTTTCATGGCCACCGATTACACCACGTCTCCCATGACCGACAAGGGCAAGCTGATCTATGGTGTGGGCTGCGGCCTGCTGACCATGATGATCCGCCTGTGGGGCTCTGTCCCCGAGGGCGTCAGCTACGCCATTCTGCTGATGAACATTCTCACGCCCCACATCGACCGTGTGGTGCGCATGAAGCCCCTGGGAGGTGCGTGATATGACGGCAACAAAAAAGAGTTCCCTGGCGGCGCCGGTGGTGGTCCTGACCGTCATTGCCTTCGCCATCGCCGCCATTCTGGCGTTTGTCAACGATTTGACGGCCCCCATCATCCAGGCTCAGGAGAAGGCCGCAGCACAAGCGGCATTGCTGGAGGTCATGCCCGACGGCACCGACTTCACCGATGTTACCGGCCTGGAGCTGCCGGAAAACGTGGTCAAGATTCAAAAGGCCGGAAACGGCGCCGGTTACGTCTTTACCACCTACGGCAAGGGCTTCGGCGGCAACATCCAGGTCATGGTGGGCATTGACCCGGCGGGCGCCATCACCGGTACCAAGGTCCTGACCCACGGTGAGAGCGCCGGTATCAGCGACCCCGTGGTGGGCGACGGCTCCGAGTTCCAGCAGCAGCTGCCCGGCGTCACGGACGTTTCGGAAATCGAAGCTGTCAGCGGCGCCACCAAGTCCTCGGGCGGCATGATCGCCGCCATCCAGGCGGCCTTTGACGCCCTGGCTCTGGTGGACGCAGAATAAGGAGGCGGAGAAATGAAGAAAGAATGTCAAAAACAGTCCGGCCTCGATATTTTGCTTCGGGGCATCATCAAGGAGAATCCCGTGTTGGTCCTGGTCCTTGGCACCTGCCCGTCCATGGCTACCTCCACATCCGTCAGCACCGCCGTGGGTATGGGGTTGGCGGCCACCATGGTGTTGCTGTGCTCCAATATGCTCATCTCTCTGCTGCGGAAAGTGATTCCCGACACGGTGCGCATTCCCTGTTACATCGTCGTCATTGCCGGTTTCGTCACCGTGGTGCAAATGCTGGTTCAGGCGTACTTTAAAGACCTGTACGACTCCCTGGGCGTGTTCCTGCCGCTGATCGTCGTCAACTGCATCATCCTGGGCCGCGCCGAAATGTTCGCCAGCAAAAACGGCGTCTTCCACTCGGCCCTCGACGGCCTGGGCATGGGCCTGGGCTTCACCCTGACCCTGACGGTCATGGGCACCATCCGTGAGGTCCTGGGCTCCGGCTCCTTCGCGGGCCACGATCTGCCGTTCTTCTCCGAGTATAACATTCCCATCCTCAGCCAGAGCCCCGGCGGCTTCTTCGTCTTTGGCTGCCTCATCGCCCTGGTGGCAAAGGTGACCCATGGCCGCGTCAAACACGAGGCCACCGGCTGCGGCGCCTGCCCCCACCGGGCAGTCTGCGGCAAACTGGGAAAGGAGGCATGAGGTATGGACTTTAAAAATCTGCTCTTTATCATGCTCAGCGCCGTCTTCGTCAACAACTATGTGTTGCAGCGGTTCCTGGGTATCTGCCCCTTCCTGGGCGTGTCCAAAAAGCTGGACCAGGCCGCCGGTATGTCCATTGCCGTCATTTTCGTTATGCTGCTGGCCACCGCTGTCACCTGGCCCATTCAAACGTACCTGCTGGACCCCAACAACCTGGGCTATCTCCAGACCATCGTCTTTATCCTGGTCATCGCCGCCTTGGTGCAGCTGGTGGAAATCGTCCTCAAGCGCTACATCCCCGCCCTGCACCGTTCCCTGGGTATCTACCTGCCGCTGATTACTACCAACTGCGCCATCCTGGGTGTGACGGTGCTGAACATTCAGGAGAAGTACAACTTCGCCGAGGCCATGTTCAACTCCTTCGGCTCCGGCCTGGGCTTCTTCCTGGCCATGGTGCTGTTCTCCGGCATCCGCATCCGCACCGAGCACTGCGACGCCCCCAAGGCATTCCGGGGCCTACCGATTACCCTGGTGTCGGCGGCCATTCTGGCGGCGGCATTCCAGGGCTTCGGCGGCGTAATCAACAGCCTGTTCGGCCGATAAGGAGGGGGAACGGAGTATGGTGAACATCATTCTGACCGCCGCCATTGCCGTGGCCGTCATCGGTCTTGTCTGCGGCGTCATTCTGGCAGTTGCCTCCAAGGTCATGGCCGTGGAGGAAGACCCGCGGTTCCCGGCCATTCGTGCCGCCCTGCCCGGCGCCAACTGCGGCGCCTGCGGCTATGCGGGCTGCGACGGGTATGCGCAGGCGTTGGCTTCCGGCAAGGAGACCCGCCCCAATATCTGCGTCCCCGGCGGCGCGGATTGTGCGGCGGAAATTGCCTCGGTGCTGGGCATCGAGGCCGGTGAGGTGGAAAAGCGCGTGGCCGTGGTCTGCTGCGCCGGTGACTGCACCAAAACCGACGTCCGTATGAATTATCAGGGCGTCAAGAGCTGCGCCGCGGCGCGGCTGCTGTTCGGCGGACCGGACGCCTGTGCCTTCGGCTGTCTCGGCAACGGCGACTGCATGGCCGTCTGTTCCAACAACGCCATCCGCATCGAAAAGGGCGTGGCCGTGGTGGACCGGGACCGATGCACCGGCTGCGGCCTCTGCGCCAATGTCTGTCCCAACCGGGTCATCGGTATTTTCTCGGCCAAACAACAGGTTATCAACGTCTGCTCCAACCTGGAGCGCGGCAAAGCCGTAATCGATGTCTGTAAGGCCGGCTGCATCGGCTGTACCAAGTGCAGTAAGGTCTGCCCCAACAACGCCATCAAGATGGACAATGCGCTGGCCCGCGTGAATCCCCTGCGGTGTACGGCCTGCGGCAAGTGCGTGGAGGCCTGTCCCACGGGCAGCGTCAAATTTGTCTTCGGCGGGCCCAGACCGCAGCCCGAACCGGAGGAGACAGTGGCGCAAGAGGCCCCGGCCGTCTGAATCATTGATAGAAAAGCAAAAAAAGCAGCATGCCCGGCATGCTGCTTTTTTACTATCTATAGCAATTCAAAGAAGAGGGGATCACACAGTTTTCTTGAACGAGGTTTCCTCGAAGGAACCAATGGCGCCGCAGACCTCGCAGACATCGGGGCGATGCTCGTACGTTGCGCCGCAGAACTGACAGCGGTAACCCTGGACCGTCACAGTCTTGGGAGCGGCGGCAGCGGCAGGAGCGGGGGTTTCGGCGGCAACGCCGGCCTCTTGCAGCTTTACCAAGGCCTGCATAAAGCGCATTTCGTGGTCTTTTTCGATCTTGGCGATATTCTCAAACAGAGCGGCAATGTCCTCAAAGCCTTCCTGACGGGCCTGAGCTGCAAAATCGGGATACATGCTGCTCCATTCGCCGTACTCACCGGTAGCGGCGGCCTGAAGGTTTTCGGCGGTGTTGCCGATACCCATCAACTTCTGATAGAGCAGCTTGCCGTGCATGGCTTCGTTGGTGGAGAGGCTGTCGAAAAGGGCAGCGATTTCCGGATGGTTTTCCTGCTTGGCGCGCTGGGCGAAAAAGGTGTACTTGTTCCGGGCCATGGACTCGCCCTGGAAGGCGGCCAGCAGATTTTTTTCGGTCTGTGTTCCCTTGATGCTCATTGTCATTGCCTCCTTAGCAATAATAAGTATTGTTATTAATATTATATACCAGTATTCCGAGATGTCAAGTAGGCGTTTGATAAATTTTTTCTTATGATTTTCTTGCAATATTAATAAAAAAATAAGTCTTCGACTCCAACGGGAGCCGAAGACACGGTTGACGGACGATGGCCGGGTTCAGTCGGGTTTTTCGAGAATTACAAAGGACACCAGCGTTTCCTTGTGGAGATAGTGCTCCAGCTTGGGGTCCACCTCCACCGTCTGGGTGTTCATCTGTGAGACAACCCAGCCCTCCTCCAACAGTTTGTTCAGATGCACCAAATATGGATTGCGGTTGACGTCGGTCTGTTCCGTCACATCGCGGCTGTTGCTGATATAGACTACCTTTTGCATGGACGCCCTCCTGTTTCTGTCGATTGGGGATTGGGTGCGGTGGTATGAAAGGCGGATGGCGTCTTGTTTGTCCCATCCATAATAAAAAGACGCCGGAGCAAAGTGGACTTTGCTCCGGCGTGGTGCCGCTGACCGGGATCGAACCGGTACGGTGTTGCCACCGAGGGATTTTAAGTCCCTTGCGTCTGCCTGTTTCGCCACAGCGGCGTAGAGATATCATACCATTTACCAAGGTGAATTGTCAAGAAAAATCGGACAAACGGTGAAATTTCAGCCATATTCTTGGTATGCAAAAAACGAATACTGTATAGAAACTGGATGCACGTGCGTTGACGGTCTGTTTTTGTGGTACGCTGCAAACGCATGAATTTTTATGGGAAACCAGTCGAAGATTGACAGCGCCGGGCCAGGGCATTATGATAATACCAAATACACCGGCAGAACTGCCGGAATGGGAAGCCATGCGCGGCACACATACAGAAGCAGGCGCGTGCGCGTCGCATTCTCACCGTACCGCGGTATTCAAAGCATGAAGGAGGAGCAATCATGGACCGCTTTTGCACATACTGCGGGAAATTACTGCCAGAGGACGGTGTATGCAACTGTCAGCCGGAGCAAGAAGAAACAAAGTCGCTGGATGCGCCCCGGGAGAGCGCAGAGGTGGCAGAGCCGCAGACGTCCGGAGAGGCTGCGGTCCAGGAGCGCAGCACCCCAACGGACATGGCGGAGGACCGGCCCATGTTTCAGGCGGCTCCGGCCGGAGAGAATATCTATTGGAAAAAACTGAAAGAGCCATTGGGACGCGTGACGTTGTTTCTGCGGGACTACTGGCGCGACCCCATCAAGACGACCACCGGCGTACTCAAGGCGCGGGATTCGGCGCTGGCTGTGACGATGATGGTACTCCATGTGGTTTTGGCCGGGCTTGTGCTGTTTGCTGCCAGCAGCAAATCACTCCATGCCATTGTGGAATCGGTTGCCGGAACTTCCGGTGGCCGGACCGATATCTATGTGCCGTTTTTCACCACTTGGCTCACGGGTGCGCGGATTGCCGTTATTGCGCTGGCGCTATCTGTTTTGGCTGTCTTTTTGCAGATCAAACTGACCCGGGTCAATGCCGGCTTTTATTATGTACTTCTGGCGGTGGGCGTGAATACGGTTTTCAGCAGCGCCGCCCTGATATTGACCGTGCTGTTCATTCTCTTTGGGTGGGGAATGGGCGCGGCCCTGGCGCTGATTCTTGGCGCGGTGTTCTGGTGCGGCCTGATTACGCTGCTGCTGGTAAAAATCTTTGGGGTACCCATGACCGGCGCCCATCTGACCATGACGGCGGTACTTTTGGCGGCGGTGATCTCCATGACCGTTTGGACCGGCGGAAAGCTGTGCGAGCAGGCGGCCGAGGGAATGTTCGTGGCAGGTCAATCTGTGGAAGACAGGCTGGATAACTGGATGGATACCTTCGGCAGTCTCAATGATTTGTTTTGAACGTATGGAACTGAAAAATCGTGGATGCCGCAGCATCCACGATTTTTTGTGCTTATTTTGCGTAATAATTGATGAGACAACCGGAGAGGATGATCTCCCGGTCCTCCGCCGTCAGGCGTTCCAGCTTCAGGGGAATGGTGGTGGAGACGCCGTTTTGCGTCAAGGTGGCGTCGATGGATTCCGCGCCGGACTCCAGGGCGGCCTTGATGCCGGGGATGTACAGCTTGTCACCGGGCTGAATGTTATATTGCACAATATCCGTCACGGTGAACGGCACCATGCCCCAGTTGATCACGTTGGAGCGATAGCGCTTGGTGGCAAAGTCTTCACACAGGTTGGCGCAGCCGCCCAGAACGCGCTGGCAGGAAGCCGCCTGCTCTCTGGCGGAGCCATCGCCGGGCCGGATGGACATGACCACGCTGCCCAAGCCCGTGGTGGCGGCGTCGTGGCCGTCCAGGGCAGCGATCACAGCAGTGGCATTGGGGTTTTCCCGGCGCAGCTGTTCCACGGCCAGCACGGCCTTGGCGCGGCCCACATACTGGGGGTCCTTGCGGCTCAAAGCGAACTCCGACAGTTTCAAGGGATTGGAGCGGTAGGAGGAGGTCTCGCCGGAGGGGATCAGTTCGTCGGTGGTGGTGACAGGGTCATAGATGGCCGCGGCCACGGTGAGATAGAGGTTCTCCGGCATGGGAATCTGGCTGGGCCAGTCGGCGATGTTGGGGCCGAAGACCAGTTCGGCATCCTTCTGGGGATGGCCCACACCGTGGTAAACGCGGCGGTAGGCGGAGTCGTCGAAGTGGTATTCCACAAAGGACTCCTCCGGCTCCAGTCCCAAGTCCATGGCGGAGGTGATGGCGCCGCCGTTGAGGGAGGAAGCGGCAATGGAACGGGCGTCCATCAGTGCCACATAGGACACCTGGCCGTCGCCGGGCTTGGAGCCCTCCCGGTTGGGGAAGTTGCGGGTGGAATGGCGGATGGAGAATGCGCCGTTGGCGGGGACGTCGCCGGCACCGAAGCAGGGACCGCAGAAGGCCGACCGGACAGAGACGCCGGAGGCCATGAGCTTGGCCAACTCGCCGGTGCGGGCCAGCTCCATCATGACGGGCTGGCTGGCCGGGTAGGCGCTGAGCCAATAGGCATCGGAGCCGATGGGCGTACCGTCCAGAATCTGGGCGGCCTTGCGCAGATTCTGATAGGTGCCGCCGGAACATCCGGCAATGACGCCCTGATCGGCGTAGAATTTGCCGTTGCGGATCTTCCGCAGCAGGCTTTCAGGCTTGGTTTTCAGTTCCAGCTTCACCATGGTGTCCTCGTCCACCTTGTGGAGAATGTCCTCCAGGTTGGCGTTGAACTCCCGGATGGTATAGGCGTTGGAGGGATGGAAGGGCAGGGCGATCATAGGCTCCACCTTGCTCAAATCCACCTCAATGACGCAGTCATAGTAGGCGCCGTCGGCAGGGGACAGGGCCTGATAGTCGCTGCCGCGGCCATGGGCTTCCAGAGACTTTTTCACCGTCTCGTCGGTGCACCAGATGGAGCTGAGGCAGCTGGTTTCCGTGGTCATGACGTCGATGCCGCTGCGGTAGTCCATGGCCAGATTGGCCACGCCGGGGCCGAAGAACTCCATGACGCCGTTTTTCACGGTGCCCTGGGAGAACGTCGCGCCGATGAGGGCAATGGCTACGTCCTGGGGACCCACGCCGGGCCGGGGCGCGCCGGTGAGGTAGATGGCAATGACCCGGGGATAGGCGATGTCATAGGTCTTACGGAGCAGCTGCTTGACCAGCTCCGGGCCGCCCTCGCCGATGGCCATGGTGCCGTAAGCGCCGTAACGGGTGTGGGAGTCGGAACCGATGATCATTTTGCCGCCGCCGGCGTACATTTCCCGCATATAGCTGTGGATGACCGCCTGGTGGGTCGGGACAAACTCGCCGCCGTACTTCTTGGCGGCGCTGAGACCGAATACATGGTCGTCTTCATTGATGGTGCCGCCCACGGCGCAAAGGCTGTTGTGGCAGTTGGTCAGCACATAGGGCAGGGGAAACTCCGTGAGACCCGAGGCCCGGGCCGTCTGGATGATGCCCACATAGGTGATATCGTGGGAGGCCATGGCGTCGAATTTGATCTTGAGGAAGTCCATGGACCCGGAGGTGTTGTGCCGGGACAGAACGCCATAGGCCATGGTGCCGGTCTTGCCGGTATCGGGACGCAGACCGGCGGCGATGCCGGCCTCTTCGGTCAGGAACTGGCCATTGCGGTAGAAATGGCCGCCGTTGTGGACGGTAATCATTGGAATGCGCTCCTTTACTACATTGTCGTACTGAATGATATGTGTATCATATCAGGAATCGCGGCCATTTGCAAGAAAAACCGTGATGCCCTGCAAAAAAGTACGGTGTTGCCTGATATATAATAAAGGAGCACCCGACAACATAAGACTGTTGCCGGGTGCTAGATAACTTCAATATTCAAATTGTAAAACTCCTATTCTCTTTGTGTACCTGTTGATTCTACTATCTACTGTATGAAACGTAGTCTCGGAATCGATACCATTCGGTAAGGACCATTGCGGGAAAACAGCGAACATCTATATCCAACAAACAACAAAGATGGAATCGGCTGTGATCCACTCGAGGTACAAAAGTGATCTGTGGATATTCGTACTTGATTGAGATTACAGTCTGTCAGGCCAACTGCCCCAAATGGAATCCAGCAACTTCACATGGCGGTCAGCGACGGCAGTTCTTCGCGCTGGGAAACAAATTGTCTCGGGTACGTCTGATAGCGGGGGATTGTTCCATCGTTCACAAACCCATTGCCGATACACGGCCATCACGCCCGGTCAATTCTTCTTCATCGGTAATCCGACACGCGGAACATGCGGTGCGACCTACAAGATCAGGACTGCTGTGGCTGCGCTATTCCCAACTGCATGCCACCAAAAGGGATTGGGGTTGGACTGCGGCTGTTTAGTACATTGGACTCTCCTCCTTTTCTGGTTTGAAGTGCTTGTTTGTTGTTTGTGACTTCAGTATAGCAGAAAAATCCTGCTTGTCAACGGGGGACAAGCAGGATCTCTGTTCTGTACAAAATGACGGGTATCAAATTGTTTAACCTGATGCCTTTGGTGAAAATGCCGTCAATGACTGTCGCCGGAGAACAAAAGTCTGTAGGAACCGTTCTGTTCCTCGTAGACCGCCTCCAGGTCCGCATCCAGCAGGCCGCGGCAGGGATCGGCGGCTTCGTAGCGGACACAGGTGCCGCAGGAGGAGCTGAGGGCCCGGGGGACCGGGGACATCCGGGCGTCCACGGCGTGGTCCTGGAGCGCCTGACAGGTGAGCATGGCGCTCAGATGGGTGTGGAATGTGGCCACGTACTGCATATCACTTGGTCAGCGTCAGGGCGAATTCCTCGTTCTCCTGCTCCTGCACGGAGACGCGATAGCCCTGATGGGAGGCGTAGCGGGTGATATTTTCCACGGCGCACTGGTTGTCCACCAGCACTTCCACCGTGGCGGGCGCGCCGTCCTTGACGGCTTTCTGCACCATGACCACGGGCATGGGACAGGCGAGACCTCTTGCATCGATCATTTCTGCTTTCCTCCTCTGTAGAGATTGGCGATGGAGATGACGGCCAGGACCACCAGGCCCAGGACCACGGCAATGCGTCCGGCGGGAGCCACGCCGCCGGCGGTGAAGACGCCGTCGGTCATGGCGTCGGCGTTGCCGGCCAGACCGAAGTTGTGGGCAAAGGCCGCGCCCACGATCATGCCCAGGATGGTCACAGCGCTGTCGCCGTTGCCCTCACCGGCCAGGATCAGCTGCCGCAGGGGGCAGCCGCCCAGAAGCGTGGAGCCCCAGCCCGCCAGGGCCATACCCAGAAAACTCCACACATAGTCGTGGTGGGCCACAGGCTGTACGGCGGCGGTGGGATTGAACTGGTTCAGAATCAGATTGCCGATCAAAACCGTCACAAAGATGGCCAGAAGGCCCGTCAGCAGGTGGAAATCCTTAAAGAGCATCATGTCTCGGATGCCGCCGGCCGTACACAGGCGGCTGCGCTGGGCCAGCGCGCCCACCACCAGACCGGCGATGAGAGAGATGGGCAATGCGGCATGCATGGAGCCGGGGCCGGCTTCAGAGAAATACAGGAAAGCGGGCTTGACCAGCAGCAGCACCAGCAGGAAGATCATAATGGCCGGTAGGACGAAGCCCTCGGTTTTCTTGACCTTGTAGGCGCGGCCCAGAGAAAACCCTTTCTTCAGGAAGAGCACGCCCACCAGAATGCCCACGACGAAGCCCAACAGGCCGGCAATGGCGGTCACGTCGCCGCCGCCCAGCCGCAGGACCATCCGCAGGGGGCAGCCCAGAAAGGCCAAGGCGCCCACCATGACGAACGCGCCGATGACGAACCGCAGGGCGGGGGTGGAACCGGCGCGGCCCGTGAATTCGCCCCGCACCAGGGCCATGATGCAGGCGCCCAGGACGAGACCGATGATCTCGGGACGGATGTACTGGACCTTGGCCGCCGTGTGGAGGCCCACGCTGCCGGAGATATCCCGGAGGAAGCAGGCGATACAGAAGCCCATATTGCCGGGGTTACCGGCCTTGGTCAGCACCAGGGCCGCCAAGCCCGTGACAACGCCCGTGAGAATCACGAGCCACGGTATTTTTTTTGTCATTGTCATCCTTCTTTCTTCGTTTTGGCGGTCCCACGCCGTTGTGCCTGCGGCCCTTGCCGAATCGATTGCCCCAAAGGGGCAGCCTTCCGGCAAGTGTCAAACGTTCCTTCGGAGCAGCCGCCCTCGTCCGGCGCCGTTGTCCAATGGCGTGAGACTGCCGTTTGTTATTCTCCTATGAGGATAACGCATGGTGTGGAAAAATGCAAGTTTTACTTTTGCAGTCCGTTGTGTTACACTGGAGAAAATCACAGGAGGAGGAACCACTATGGAGACAGTCTATCTGGACAACGCCGCCACATCCTTTCCCAAGCCGCCCCAGGTCCCCCGGCAGATGGCCCGGTATCTGGAGGAGGTGGGGGCCACGGTGAACCGGTCCGTCTACGGCCCTGCCCAGGCGGCGGGCATGATGGAGCTGCGTCTGCGGCAGCGGCTGTGCCGGCTGTTCCAGTTTGCGCCCATGACCCACGCTGTGCTGACGCCGGGCAACACCTGGGGCCTCAATCTGGTGCTGTCGGGCTATCTGCGGCCAGGGGACCACTGTGTGGTATCCTCCATGGAGCACAACGCCGTCATGCGGCCCTTACAGGCGTTGGCCAGACAGGGCGTGACCTTCACACGGGTACCCTGCGACGCCGTGGGGCGGCTGGAACCCAAGGACGTGGAGAACGCCTTGCGGCCCGACACCCGGCTGGTGGTCCTGGCCCACGGCTCCAACGTGTCCGGGACGATTCAGGACGCGGCGGCGGTGGGAGAGATCTGCCACCGCCACAGGGTTCCGTTCTGTCTCGACGGCGCCCAGACGGCGGGCCATATACCGGTGGATTTCTCTGCGCTGGGCCTGTCGGCTCTGTCGGTGCCGGGCCACAAGGGGCTGCTGGGGCCGTCGGGCATGGGGGCGCTGCTGCTGGACCCGGTCTTTGCGGCCCAGCTGACACCCGTGATCTCCGGCGGCACGGGCAGCGCCTCCGACTCGGAGGAGATCCCCTCCTATATGCCGGACCGCTTCGAGCCGGGGACCCCCAACGTGCCGGGCATCTACGGTCTGGAAGCGGCGCTGGCATATCTGGAATGGACGGGCATCGAGACCATTGCCGCCCACGACCGGGCCTTGACAGCCCGGTTCCTGGACGGCGTCCGGTCCATTCCCACCGTGTCCGTCATCGGACCCGACACGGTGGAGGGCCGGGTGGGGGTGGTCAGTCTCGACTTTCCCGGGCGGGACAACGCCGAGGTGGCCGAGGCGTTGGAGCGGGACTTCGGTATTCTCACCCGCTGCGGCCTCCACTGTGCCCCGTCGGCCCACAAGACCCTGGGAACCTTCCCAAGAGGGACCGTGCGGTTCTCCTGGGGCTGTTTTTCCACGGAGACCGACATTGATCGGGCATTGGAAGCCGTCAGATCAGTTTGATACGGGGGCCGTCCTGATATGCCGATACGACGCCCACCCGCTGGGCGCTGGGGACCACCGGCCGGAGGGCCGCCAGCAGCGCGTCGGCGTCGGCCGGGTCCACGGCCATCAGGAGACCGCCTGCCGTCTGGGGGTCGTAGAGCACGTCCTGGACGGCCAGGGACACATCGCCGCCATCCACGGCACACTCGGCAAATTTCCGGTTGCGGTACATACCCTCCGGCAGAATCCCCATCTCCGCCAGCTCCAGCGCGGCGGGAATCAAATCCATGGCGGCGGTGTCCACGGTGACGGCAACGCCGCTGCCCTGGGCCAGCTCCAAAAGATGACCCAGGAAGCCGAAGCCCGTCACGTCGGTGCAGGCGTGAACGTTGTACTGCACCATCTGGTCCCGGGCGCTCTTGTTCAGCGTCGTCATGAGCTTGTGGGCCAGGGCCAGGGCGTCGGCGGGGCAGAGATCAGCCTTGGCCGCCGTGGTCAGAATGCCGATGCCCAGGGGCTTTGTCAGCAGCAGCACATCGCCGGGCTTAGCGCCGCTGTTGGTGAGCATTTTCTCCGGGTGGACAAAGCCCGTGACGGCCAGGCCGTATTTGGGCTCCGGGTCCAGAATGCTGTGGCCGCCGGTGATGATGGCCCCGGCCTCATAGACCTTCTCATAGCCGCCCCGCAGCAGCTGATGGACGGCGTCCTTGGGCATTTTCTCCGGTACGCACAGGAGATTCAATGCCAGCTTCGGCTCGCCGCCCATGGCGTAAACGTCGGACAGGGCGTTGGTGGCGGCAATCTGGCCGAAGAGATGCGGGTCGTCGGCAATGGGCGGGAAAAAGTCCACGGTCTGGACCAACGCCAGCTCGTCGGAAATCCGATACACCGAGGCGTCGTCGGACTTGTCGAAGCCCACCAGAAGATTCTCGTCCCGGTGGACCGGCAATCCCTCCAGTAGCTGGGCCAGCACGCCCGCGCCTACTTTCGCACCGCACCCGGCGCAGGAGGCCAATTTGGTCAGTTTGACTTCCGATTCCATGTTCAGATACCGCCTTTCTTTGACGCAAAATGGAGGATGGCTTCCAGGACGCCGCCGCCCACGGCCAGCGCCTTGTCGGAGGCACAGTAACAGTGATCGATGGCGCAGCGGGGGTCCACGTCGCCGGATTTCATGCCCTTGTGGACCGGGGTGCCGTCGGCCAGCAGTCCCCGGAGGATGCCGCCGATGGTGCAGGTCATGGGAACGCCGTCCACGGTGGCCGCCACGTCTCCGGCCTCCACCTGATCGCCGATGGCCCGGACGCAGCGGAACACGCCGTCCGCCGGGGCCCGCAGGACCCGTTCTCCGGCAAAGCCGCCGATGAGACCGGGGACGCTGGTGTTGGGCTGGGCGCTGCCGTCGTAGATCACCCGGCCCAGATAGTGGCCCCGCATGGTCTCCACCACGGCGTGGCAGTCCACACCGGCGGTGAAGCCGGGGCCGGCCGCCACCACAATGGGGGCGTCGGTGATTTTTGTGCCCAGGTTCCGCTTGGCCAGAATGACATCGGCCACGGCGTCGGGGCGCAGAGCGGCAATGGCCGTGCCTGCCGGGTCGGCCAGGATGGGAATGTGGCCGTCGGCCAGAACGGCGGCGGCCTGGTCGGGCGTTTCGATGGCTACGGCGGTGACGTCCTCCACCGTGCAGCGGCCATGGACGATGGCTTCGGAGAAACAGACGGTGCGGCGGATGGCCGTGGGGTGGGGCAGATCGGTCATGACCACCGACAGCCCGGCCCGATGGAGCCGCAGAGCTGTGCCGGTGGCAAGATCACCGGCGCCGCGAATCAATACCAGCATAAAAACATCCTCATTTCGTTTCGTGATTCTTTTGTAAGAATAACACCGATGACGCCGGAGGTCAACGGTTGACGGCGGGAAAAAGCCGTGGTACACTACACCTATGAAACAGACGGAATTGCACCCTGTGGTGCGGATACAGCTTTATACGGACGACAAGTGCTTTGGACCCGGCATCGCCCAGCTGTTGGAGCTGGTGGCGGAGCGGAAGTCCTTGCGGGCGGCGGCCCAGTCCATGGGCATGGCCTATTCCAAGGCCTGGACCGTGGTGCGCCGCTGCGAGGAATCCCTGGGGTACCCGCTGCTGCTGTCGTCCACCGGCGGCCGCCATGGCGGCGGCGCGGAACTGACCGACGAGGCCCGGACCATGCTGGCAGGTTACCGGGCCTATTGCCGCGCCCTCAACGAGGCGGCGGAGCGGCTGTTTCCAGAATACTTTCCAGGCCCCGGCGATTCTGCCGGACGGTAACGGCGTTTTTGAATTGGAACACGCCGTCCGGAGGACGGGGCCGGCCTGCTGGAGCGCTGCCGCGGCGGCGCTCTTTTTCTTGTGACGGAGGAATTTATGGTACGCATTCGACTGGCGCGGGAATCGGACGTTCCCGGCATCCTGGACATCTACGGGCCGTACATTTTGAATACGCCCATCACCTTTGAATACACCGTTCCCACGGCGGCGGACTTTACCAACCGGTTCCGGACCATCACCGCCGTCGGCCCATGGCTGGTGGCCGAGGAGGCGGGAGAACTGCTGGGCTACGCCTATCTGGACCGGGCCTTTGAACGGGCGGCCTACCGCTGGGCCGCCGATCTATCGGTGTATCTGCGGCCCGAGGCCGCCGGTAAGGGGTTGGGACGGGTCTTTTACACGCTGTTGGAGCGCATGGGGGCCATGCAGGGTTATCAGGTGCTGTACGGCCTGGTGACCAGCGAAAACGAGACCAGCTGCCGGTTCCACGAGGCCATGGGCTACCGGCTGACGGCGGTGCTGCCGGACTGCGGCTACAAGCTGGGCCGGTGGCACGGCGTCCACTGGTATGAAAAGCGGCTGTGTCCCCCCGGCGACCCCGGCGCGTTTCCCAAGGCCGCGCCGGACATGGACTGGTCTGCCCTGTGTCTGGAGGGCCTGCCCGACGGCTGGGAGGTGGCGCTGTGAATGTGACGCTGGGGATTCTGGCCCAGGTGGACGGCGGCAAGACCACCCTGTCGGAACAGCTGTTGTACCGGGGCGGCGCGCTGCGGTCCGTGGGCCGGGTGGATGACGGCGGGGCCTGTATGGACTTCACCGCCGTGGAGCGGGCCAGAGGCATCACGGTGTTTTCGGCCCAGGCCGTGTTTTCCCACGGGGAAACCCGGTATTTTTTGCTGGACACGCCGGGCCACGGCGATTTCTCGCCGGAGATGGAGCGGTGTCTGGCGGCGCTGGACGCGGCCATACTGGTGATCGGCGCGTCGGGGCCCATTCCGGCCCGGACGGAACGGCTGTGGCAGCTGTTGGAGCGGCGGGGCATCCCCGTCCTCTGCTTCCTCAATAAAACCGACCTGGCCGGGGCCGACCCCGACGGCGTTCTCGAACAGCTGCGCCGGTGGGGCGACGGATTTTGTGGGATGCAGGACGGTCTGACGGATGCGGTCCGGGAACAGGTGGCCATGACCGACGACGCCCTGCTGGAATCGTATCTGGAGGGGACGCTGGACGACGGCGCGTGCTGGGCCGCTGCCGGACGGGCCTTCCGGGAACGGCGTCTGTTCCCCGTGTACCGGGGCAGCGCCCTGAAAGGGGAGGGCATCGACAGTCTGCTGGACGGTCTGGACCGGCTGTGCCGGACGGACTACGACCCCGACGGCCCCCTGGAGCTGCTGGCCTATCAAATCCGGCGGGACAAGCAGGAGCGGGTTTGCTGCTGCAAGATTTTGTCGGGAACATTACGGCCCCGACAGATTGTAAACGGCGAAAAGGTCCACCAGCTGCGCCGCCAGATGGGCGGCAAATGGGAGCAGATTGCCGAGGCCCGGGCCGGGGAACTGGTGTCGGTGACAGGGCTGCAGGACCTGCGGGCCGGAGACCGGGCAGGGGAGACGCTGCTCCATCGGGAATCGGTGGCCCCGCCGCCCCTGCTGGTGGAGGTGCGGGCCGACGCGGCGCCCACCCGTCTTCTGGAGATCTTCCGGCAGCTGGAGGACGAGGAGCCCACCCTGGCCGTTCGATGGAACGAGGGACTGCATCAGCTCCATGTAGCCGTGGCCGGGGAGATGCAGCTGGACGTGCTGACCCAGACGGTAAAGGAGCGGTACGACCTGGAGGTGACCTTTGGGGAACCGGCGGTGGCCTACCGGGAGACCATCGCGCAACCGGTCCGGGGCTGCGGCCACTTTGAACCGCTGCGCCATTACGCGGAGGTCCAGCTGCTGCTGGAGCCCAACCCCAGAGGGACCGGCGTCACCTTTGAAAGCCGCTGTTCCACCGACGATCTGGCGCTGAACTGGCAGCGGCTCATCGAGACCCATGTGTTGGAAAAGGCCCATGTGGGGGCCATGCTGGGCGCGCCGCTCACCGATGTCAACGTGGTGCTCCTGGGGGGACGGGCCCATGACAAGCACACGGAGGGCGGTGATTTCCGTCAGGCTGTCTACCGGGCCATCCGTCACGGATTGTTCCACGCGGAAACGCTCGTGTTGGAGCCCTGGTACCGGTTTACCATCCAGGCCGACCCGTCCACGGCGGCCAAGCTGCAAACGGAGATTTCCCGCATGGGCGGCGTCTGCGACCTGCCGGAGACGGTGGGAAGCTGGACGCGGCTGACGGGCCGGTGTCCCGTGGCCCCCATGCTGCCCTTCAGCCGGGACTTTGCCACCAAAACCCGCGGCGGCGGCAGCTTGCAGCTGGAGCCCGACGGCTACGAGGTCTGTCCCGACGGCGCGGCCGTGGCCGCCGCCTCCGGCTACGACCGGGAGCGGGACACGGAGAACCCCGCCGACTCCATCTTTTGCAGTCACGGCGCGGGACACAGCGTGTCCTGGCGGGAGGCGGCGGACCATATGCACGTGACGGTCCGGGAACCCGGTTAAGCAGGAATACGGAACAAAAAAGGATGCTGCGGCGCAGCATCCTTTTTTTGTTGCGTATGGGCGTCCATCAGCCGTCCTGGGCGGCTTCCTGCATGAGGGAAAGGCGGTAGACCCGCTCGCCGTTTTTGGTGTAGTGGCTGTCCAGCACGCGGCAGGCTTCCTGCAAATCCCGCTTCTGGACGGCGGCCAGAATCTGCTCATGGGCCATGACCAGATTGCCGCGGGTGGGGTGGTCGATGCGGTCGGCAAAGGGGGAGTGGTTGGCGTTGTGGATGGACAGGAACATGGCGCCGTTGAGCGGCGTCAGCAGCTCCCACATCTTCACCAGACGGTCCATCTGACTGGCCAGGACAATCTGCCGGTGGAACCGGGTGTCGGCCATGACCTTGGGATACATGGGGTCCTGGTCGGAGAAGGACCGCATTTCCGCCAGAGCATTTTCCATGATGAACAATCCCTCGTCGCTAATGGTACAGTTGCATTTTTCCAGAGCCATCTTCTCCAGATTGCCCCGGAGATAGAACACCTCGTAGGCGTCCCGGGGCGACAACAGCGCCACGGTGCAGCCACGGTTGGGCTGGTAGTCCACCAGCCCTTCCACAGCCAGCTGCTTCAGAGCGTCCCGGACGGGACCGCGGCTGATACCCAGCGTCTGGGCAATCTCTGTTTCCACCAGCTTCTCCTGGGCCCGGAATTCGCCGTTGATGATCTGCTCCCGCAGATAGTGCAGCGCAATCTCCGCATAGCTGCAGGGGGCGTCGGCGGCTATCTTCATATCATCAGACCTTTCTCTATCTATCTCTAATATGCTCTATATGGGGTGGGCGGGAGCCTCAGGCGTGGGATGCCCACGCCTGCGCATAGGCCCCCAGGGCGTCGGTGATGCGTGCCATATCGGCGGGGGTATAGCGCTGGTCGCAGGGGACGGCCACAATATGGTCGTAGATGTACGCCACGGTGTCGTGGCCCGTCAGGTCCACCACCTCAGCTTTGGGCCAATAGACGGTGGAGCGGATGTCGCGGTCTTTCAAAAAGGCTTGCAGATGGGGACGGTCGTCGGCATAGAGCACAAAGTGGCTGGGCACCGTACCCTCCGGCAGCGTGGAGAACACAGGGGCGAAGCCCTGGGGCGTTTGGGGCATACCGTCCAGCAGCGCCTGGAAATTCTCCCGGCGGCGGCGGGAAATGGTTTCCAGGTCTGCAAAGCGCAGAATGTGCTCCGAGGTCTCGTCGCCGCTGTGGCAGTCGAAAATTCGCCGCAGCAGCATCTCGCCCTCCCAGAACACATTGCCGTCTCCAGTCTCAATGGCTTTGTACCGCAGGTCCAGATGGGTGGGGTCCACCGGCAGACAGGGGACGGTGAAGGCGCCGCCGTACTTGATGGCAAAGCCGCCGCAGGGGACGCCCATCCACTTGCGGAAGCTGCCGGCCACATAGTCGCAGAGGGGGTCGATGCCGTCGGCGGACAGAATCGAATGGGTGGCGTCTTCAAAGATGGTCACCCCCCGGTCCTTGCACCGGCGGACAAAGTCGTGGTCATAGTTGGAAAAGCCGTAGTAGCCGCAGAGGGACAGCACACTGATCTCGTCCAGCACCGCCGGGTCGAACACACTGTGCAGCTGCCGGTCCACCTCGTAGAACCGCAGCTGGTAACCGGCTTTCAGAAAGGGAGCCAGCACCGTCTCACAGGTGTACATGGGGACGTAGGCCACTTTCCGTGTGTCCCGCTGGGCCAGATCCAGCAGGCAGCGGTAGATGCCGCAGCGTCCCGACATCATAAAAGACACGTCGCTGCCGGGCGGACAAATTCTCGAAAAAAATCCATTAGCAGTGGAAAGTGCTAATTCGTTAGAAAAAATTCCTCCAATGGTGCCCATAACTCTATACCTCGAATCTTACTGTTAATTTGTCAGAAAAACCGTTCAAACACCGCATGAATAGGTGGATATTGGCCCGATTTGTTCTACACCCTCTATTATAATATGAAGTCGACAAAAAGAAAAGGGTGTTTTATAAAGAAATATATTGTTGACAATATATGAAAAATTGTATTATAATTTCGACAACGTTGCAGGACAGCGGGGCCGGTCGCCTGTCCAAAACGAATCCCGATCAGAAGACATGGGAGGTAGTCCAAAAAATGTTCAAGTACATCGTCAAGCGACTGCTGATGCTGATACCCGTCATCATCGGCGTTACGTTCATCGTGTTCTTTATCCTGAACCTGTCCCCCGGTGATCCGGCGGCCATCATCCTTGGCGATCAGGCCACGGCGGAGGCCCTGGAGATGAAGCGGGAAGAGCTGGGCCTCAACGATCCGCTGCTGGTCCGCTATGCCGACTACATGGTGGGTCTGGCACAGGGTGATCTGGGCCTGTCCTACCGCAACAGCATCTCCGTCTGGGATCAGGTGGTCGACCGTCTGCCCAACACGGCGCTGCTGGCAGCCTGCGGCATTCTGGTGGCGCTGGTCATCGGCATTCCCATCGGCATCATATCGGCGCGAAAACAGTACTCCCTGTTGGATAACGTGTCCATGGTGGTGGCCCTGGTGGGCGTGTCCATGCCAAACTTCTGGTCGGGTCTTCTGCTGGTCCTGATCTTCGCGGTCAACTTGGGATGGCTGCCGTCCCAGGGCATGGGATCGGGATTCGGCCCCCTGGTCCTGAGCCTGATTCTCCCCTCCCTGACGCTGGGTATGAACTCGGCGGCCATGGTGGCCCGTATGACCCGGTCCTCCATGCTGGAGGTCATCCGGCAGGACTATATCTCCACGGCCCGGGCCAAAGGCGTCAGCGAGCGCGTCGTCACCTTTCAGCATATGCTGCGCAACGCCCTGATTCCCATTATCACCGCCGTGGGATTGCAGTTCGGCAACCTGCTGGGCGGCGCCATGCTGGCCGAGACCGTCTTTTCCTGGCCGGGCCTGGGCCGTCTGATGGTGGAAAACATCAAGTCCAAGGACATTCCCATGGTCATGGGCTGCGTAGTGGTCATGGCGACCATGTTCACCCTGGTGAATCTGGTGGTGGATATCATCTATTCCTTTGTGGACCCCCGCATCAAATCGCAGTATAAGAAGAAGGGACGGTGATCAGCCATGGAAAAGACCAAAACCAACACCCAACGCTCTCTGTGGCAGGACGCCTGGAGACGCTTCCGCAAAAACCGCACGGCCATGGCCGGACTGACCTTCCTGTGTCTGCTGGTCCTCATTGCCGTCGCCACCCTGGTCATCGACGCGGTGACCCAGAAGGAATTTTACAACACCTACGTCACCAGCCAGAACCTGGTGGAACGCCTCCAGGGTCCCAGCCTGAAACACCCCTTCGGCCAGGATGAGTACGGCCGCGACATCCTCATGCGTATGCTGTGGGGCGTCCGCTACTCCCTGTTCATGGGCGGCATCGCCATCATCTTCTCCCTGATCATCGGCGGCGCCCTGGGCGCTCTGGCCGGCTACTACGGCAAGATCATCGACACGGTGCTCATGCGCTTCATGGACATTCTGCTGGCCATTCCCTCCATGCTGCTGGCCACGGCCATTGTGGCGGCCCTGGGCACCAGCCTGGTCAACGTCCTCATCGCCATCGGCATCGCCTATATCCCAACCTTTGCCCGAACGGTCCGCGCCTCGGTGCTGACGGTGAAAGACCAGGAGTTCATTGAGGCGGCCCGTTCCATCGGCTGCAACGACCGGGAGATCATCTTTAAATACATTGTCCCCAACGCCATGGCGCCCATC
Source organism: Candidatus Avoscillospira sp. LCP25S3_F1 (assembly GCF_052117125.1). NCBI lineage: Bacteria > Bacillati > Bacillota > Clostridia > Eubacteriales > Oscillospiraceae > Candidatus Avoscillospira > Candidatus Avoscillospira sp. LCP25S3_F1. Next base: position 40,076 of record NZ_JBQKJT010000006.1, on the reverse strand, counting down.
ATCGTACAGGCCACCCTGGGTCTGGCCGGCGCCATCCTCTCCATTGCCGGTCTGTCCTTCCTGGGTCTGGGCATCCAGCCGCCCACACCGGAGTGGGGCGCCATGCTGTCCAACGCCCGGACCTACTTCCGCGATGCCTGGCATGTGACCGTCATCCCCGGTCTCGGCATCATGCTGACCATTCTCTCCCTGAACCTCATGGGCGACGGTCTGCGCGACGCCCTGGACCCCCGCATGAAGAACTGAGCACCCGTTGGAGACTAAGAGGAGGTACGATACCGATATGTCGGATATCTTATTGGATATTAGAGACCTGAGCATCATTTACGCCACGGACGACGGCGTCACCGAAGCGCTCAACGGCGCGTACTTGCAGCTGCGCAAGGGTGAGTCCCTGGGTCTGGTGGGCGAGACCGGCGCCGGCAAGACCACCCTGGCCCGCGGCATTATGCGCCTGATTCCCAATCCCCCCGGAAAAATTGTGTCCGGTCAGGTGTTTTACGACGGCCGCGACATTATGGAGCTGTCGGAAAAGGAGATGCGCGCCCTCCGCGGCCGCCAGATCTCCATGATCTTTCAGGACCCCATGACATCCCTGAACCCGGTCATGACCGTGGGCGAGCAGATCCGCGAGGTCATCATCACCCACCACCCGAACCTGTCCAAGGCCGAGAGCCGCAAGCAGGCCGAGGAGATGCTGGAGATGGTGGGCATTGTGGCCAGCCGTTACGACGACTATCCCCACCAGTTCTCCGGCGGCATGAAGCAGCGTGTGGTGATCGCCATCGCCCTGGCCTGCAACCCCCAGCTGCTCATTGCCGACGAGCCCACCACGGCGTTGGACGTGACCATCCAGGCCCAGGTTTTGGAGATGATCCACGGCCTGAAGGTCAAAAACAACACGGCCATGCTGCTGATCACCCACGATCTGGGCGTTGTGGCCCAGAACTGCGATACCGTGGCCATCATCTATGCCGGTGAGATCGTGGAGTACGGCACCTTGCAGCAGGTGTATAAAAACATCCTGCACCCCTACACCGAGGGCCTGTTCGGCTCCGTGCCCCGTCTGGAGACCAACAGCAAGCGTCTGGCCGCCATCGACGGCATGATGCCCGACCCCACGGCGCTGCCCAAGGGCTGCAAGTTCGCCGAGCGCTGCAAGTACGCCACCGACCGGTGCCGTGCGGAGCTGCCGGTCATGTACGAGCTGGAGGACGGCCACAAGGTGCGTTGCTTCCGGTATGAGAAGGAGGCGCAGTGATATGGCGGAAACCACCAATGAAATCCTGCGGGTGGAACACCTGAAGAAATACTTCCCCGTACCCAACGGTATGCTCCACGCCGTGGACGACATCAGCTTCACCCTGGACCGGGGCAAGACCCTGGGGGTCGTCGGCGAGTCCGGCTGCGGCAAGTCCACCATGGGCCGCGCCATCCTGCGGCTCCATGAGCCCACCTCCGGCTCCGTCGTCTTTGACGGCCAGGATGTGGTGGCCATGAACAAGGCCCAGCTCAAGGCATTGCGCCGCGATATGCAGATCGTTTTTCAGGACCCCTTCGCGTCCCTGAATCCCCGTATGACCGTGGGCGAGGCTATCGCGGCCCCGCTGCTGGTGCAGAAGCTGTACAGCCGCAAGGATAAGGACGCCATCCAGAAGCGCGTTCGGGAGATCATGGACATGGTGGGCCTGGCCTCGCGCCTCATCAACACCTATCCCCATGAGCTGGATGGCGGCCGCCGCCAGCGGATCGGCATCGCCCGGGCCTTGGCCTTGAAACCCAAGTTCATCGTCTGCGACGAGCCGGTTTCCGCCCTGGACGTGTCCATCCAGGCACAGATCCTCAATCTGATGCAGGATTTGCAGGACAATCTGGGACTGACCTATCTGTTCGTCACCCACGACCTGTCGGTGGTCAAATACATCTCCGATGACATTCTGGTTATGTATCTGGGCCAGATGGTGGAAAAGGCTCCGGCAGATAAACTGTTCAGCAAGCCCATGCACCCCTACACCCAGGCGCTGCTGTCGGCCATTCCCATTCCGGACCCCGACAAGCCCATGAACCGCATCACCATGAAGGGTGAGATCACCTCCCCAGTGAACCCCGGCACCGGCTGCCGCTTCGCCAAGCGCTGCCCCTATGCCACCGAGGCCTGCACCAGCCAGGATATGGTCCTGACGGAACAGGAACCGGACCATTTCGTCACCTGCCTGCGGGTACAGCGGGGCGAACTCTAAGGCAATACCGCCAACCGGTATCTGCGGCTTCAACATCCTGTCATTGTCGCGTTGTTGCAACGCGGTTGTGAATTCGGCCCGCAAGGGCCACAACAAACTGCATTTTAGGAGGAAAGAACATGAAGAAGAACCTTCTGCGGCTGGTTGCCGCGACGCTGGCTCTGTGCACCATGATGGGCATGGCCGCCTGCGGCAGCAAGGACGGCGGCTCCGCCGACGGAACGACCACCACCGGCGACACCACCACCGCCACCAGCGGCTACAAGGACACCCTGGTCTGGGCCCAGGGCGCCGACGTGACCTCTCTGGACCCCCATCAGGGCAAGGAGACCCCCTCGGTGGAAGTGACCTGCCAGATTTTCGACACCCTGGTGACCGTGGACCCCGAGACCAATGAGATCGTGGGCCAGATCGCCGAGAGCTGGGAGCAGACCGATGATCTGACCTATGTCTTTCATATCCGCCAGGGCATCAAGTTCCATGACGGCAGCGATCTGACCGCCGAGGACGTGAAGTTCTCCCTGGAGCGCGCCATTAACTCCGCCGCTGTCTCCTATATCGTTGACTTCATCGACACGGTCACCGTCGACGACGACTACACCGTTACCGTCAAGACCAAGGAGCCCTACGGCCCCACCCTGCGCAACCTGGCCATCCCCTTCGCCGCCATCGTGCCCAAGGCCGTGGTGGAGGCCGATGAGGAGGCCTTCATCCTCAACCCCATCGGCTCCGGCCCCTACACCTTCGTGGAGTGGAAGCAGGGCGATCACATCACCCTCAAGGCCTTTGACGACTACTATGCCGGCAAGCCCCAGACCGAGAACCTGACCATGCGCGTCATCCCCGAGGCCTCTCAGCGTTCCATCGCCCTGGAGACCGGCGAAGTCGATCTGGCTTACGATCTGGCCGTCAACGACATCTCCCGCATCAACGAGAACGACACCACCACCGTCTATGAGGTTCCTTCTCTGAGCTGCTGGTATATCTCCCTGAACATGAACAAGGAGCCCTTCAACAACCCCCTGGTCCGTGAGGCTCTGAGCTACGCCATCGACCGCCAGACCCTGGTGGACACCATCAACGCCGGCAGCGGCGAACCCGCCGACTCCATCATTGCCCCCGGCGTCTTCGGCTACTACTCCACCGGCGTCCGTGAGTACAACCCCGAGAAGGCCAAGGAGCTGCTGGCCGAGGCCGGTTATCCCAACGGTTTCGATTGCTCCCTGTGGGTCAACGACAACCAGTCCCGCATTGAGATGTGCCAGGCCATGCAGAACATGTTCCAGCAGGTCGGCGTCAATGTGAACCTGGAGGTTCTGGAGTTCGGCAGCTATATCAGCCGTACCACCAACGGTGAGCACGACATGGCTTACTTCGGCTGGACCACTTCCAGCGGCGACGCCGACTACACCTACTACTCCCTGGAGCACTCCTCTCAGCAGGGTGCCGCCGGCAACCGTTCCTTCCTCAGCGATCCCGAAGTGGACGCCCTGGTGGAAGAGGCCAGAAGCACCAGCGACGAGGCCACCCGTCAGGAGCTCTACAAGGAGCTGGCCATCAAGCTGGACGGCATCAACAACAACCTGAACATCTTCTACAGCTCCATCAACGTGGGCGCCAACAAGAAGGTCGAGGGTTTTGTGATGGACGCCAACGGCTATCACAATCTGGATACCGTAAAGGTCGCCCAGTAACCGACCTTTGGGGCCGTCAGTCTCTTTGACGGCCCCAATTTTACCGCATCTTCTCCGATTTATTGATTCAGAAAGGACGAATTTCCATGAGACTGAGCAACATGACCTGGCCCCAGGTCGAAACGTACTTCAAAAGCAACGATATGGTCCTCATCAGCATCGGCAGCATCGAGTGCCACGGCCGCCATATGCCCTTGGGCACCGACACCCTGATTCCCGACCATCTGCTGGAGAAGATCGAGCAGAAGAGCGACGTCCTCATCGCCCCCACCATTCCCTACGGCGCCTGCCAGAGCCTGTCCGACTATCCCGGCACCATCGACATCGACTGCGACATCCTCTATCAGTTCTGCAATCAGATATTCCAGAGCCTGTACAAGCACGGCGCCAGAAAGTTCGTCTTCCTCAACGGCCACGGCGGCAACATCAAGACCATCGAACGTCTGGCTCTGGACTATGAAAAGAAGGGCTGCCTGGTGGCCATGCTCAACTGGTGGCTCATGGCCTGGGACCTGAACCCCGCCTGGAAGGGCGGCCACGGCGGCGGCGAGGAGACGGCTGCCATCCTGGGCATCGATCCCTCCCTGGTGGACAAGAGCGAGATCGGCGGCGAGCTGAAGTTCTACCACCTGAGCGACAACCTCAAGGCCACCGGCTTCCGTTCCGTGGAGTTCAAGGGCGTTTCCGTGGAGATTCCCAGAAGCGTCACCCACATCACCGACAGCGGCTGGATCGGGCCCGATCATCCCAACACCGCCACCGAGGAGTGGGGCCGCGAGATGCTGCAGGCTTCCGCCGACTACATCGTGGAGTTCATGGAAGAGTTCAAGAAGGTCAAGCTGGGCTGAGCCCGGAAAGGAATCGCTATGGATAAGAAAACCACTCTGGAGATGATCGCGGCCATTTCCAACGCCAACGGCGTCTCCGGCTTTGAAGACGACGTGGTGGCCGCCATCCGGCCCTACGCCGAGGGTCTGGGCGAGACCCACATGGACCGGATGCGGAACTTCTACATCCGCCGTCAGGGCAACACCGGCAGCCGTCCCGTGGTGCAGCTGGATGCCCACAGCGACGAAGTGGGCTTCATGGTCCAGGCCATCTGCCCCAACGGCACCCTGCGGATCATTCCCCTGGGCGGCTGGGTGACCCACAACATTCCCGCCCACAAGGTCTGGGTCCGCAACCGCTGGGGCAAGTACATCCCCGGCCTCACCGCCAGCAAGCCGCCCCACTTCATGAGCGAGGCCGAGCGGAAGGCTCCACTGGATATGTCCCACATCACCGTGGATGTGGGCGCCACCTCCCGGGAGGAGGCCATGGAGGTTTACGGCATCCGCATCGGCGAGCCGGTGGCCCCCGACGTGACCTTCACCTATGACGAGAACACAGACCTGATGGTGGGCAAGAGCTTCGACTGCCGCCTGGGCTGCGCCGCCATCCTCAAGACGCTCCACACCCTCCAGGGCAAGGACCTGAACGTGGACGTGGTGGGTGCCTGCGCTGCCCAGGAAGAGGTCGGCGTCCGCGGCGCTACCGTCACCTCCCAGGTCATCAAGCCGGACCTGGCCATCGTCTTTGAGGGCTGCCCCGCCGACGACACCTGTGTGGAGCCTTACATGGTCCAGACCGCCATCAAGCGCGGCCCCATGCTGCGCCATGTGGACGCCCGGATGATCACCAATCCCCGGTACCAGCGCTACGCCCTGGACCTGGCCGAGCAGCTGAAAATCCCTGTCCAGGAGGCTGTCCGCGCCGCCGGTTCCACCAACGGCGCCGCCATCCATCTGACGGAAAAGGCCGTGCCGGTCATCGTCATCGGCGTGCCTGTCCGCTACGCCCACACCCACTACGGTATGTCCGCCTACGCCGATTTTGACAACGCCGTGAAGCTGGCCTGCGAGATTCTCACCCGTCTGGACGCCGATACCATCGCCAGCTTTTAACTGTCTCGTTCGGACATTACAGCAATGGAATGAAGTCCTTTTTTAAAGGACGCCGCCGCCTCCGCCCCAAGGTGGAGGCGGCTTTTTTTGTGGTTTCCGGCCCGTCGGACGGTGAAATTCCTACCATTTCCTGGGGAATACCCGCATAGAAGCTAAAAAGTATTGGACATAATACACAGAAATATGGTGGCCAAAATGGCGATAGTAAATGAAATACCAGTTTTATCGCCAAAAAAGGACACTAGTCCTATAATCGCGACGGCGGCCATGCTATAATCAAGCCAGAAAGAGACAACAGTCCAGTTGAATCTGCGGACCGGACGGTCCGCGACACATACGACACGTTTCTGACAAAAAAATTAGGAGGATGAACACATGAAAAAAAGAATCCTGACCGCGCTTCTTGCTATCGCCATGCTGATGTCCATGGCTGCCTGCGGCGGCAAGGACGCCACCACCCCCAGCAGTGACAATGCCGAGACCGGCGCCCAGACCGGTACGGAGACCGGCGGCGAGACCGGCGGCGAGACCGGCGACAATGCTGCTGTCACCGACATGAACATCGCCATGGTCACCGACTCCGGCGATATCACCGACCAGAGCTTCAACCAGACCACCTACGAATCTGCCAAGGCCTGGGCCGAGGAAAACGGCGTTCCCTTCACCTACTACAAGCCTGAGAGCGACTCCACCGAAGCCCGTAACGCCAGCGTCGATCAGGCTGTGGCCGCCGGCGCCAACGTGATTCTGCTGCCCGGCTACCTGTTCGCCGCCACCGTTGTCGATCAGGCTGAGATGTATCCCGATGTCAAGTTCATCGCCCTGGACGTGGGCGCCGGCGACATCCTGGAGAACGCCGTGGGCGAGGGCTACACCTACAACCCCGATGACTACGACGTGACCGAGTACTACAACACCGACAACGTCTACTGCGCCACTTATCAGGAGGCCATTTCCGGTTACATGGCCGGTTACACCGCCGTCAAGCTGGGCTACAAGCACCTGGGCTTCCTGGGCGGCATGGCCGTTCCCGCCGTTACCCGCTTCGGCTACGGCTATGTGCAGGGCGCCGACGCTGCTGCCAAGGAGCTGGGCATCGAGAATGAGGTCACCGTCGAGTACGTTGTGGGCGGCCAGTTCTACGGCGACGCCGACATCACCGCTTACATGGACACCTGGTACAACTCCCGTGATGTAGAGGTCGTCTTCGCCTGCGGCGGCGGCATCTACACCTCCGCTGCGGAAGCTGCGCAGAAGGTCGGCGGCAAGGTCATCGGTGTTGACAGCGATCAGGCTCCCATTATCGACGCCGCCTACGGCGATGGCATCACCGTCACCTCTGCCATGAAGGGCCTGGCCACCACCGTCAAGAATGTCCTCACCGACATCAAGGACGGCAAGTGGAGCGAGCACGTTGGCAAGATCGAGAGCCTGGGCCTGATTTCCGAGGTTGTGGAAGAGAACTATGTCCAGCTGCCCATCGAGTCCACCCAGTGGAGCGACACCTACACCGAAGAGGACTACCGTGCCCTGGTGAAGGATATGTTTGACGGCAAGGTCACCGTTTCCAACGATACCTCCGCCATGCCCGCCACCACCATCACTGTCAACGACTACGGCAGCATCAAGTAAATCACCGGCAACCGAAAGGGAGTGGGGCGTTCCCGCTCCCTTTTTTAAAAAGGGCAACACCGCATAATTGGACAAAAAGGGCCGGTCAGGACCGCAGGCACAATTGCGTGGTGCTGCCGCAGAAACCTGCACACTAACAGGGGGGTGTATGTAAAGAATGGAACAGTATGCAATCGAAATGCTGCATATCACCAAGAAATTTCCGGGCATCATCGCCAACGACGATATCACTTTACAGCTGAAAAAGGGTGAGATTCACGCACTGCTGGGCGAAAACGGCGCCGGCAAGTCCACCCTGATGAGCGTTCTCTTCGGACTCTACCAGCCGGAGGAGGGCGAAATCCGCAAGGACGGCAAGACCGTCACCATCCACGACCCCAACGACGCCAACGCGTTGGGCATCGGCATGGTACACCAGCACTTCAAGCTGGTGGAATGCTTCAGCGTTCTGGACAACATCATCCTCGGCGCGGAAACCACCAAGGGCGGCTTCCTCCAGAAGGCCGAGGCCCGGAAAAAGGTTTTGGCCCTGTCGGAGCAGTACGGCCTGTCCGTGGACCCCGACGCCATCATCGAGGACATCACCGTGGGTATGCAGCAGCGGACCGAGATCCTCAAGATGCTGTACCGGGACAATGAAATCCTGATTTTCGACGAGCCCACCGCCGTGCTGACGCCGCAGGAAATCCAGGAGCTCATGACCATCATGAAGAATCTGGCCGCCGAGGGCAAGAGCATTCTCTTCATCACCCACAAGCTGGCGGAAATCATGCAGGTGGCCGACCGCTGTACGGTGCTGCGCAAGGGCAAGTACATCGGCACCGTGGACATCAAGGACGCCACGCCGGAATCCCTGTCCGCCATGATGGTGGGCCGCGACGTCAACTTCGTCGTGGAAAAGGCCCCCGTGGAGCTGGGCGACGTGGTGCTGGACGTGCAGCACATGACCGTGGCCTCCAAGCACCATAAGAACAACGCCGTCAACGACGTGTCTTTCCAAGTCCGCCGGGGCGAAATCGTCTGTATCGCCGGTATCGACGGCAACGGCCAGACGGAGCTGGTCTACGGTCTGTCCGGTCTGGAGCCCCTCAAGGAAGGCAAGATCGTCATGAACGGCATCGATATCACCCATCTGCCCATCCGCAAGCGGCTCACCAGCGGTATGAGCCACATTCCCGAGGACCGGCACAAGCACGGTCTGGTACTGGATTACACCCTGGAGGACAACATTGTGCTCCAGCGGTATTTCGAGCCGGAGTTCACCAGCCCCTTGGGCTTCCTCAAGCGCAAGAACATCCGGGCCTATGCCGACCGCCTCATTGAGCAGTACGACGTCCGTTCCGGCCAGGGCGCCATCACCAAGGCACGGTCCATGTCCGGCGGCAACCAGCAGAAAGCCATCATCGCCCGGGAGATCGACAAGAACCCCGAACTCCTCATCGCCGTCCAGCCCACCCGCGGCCTGGACGTGGGCGCCATCGAATACATCCATAAGCAGCTGGTGGCCCAGCGGGACGCCGGAAAGGGCGTGCTGCTGGTGAGCCTGGAGCTGGACGAAGTCATGAACGTGTCCGACCGGATTCTCGTCCTCTACGAAGGCGAGATCGTCGGTGAATTCGACCCCAAGCAGGTAAGTGTGGAAGAACTGGGCCTCTACATGGCCGGTTCCAAGAGAAAGGAGGCGCAGGACCGTGCAAACTGACCGCAAGAGAGAAAGCCTTCTGCGCAACAGCGGCGTCCAGACCATCATCGGGTCCCTGCTGTGCATCGCCATCGGCCTGCTCATCGGCTATGTGGTGCTGCTGATCATCAACCCCGCCGGTGCGGGCGGCGCCATTGCCGCCATTTTGAAGAACTACTTCTATTATCCCAGCCATGTGGCGGTCCTGAAGTACCTGGGTACCACTCTGGTCAAGGCGTCGGCCCTGCTGGTGTGCTCCCTGTCGGTGCTCTTCGCCTGGAAGGTGGGCCTGTTCAACATCGGCGTCGCCGGTCAGTACGTCATCGGCGCGGGCGCATCCCTCTACTGCGCCCTGGGCCTGAATATGCCCTGGTATGTATGCCTCATCGCCACCATGGTCTGCGCGGCTCTGGTGGGCGGCATCTCCGGCGCACTGAAAGCCTATTTCAACGTCAACGAGGTCATTTCCTGCATCATGCTCAACTGGATCGGCCTCTACGCTGTCAATATGCTCCTGAATACCGTCAAGGAGCAGTCCACCCCCTATACGAAATCCCTGTCCAACGCCAACAGCAGCGCCCTGCTGCCCAATATGGGCCTGGACAAGATATTTTCCAACAATGAATTTGTCACCGTGGGTATCCTCTTTGCCGTGCTGGCGGCCATCATCGTCTGGGTCCTCCTGGACCGCACCAAGTTCGGCTTTGAGCTGAAGGCCACGGGTCTCAACAAGCACGCCGCCCGGTACTGCGGCATGCGGGAAAAGCGCAACATCATCCTGGCGATGATGATTTCCGGCGCACTGGCCGGTCTCGGCGCCGCCGTCCTGTTCCTCTGCGGCATCGAGCAGTGGATGGTCCAGATGACCAGCATCCCCTCCATGGGCTTCAACGGCATCGCCGCCGCGTTCCTGGGCGGCTCCCATCCCATCGGCGCGATCTTCTCTTCCTACTTCATTCAGCACATCACCAGCGGCGGCAGCTACGTGGACAAAGCCATGTACAGCGCCCAGATTTCCGACCTGATTTCCGCGTTCATCATCTACCTCTGCGGCTTCGTCTTCTTCTTCAAGGGCTGGCTGGGCCGGCTCCTGGACAAGCGGGATGAAAAGCGGGCCGCGGCCCAAGAGAAAGGAGGCAAGGCCCAATGATCTTGCTGCTGCAATATACTTTGATCTTTGCCTCGGTGCTGGTTCTGGTGGCCCTGGGCGGCTGCTTCTCCGAGCACAGCGGCGTTATCAACATCGGTCTGGAGGGCATCATGGTCATGGGCGCCCTCGGCGGCGCGCTGACTATGAAGTATCTGCCCGCCGATCTGAACGCGGCTCTGGTGCTTCTCATCGTCATCCTGGCCTGCGTCGTGGTGGGTATGATCTTCTCTCTGCTGCTGGGCGTGGCGGCCATCCGCTTCAACGCCGATCAGACCCTGGTTGGTACGGCCCTGAACCTGCTGGGCCCCGCCGCCGCCGTGGTCCTGGTCCGCGCCATCAACATGGCCGAAGACATCAACAACGTCTCCACCACCGTGGCCTACGGCACGGCCAAGAAGGCCTTTACCACCAACATCGGCAGCTTTGAATTCAACTGGTTTATGCTGGTGGCTTTCCTGGTCCTTATCGCTGCCTATATCGTCCTCTACAAGACCCGCTTCGGCCTGCGGCTGTGCGCCTGCGGCGAGCATCCCCAGGCGGCCGACTCCGTGGGCATCAACGTCTACAAGATGCGCTATGCCGGCGTGCTGATCTCCGGTGCGTTGGGCGGTCTCGGCGGTCTGGTCTACATCACCGCCGGTGTCAGCGAGTGGAAGTTTGAAAACGGCGTGGCCGGCTTCGGCTTCCTGGCTCTGGCCGTTATGATCTTCGGCCAGTGGAAACCCGTCAACATCGGTCTGGCTGCGCTGCTCTTCGGCTTGTTCCGCGCGCTGTCCAATGTGTACACCGGCTTCGATGTGCTGGTGGCCCTGAACCTGCCCAACACCGTTTACAATATGCTGCCCTATATCATCTCCCTGATCGTGCTGGTGTTCGTCTCCGGCAAATCCAAGGCCCCCAAGGCCGAGGGCATCCCCTACGATAAGGGCCAGCGTTAAGCAAGTTTTCCATCTCTCAGCGAAAGGAGCTCTCCTTCCATGAAAAATTATTCCGAGGACGCCAGCCGCCAGTATCATATCCAGGTGGCCAGCGGCGAGATCGGCCGCTATGTGATCCTCCCCGGCGACCCCAAGCGGTGCGCCAAGATCGCCCAGTATTTCGATGACCCGGTGCTCATTGCCGACAACCGGGAGTATATCACCTATACCGGAACGCTGGATGGCGTCAAGGTCAGCGTCACTTCCACCGGCATCGGCGGCCCTTCGGCCTCCATCGCCATGGAAGAGCTCTACCGCTGCGGTGCGGATACCTTTATCCGCATCGGCACCTGCGGCGGTATGCAGCTGGACGTCAAGAGCGGCGACGTGGTAGTGGCCACCGGCGCCATCCGCATGGAGGGTACCAGCCGGGAATACGCCCCCATGGAGTTCCCCGCCGTCCCCGACCTCAATGTGACCAATGCCCTGGTCAATGCCGCCCGGTCCATGGGATATCCCTTCCACACCGGCGTGGTCCAGTGCAAGGACGCGTTCTACGGCCAGCATGAGCCGGAGACCAAGCCCGTCAGCTACGAGTTGATGAACAAGTGGGAAGCCTGGAAGCGTCTGGGCTGCATGGCTTCGGAGATGGAATCGGCGGCCCTGTTTGTCGTCGGCAGCTATCTCCACGTCCGGGTGGGCTCCTGCTTCCTGGTGGTTGCCAATCAGGAACGGGAAAAGATGAATCTGCCCAATCCCGTGGCCCACGACACCGATATGGCTATCCGGGTGTCCGTGGAGGCCATCCGCGACCTGATCCGCCAGGACCGGGAACAAAAATAACCGAGTAAAGGAGTTTTTTCCATGGATCATAAAGAAATCCTGCGCCATGTGGATCACACCCTGCTGACGCAGACAGCCACCTGGGGCGAAATCCGCAAGATCTGCGACGACGCCGTGGAATACGGCACCGCGTCCGTCTGCATTCCGCCCTGCTATGTGAAGCAGGCCGCCGACTATCTCAAAGGCCGCATCCCCGTCTGCACCGTGGTGGGTTTCCCCAACGGCAACATGACCACCGCCGCCAAGGAATTTGAGACGAAAGAGGCTCTGGCCAACGGCGCCCAAGAGATCGACATGGTCATCAACATCGGCTGGCTCAAGGACGGCCTCTATGAGCAGGTGGAAAACGAGATCCGCACCCTCAAGGCCGCCTGCGGCGACAAGATTCTCAAGGTCATCATTGAGACGTGCCTGCTGACCGACGAGGAAAAGATCAAAATGTGCGAACTGGTCACCAAGGCCGGCGCCGACTATATCAAGACCTCCACGGGCTTCTCCAAGGCCGGCGCAACCTTTGCCGACATCGAACTGTTTGCCAAGCACATCGGCCCCAACGTCAAAATGAAGGCCGCCGGCGGCATTTCCTCCCTGGATGACGCCGAGAAGTTCCTGTCCCTGGGCGCCGACCGCCTGGGCACCAGCCGCATCGTGAAGCTCATCCGCCAGGAAGAGGCCACGGGCTATTGAGCGAGGGAACGCGTATGGACAAAAGCCGCATTCAGGAGCTGATTCAAAAGGCCATCGAACAGATGCGCTTTTCCTATGTGCCATACTCCAACTTCCGGGTGGGCGCGGCCCTGCTGACCCGGGACGGCAAGGTGTACACGGGCTGCAACATTGAGAACGCCGCCTATGGTCCCACCAACTGCGCCGAGCGGACCGCGTTCTTCAAGGCCGTCAGCGAGGGCGAACGCCAGTTCGACGCCATCTGCATTGTGGGCGGTCCCGACGGGGTCCTCAAGGGCTACACGGCCCCCTGCGGCGTCTGCCGGCAGGTGATGATGGAGTTCTGCAACCCGGAGACCTTCCAGATCATTCTGGCCGTTTCCACCGAGGACTATCGCGTCTACACCCTCAAAGAACTGCTGCCCCTGGGCTTTGGCCCGGACAATTTGGCATAACTTTCCTACCGCAAAGGGGATACGCAATGAAACGATACAACCGCATTTTTACCATTGTGCTGGACTCCCTGGGCATCGGGCAGATGCCCGACGCCGCCCGCTTTGGCGACGAGGGCGCCGACACCCTGGGTCACATTCTCGATCATATGGGCACCCTGGATATGCCCAACCTGCGGAAGCTGGGTCTGCTGGACCTGCACACCGGAGGTCAGATGACCGGCACCGGCGCGCCCCTGGCCCGCTGCCTGCGGCTGTCCGAGGCCAGCAACGGCAAGGACACCATGACAGGCCACTGGGAGATGATGGGCATTTATACGCAAAAGCCCTTCCAGACCTTTACCGATACGGGGTTCCCGCCGGAACTCATTGCCGAGCTGGAAAAGCGCTGCGGCAAGCGGGTCATCGGCAACAAGAGCGCCAGCGGTACGGCCATCATTGACGAGCTGGGTCTGGAGGAGATCAACACCGGCGCCATGATCGTCTATACCTCCGCCGATTCGGTGCTGCAAATCTGCGGCCACGAAGAGACCTTCGACCTGCAAAACCTGTACCGCTGCTGTGAAATCGCCCGGGAGCTGACGCTGCGGGACGAGTGGAAGGTGGGCCGCGTCATCGCCCGGCCCTATGTGGGCAACAAGCCCGGCGAATTCCGCCGCACCAGCAACCGCCACGACTACGCCTTGAAGCCCACGGCCCCCACGGCCCTCAACGTGCTGAAGGATGCCGGTCTGGATGTCATCGCCATCGGTAAGATTAACGACATTTTCTGCGGCGAGGGCGTCACGGAATCGTTCCACTCCGACAGCTCCGTTCACGGCATGGAACAGACCATCGAGGCGGCGGGCCGGACGTTCCGGGGCCTGTGCTTCGTCAATCTGGTGGACTTTGACGCCCAGTGGGGCCACCGGCGCAATCCGGAGGGCTACGGCCATGAGATCGAAAAGTTTGACAAAAACCTGGGCGTCCTGATGGAGAAGCTGGGGGAGGATGATCTGCTGCTGCTGACGGCGGACCATGGCAACGACCCCACGTTCCACGGCACCGACCACACCAGAGAGTATGTGCCCCTGCTGGCCTGGTCCAAATCCATGGACCGGGGCGGCCTGTTGGAGCAGCAGGACAGCTTTGCCGTGATCGGCGCCACCATTGCCGACAATTTCGGCCTGGCCATGCCGCAGGGTTCCATTGGCACCTCTATCCTGGAGCAGCTGGGCTGAAAGCAAGTCCCTTGCCCGCAGAAGGAGGGATGAACCGTGGGCTACAAAACCATCGACGAGGCCCTGCCCTTCCTCAAAGGGGTGGACCCGGACCGGCAGGCCCAGTTCCGGGAGTATTTCAAAACCGCGCCCCTGTGGCTGATGGAGTCGTTCCAGATTGAGGAGATGGAGAAAAATACCGTCTTCATCCGGGAGAACGACCCGGTGGATTATGTGTACTTCGTGGGAAAAGGCATCATCGAGGCCATTGAATACCGGTTTTACGGCATCACCTACGAATTCATGCGGTTTGATAAGGTCTACGCCATGGGCGGTATGGAGTTCATCATGGATTTGGACACCTACAAGACCACCCTGCGGACCGTCACACGGTGTACCATGGTCAAGCTGACCCGGGCCGCCTTTGAACGGTGGATGCGCAGCGATATCCACGCCCTGAAGCATGAAGCCCGCCTCATGGGCGAGTATCTGCTGGAACAGGGACGCAAGGGCCGGGCCCTGCTGTTCCTCCAGGGCTCCGACCGGCTGGCCATGCTCTTTGTGGAGCGCTACGAGCGGTATGCCCGCAACGGCGTCCTCCACGTCCGCGGCGGCCAGCAGACGCTGTCCAATGCCACGGGTCTGTGTCTCAAGACCATCAACCGCTCCATCAAAAAACTTGCCGAACAGGGATTGATCACCAAGGAGGGCACCAAGCTCTCCGTCCACCAGGACCAGTATCTGGCGCTGAAACAGATCGTGGCCAATGTGGTGGATTCTGAATAATGAAATGAGGTTTTTCCATGAATCCTGTCTATGAGAAGCTGATGACCTGCCTCAAGAGCGTGCAGGAAAAGGTCTCTTTCCAGCCGGAGGTGGCCCTGATCCTGGGTTCCGGCCTGGGCGATTACGCCGACGAGATCCGTGTGGAGCACACAGTGGATTATAATACCATTGCGGGCTTTCCTGTGTCCACCGTGGCCGGTCACAAGGGCCGGTTCGTCTTCGGCTATGTGGAGAACGTGCCCGTAGTTATCATGCAGGGCCGCGTCCACTTTTATGAGGGCTATCCCATGTCCGACGTGGTGCTGCCCACCCGGCTCATGGGCCTCCTGGGCGCGAAAAAGCTGATGCTGACCAACGCCGCCGGCGGCGTCAACTTCGACTTCCGGCCCGGCGACCTCATGATGATCACCGATCAGATCGCCACCAACGTGCCCAGCCCGCTGCTGGGCGCCAATCTGGAGGAGCTGGGTCCCCGGTTCCCCGACATGAGCGAGGTTTACAGCCGCCGGATGCAGGATGTCATCCGCACTGTGTCCAAGGAGCTGGAAATCCCCGTCCGGGAGGGCGTCTACCTCCAGCTGACCGGACCCAGCTACGAGACCCCCGCCGAAATCCGCATGTGCCGGACACTGGGCGCCGACGCCGTGGGCATGAGCACTGCCTGCGAGGCCATGGCGGCCCGTCACATGGGCATGGAGATCTGCGGCATCTCCTGCATCACCAACCTGGCCGCCGGCATGTCTGCCGGTGAGCTGAACCATGCCGAGGTCCAGGAGACCGCCGACCGGGTGGCCAGGCAGTTCAAGAAGCTGGTTACCGGTGTCATCACCCATATCTGAATCCCTTTGGCAGCGGAAACGAGCACCGGCAGTCGCCGGCGCTCGTTTTTTTCATCCGGTCCCACCCGTAGGACAGGCGGGGCGCGCCTGGATTCCCCACCGCCGTCCCACGGAAAACATGGGACGGGACAGCGGTACAATCCGTGAAAAAATGTGGTTTTATGTTGAAATTCATGCTGTTCCGTTTGGTTTGGAACGGCGTCTGACAGTGCATTCTTGCGCAAAAAAATTGCAGAAAATTTCAGGTTATGGATAAGAATAGAGAAAGTTCAAAAAAACCATGGCATAATGTGTAACGGTATGCTATAATCATATGGGACAAATGGAGCACTTGCCTATCATACAATACTCTGATCCGCAGGCGGCACGATGTCCAATCGGCAAAGAGCGAGGAGCGTTCAAAGATGAAAGAAAGAAGAAGAAACGGAATCCGGTCCATCCAGACCTCCATGATTTTGGTGGTAGTTCCCATCGTGGTTTTGGCCATGATTCTGCTTTCCGGCATCGGCCATCTGTCGGCGGAAAAGATCATCCGCAGCGGGACTGAACGGGAAATGACCCAGTCTCTGGATATTGCTACCGAGTACATCAGCGGCGCCCTGTCCAATAATCAGCTGGTGGCAGAGACACTGGCCCGGGCAGTGGAGTCCATTCACAAACAGCAGGAGGCCCTGCAGGCTTCCCAGGGAGTCACGTATGCCATGGATGAGGCCATTTATCGCGGACTTCTGACGGAGTTTGTCGACAGCAATGACGACACCTTCGGCGGCGGCATCTGGTTTGAGCCCTACGCCCACCGGCCGGACCGGGAGTATTATTCGCCCTACTGCATGCGGGAAAGCGGCGTGGTGCAGTATGTGGACGACTACACCCTGGGAGACGGCATCTACTATACGGATCAGAGCTGGTATACTTCCGCCACCAACACCACCCAGAGCGTTGTGTGGTCGGAGCCGTACTATGACAGCTTCGCACAGATTTCCATGGTGACGGCTTCGGCGCCCATCTACCAGAACGGCGTGCTGCTGGGTGTGGCGACGGCGGACGTGGATTTGACCAGCATGCAGCGGATGGTGACCGATTTGGACATTGTTTCCGACGGTCACGCCTTCCTGCTGGACGCCAACGGCGTCTATATCGCCCATGAGGACAGCGCCAAGCTGCTGGAGCAGAACATTCTGGAGGAGTCCAACGCATCGCTGGCCCAGCTGGGCCGGGAGATTTTAAAGAATCCCTCCGGTACCGGTTCCTATACCGAAAACGGCGAAACGTATCTGGCCTGGTACCGGCAGATTCCCGACAGTGGTTGGTATATTGTTTCCGTGGCCTCTGAGAAGGCAATGATGGCCAGCAACGACGCCCTGGGTACGACCCTGGCATGGAGCTGCGTCGCTTTCTCCGTGGCACTGTTCGCCATTCTGTTGGTGTACCTGCGCCGCCGTATTGTCCGGCCCCTCAACGCGCTGGACCAGGCTGCCCGGCAGATTTCCGCCGGTAATCTGTCCGTGTCGGTGGACCATAAGGGTAAATATGAATTCGGCCGGGTCAACGCCTCCCTGGAGACCATGGCGGCCCAACTGCGGCTGTACATCGACTACATCCGGGAAATTTCCCAGGTGCTGGGCGAAATGGCCGAAGGCAATTTTGATTTCAAGCTGCGCAACCGGTATACCGGCGAGTTCGCACGGGTCCAGGAGGGCATGCTCAACACACAGAAACGCATTTCCGATACCCTGGGCGCCATTTACACGGCGGCCAGTGAGGTCAGTTCCGGCGCTGAACAGGTGGCCAGCGGCGCGCAGATTCTCAGCCAGGGCGCTACGGAGCAGGCCAGCTCCATCGAGCAGCTGGCGGCGGCGGTTCAGGGCGTGTCCCGGGAGATCGGCGAGAACGCCCGCCGGACCGAAGAGGCCAGCAGCCATGGCCGCACTGCCGGTGAGCATCTGAGCCAGAGCCAGGAGAAGATGCGGGATCTGGTGTCCGCCATGGCGGAGATCAAGGAGACCTCTGCGGAGATTCAGGGCATCATCAAGACCATCGACGACATTGCGTTCCAGACCAACATTCTGGCACTGAATGCGGCGGTGGAGGCGGCCCGGGCCGGTACGGCCGGCAAGGGCTTCGCCGTGGTGGCCGACGAGGTGCGCAGCCTGGCTGGAAAGTCGGCGGAAGCCTCGCGGAATACCCAGGAAATGATTCAGAAGTCCATCCATGCCGTGGACAACGGCAGCGAACTGGCGGCCGACACCGAAAAAATGCTGGAGGAAACGGCCCGGTATGCCAATGAGATCATCGAAACCATCGGCGGCATCGCCGGGGCTTCGGCACAGCAGGCTCAGGAGATCACCCAGATCACCCAGGGCCTGGACGAGATTTCCAGCGTCGTACAGACCAACTCCGCCACGGCGGAGGAGAGCGCGGCGGCCAGCCAGGAGCTGACGGGCCAGGCCACGCTCCTGAAGGACCTGACCAAGCGGTTCCGTCTGGCCAACCGGTCCATGGAGGAGCCGGAGCGCGTTCCCAACAGAACCCGCGACGCATCCGCCGACAGCTACGAAAAATATTGAGTGTTGCCAAACAACAGCCGGGTCCGCCTGATGGCGGACCCGGCTGGGCTTTTATATAACCGTTTTTTCAGGTGCGGGGATAGAACATCAGACGTCCAGGGCGGCGTGATACCCCCAATAGACGGCGTTGGTGATGGTGGACACCCGGGCGGCGTCGCCGATGACACGGACAAAGGGCGCGGCGCCGTGGAGCTCCTCCACCAGGGCGGTGTTGGACCGCTGGCCCAAGGCACAGATGACGCTGGTGCCCGGCACCAGAACCTGTGTGCCGTCCGCCGTCTCACAGAGAATGCCGTCGGGCCGGACCTCCAGGCCCTTACAGCCCGTGTGGACCGTCACATATTTTTCGATTTCCTGGAGCAGCAGGGGACGGTGGCGCACATTGGCGTCGGGGGCCAGCTGGTCCCGCATTTCCACCAGATGGACCCGCTTGCCCTCCATGCCCAGATGGATGGCGCACTCACAACCTGCCAGACCGCCGCCGAAGACCACCACGTCCTCGGTGACTTTATCCTTTTCCCGATAGTAGTTGTTGACCACCACCACGTTATCTCCATGGAGACCGGGAATCGGCGGCACCAGGGGAGAGGAGCCCACGGCCACAATCAGGGCGTCGGGGGCTTCCTGCTCCACATACGCCCGGGTGACGGGGGTGTTCAGGCGGATTTCCACACCGGCGTCCTTGGCCAGTTTGGCATAGGTGTGAGCCAGCTGGTACATCTCCCACTTGAAGGGCAGCGCCTGCTCGCTCTTGAGGATGCCGCCCAGCTCCGATTCCTTTTCACAGAGGAGGACCTGGTGGCCCCGGCGGGCGGCGGTGTAAGCAGCGTACAGACCGCCGGGACCGCCGCCGGCCACCAGAACTTTTTTCTTGACCGGAGCGGGGTAGACCACGTCGCCCTCCAGTTCCCGGCCGATCAGGGGATTGACGGTGCAGCGGCGGGTAGCCGTGGCGGCCCGCTCGGCCATGCAGGTGAAGCACCGCAGGCAGCGGACAATGTCCTCGTCTTGATTCGCCATGACTTTATTGGGCAGGAACGGGTCGGCCAGCAGCGCACGAGCCATGTACACCACGTCGGCCTTGCCGGAGGCAAGGATTTCCTCCATCTGGGCCGGGTCGTTGAGACCGCCCAGGGTGGCTACGGGAATGGACACATGCTTTTTGATCTCGGCGGCCAGATAGACGTTGCAGCCATGCTCCTTGAACATGGAGGGATGGGTGTCCCCAAAGCCCCGCTGGTATGTACCGGCGGAGACGTGGAGCAGGTCGATGCAGTCCTCCAGCTGTTTGGCGATCTCCACACCGTCGGCCAGGGTGTAGCCGCCGTCGAAGAGCTCGGAACCGCTCATACGGAATTCGATGGGGAAACCGGGACCCACGGCAGCCCGAACCGATTCCAACACTCGGCGGGCAAAGCGGCAGCGGTTTTCCAGGGAGCCGCCGTACTCGTCGGTGCGATGGTTGAAGTAGGGGGAAAGGAATTGATTGACGAGCCAGCCGTGGCCGCCGTGGACCATGATCATCTCAAATCCGGCCCGCTTGGCCAGTCCCGCCACATTGCCGTAGGCGGCCACAATGTCGTCGATCATCTCGTGGGTCAGCTCGCCCACCTCCACGCCGTCGGGACGGACGCAGGCCGAGGGACCCCACTGGGCCAGACCGTGCTGGCGGGTCTTGTCGGTCATGTAGGTGCCGGAGTACATGCCGGAGTGGGACAGCTCCACGCTGGGAATGGACCCGTGGCGGCGGATGGCGTCGGCGGTGTAGGTGAAGGAGGCCAGGGAGTTGAGAATGGCCGTATCCAGATGGTAGGCGTGGGAGCCGTCGGTCTGGGGGTGGACCATACATTCGCTGACGGTGACGGCGCCCGCCCCGCCCTTGGCCCGCAGCTCGTAAAAAGCTGTGGATTTGGGGCCGATGCAGCCGTCGTTGGTGATGTCGGTGCCGCCCATGGGGGCCGAGAACATGCGGTTATGGAACGTCACCCGGCCGATGGTGATGGGTTTGCACAGATTGGGATACTTTGGAGTCATAGCAGTCTATCCTTTCTGGTCGAAAAATCCGGTCGTTGCTTGTTGGCTCCATGGTATCATGTAACTATTTACATGTCAATGAATTGGAAACGGTTTTTCGTCTCAACAGGAGAAATTTTCCCGCATCTGACTTGGCAGACGGCGGCGGAGGCCGAAAACCGGCAATTGGTGCCGTCAAGATTTATGCGCAAAATTATTTGCAGGCTCCGGCTGAATGAAGTCAGCCGGCAATAGAGGCATCGTACAGAGCCGCCTCCAAGTGCTTCATGTTCATGTATTTCTTGTTGCCCCACTGGGTACCTGCCACATGGCGCAGCCTCGCGCAGACCAGCATCAGGGCGGAGTTGCCGTCAGGGAACGTTCCCACCACGCGGGTTCTGCGGCGGATCTCACGGTTCAGCCGCTCAATCACGTTGTTGGTGCGGATACGCGTCCAATGCTCGCTGGGAAAATCGCAGTAGGTCAGCGTCTCCTCAATGCCGTCCTCGACCTTCTTGGCAGCCTCCTTCAGTTTCATGGCGCGCAGCTCGGCGACCACAGTCTTTGCCTTCTCGCGGGACGCCTTCTTACTCTCCTGGGCGTGGATCGCCTTGAGCATTTTTGCCACAATTTTAACCTTGGATTTGGGTACAACAGAGAAAACGTTGCGGTAGAAATGCACCGTGCAGCGCTGGTATTTGGCATCTGGGAACACCTCACCCACGGCCTCCAGCATCCCCATACACTTGTCGCCGACGATGAGCTTTACACCGTCCAAGCCGCGTCCACGGAGCCACTGGAAGAAGCTGACCCAACTGGCCTTGTCCTCCTTCATGCCCTCGGCGGCTCCCAAAACCTCACGAAAACCGTCCTCATTCACGGCAATTGCCACCAAAACAGCAACATTTTCGTACTCTCCGCCCCAGTTGCGGCGCAAGTAGATGCCGTCCACATAGACATACGGATAGCGCCCGCCCTGCAAGGGGCGGTTCCGCCAGTCCTCGATGTGAACGTAGGCTTTCTTGTTCAGCTCGCTGATGGTGGCGGGCGAGACCTTGCTGCCCCACAGTGCCTCCGTGATGTCCTCCACCCGGCGCACGGAGACGCCCGCCAGGTACATCTCGATGAGGGCCTCCTCCACGCTGCTCTCCCGGCGGCGATACCGCTCGATGATGGCCGTCTCAAAGGACACGCCCTTGAGCCGGGGCATGTGGAGCGTGACGTCGCCGGAGGTTGTGGTGAGATTCCGGTCATAGTGGCCGCTGCGGTAGCCCTGACGGGCCTCGCTGCGCTCATAGCGGGCGGCCTGCGTCAGGGACTCCGCCTCCTTTTCCAGCAGCTCGTTCAGGGTTTCTTCTACACTTCCTCGAACTAATTCTTTGAGCTGCCCCTTGATAATTTCCTCATTCAGCTGTACAATTTTCTCGGACATAGTTTGCTTGCTCCTTTCGAATGTTTGTGTGGTAACTTCATTCTACCAGAGCCTGCAAGCTATGTCTTCTTTTATGCGATTTTCAATTTGCGCAACTTATTGTACCTTATCCGGCAATTCTACTGCCGTTCGGTTGCCAAACTCATGGGATGGCGGTACAATTTTCCCGAGGTGAAGCGTATGCAGACCATTGACAAACAGCAGTTCGGCGCGTTTGTGGCCCGACTGCGCAAGGAGCAGGGCTGGACCCAAAAGGAACTGGCGGAGCGGCTCTGCATTTCCGACAAGGCCGTCAGCAAATGGGAGACGGGGGTATCACTTAGATAAAGATACCACACCATTCCCACGCTGACTTTTGCTCAACCGATACAGCCGGAGGGCTGGATAACAAGAAAAGGCGGTATGCGCCCCGTGGAGGGGTAGCGTACCGCCTTTTCTTGTGGGGGTTTCCAAAGGGGGCAACGCCCCCATTTGGCACACGACTTTGCGAAGCAAAGTGTAGTGTGTTATACGCTCTGTCGGCGTTGCCGTGAAAATGCCGTTGCCGCCGGGGAGGGCAAGGGCATTTGAAGCGGCAGGAAAACAGGGCTGTGCTTGCGTGGCGTAGAGCCGTAAGCACAGGTCTGGTTTCAACAGCAGACTGGGCGTATATGAAAGCCCCCGTCCCTCGTCCTACGCTCCGACTTGTGGACAAAGTGTCCCGAAGTTGTGGCTACACTCCCGGAAAAGTAACAGGACAGCGGGCAACCGTCAAGGCTGAAATGAACGGGTTTACACCCGGCCTTGACCGCCACCCGCCGTCCCGCTGAATGGGTGGACAAGGCGGCCAATCCCTCAAAGTGCTTGGCCGCTCTCGTTCTGATTTTGGAGCGTTTCTTTTCTCATAATGAAATGGGCGGGAAGCCATTTTAGGGCTTTCCCTCCTTGATTGCCCATCTGCAAAGACGGGCGGGACTGTCAACGGCGGCGCATGAAATGCGCCGTTCATTTTGACCGTTGACTGGCTTGGCTGCCTTTGCTATTTCTCTGATAAATGAAATTTCGATTTTTAGAAATCGTTTAAGATAGCAATGCGGCTCCACTTGAAATTTTTTCTTTTACTGCAAAAACAGCCTCTTGGATAGAATAGGTTGTCGTTTCTATAACATTCGATTCATATATCCCCAAATTACAAAATTGCTCCCACATTGTTTCTACTAATTCAACATTTGTTTTTCTGTCTAATTTTGAGCGTTCCACAGCTCGTTTCATAGTTTCTTCTTTACTGGCTCTTAAAACAATATAGTGTACTTCATAATCTTCTCGAACAAGGGCTCTCCATGGTTCTAAAAACCACGGCCCGACAATTCCATCTACAATTACATCATATCCGCCGCGGGCATAGCGCTTTGCAGCTTCTAAAAAGGCTTCAATGACAACTAAATTTTGTTCGTTGGACTCTGGTAAATGCGGCGGTATTGCTCCTTTGCTTAAATAATGAAAAAAGTCGTCTGTGTGCATATGCACAGATTTATCCATGTTCGATTCTTTTGCGACAATCGACGCAGTTGTTGTCTTTCCTGTTCCCGGCGAACCTGTAATCACAATAATTCTTCCTTGATTCATCTACATTCTCCCTCGCAATTCAGATTTACCGCTCTCTTTCTGGTTTTGGAGCGTTTCTTCTCTCAAGATTGAAATGGGCGGGAAGCCATTTTAGGGCTTTCCCGCCTTGATTGCCCATCAGCAAAGACGGGCGGGACTGTCAACGGCGGCGCATTTATGCGCCGTTCATCTTGACCGTTGATTGGCCCCGCTAACTTTGCTACTCTGTTCTAAGTAATTCCTCAATTTGTTTTTTCATATATTCTACAAGTGCCATCGCTTCCTTTTCTACTGTCTCCCATTCATCAGACAAATTTCCCAAATAAGCTTCCTTTGCCGTTGTTAGCAGGGGGGGGAATCTCTCCGGCAATTTTAAAATTACCCATTTTGCGGCAACATCTTTTGTCGTGATTTCTTCTGTTACTAAAGTAAACCACATTCGTGATAAGGTTAATAACACATTTCTTTCATCACCCTTAAAGCTGGAAATCAAACCAGGTAAAGAAAACCGAATTGCTTTTTTAATTTCGTGAAATGGGATAGCGGGAATAAGCTCTTTGCTTTCCGCCCCCTTCAAAGTTATGCTATTTTTTCTTGCTTGCCATAATAAAATCATTATATCTGGGTCATTGCAGGCTTGCGGATATTCTCCTGCTTCCATCTCTCCCCTTAGCCATTCACCATACATATACTGACATTTTGGCGGAAATTGCAACGGAACAATATCAGATTGATTGATAATAGTTACCTCTAAAGGTCTTTTTTCAATACAGCCTACGGAGCCAGAAATTTTCAATAATTGCTTTGTTAGATCTGCTCTGATTGAATTACTCAATTCTTGTTTAGTAATTATCAGTATATCTATATCACTATCTGGACGCAGCCCATTCATTGTTGCTGAACCATATAAATATATCCCCAATATTTGACCTTGTAATATGGTTTCTGCTATTGAAATAACTTGATTTACTTGTTGTGGAAATTCATTTATATTCATTGTAACTCCTATATGTATTTATTTTTACTCCTCAACAACTGATAAAACAGCGTCTAAGGCTAATTCTAAGGCTATGGATATACTTGTTTTTCCCCATTCTCTTTCTTGGTATTTATGAGGGTCTGCAAGAGTATCGGCTGAAAAAAGCAGCATAGCCCATGTAACTTTTCTAAATTTTGCACACGCCGCCAATGCGGAACATTCCATTTCTACTACTTGACATCCCTCTTCTTTCCGATACTGAACCATTTCTACTGTTTCTCGATAAAAACCGTCTGTTGTCCATGTTTTAACTTCCCAATATGGTATATTCTTTTGGCTTAAAGCAGATTCAATCGCATTTATACCAGCCTTTGAAATCTCTACTTCTCGGGAGGGAGGAAGATAATGGTAAGATGTTCCCTCATCTCTCAATGCAGAAACAGGTATCAAAAATCTATTTTCCGGGATGTCTTCCAATACGCCGCAGGAGCCGACGGAAATAATCTTTGTTACACCCCCTGCAATTAAATATTCTAAAACTTGGACGGCAGCAGCACTTCCCACAGGAGCCGGACATAGACATATTTTCTCCTGATTATAAAGACATTCATAAATAGGATATCGTCTTGTTGCACTTTCAAATTCATCTATCTGTATTCCATCATGGGTATGTGCATAATTTTCAACCTCGTCTCCTAAAAAAGCAAACACTGCTTTTGCAGGAAAACATTTTTTCCCATTTCCCGGCTGAAAAACAGCTTTTGATGCGGTATCGTACTCTAAAACAGGGTAGTCATGCTTTACTAATGGCATATTATTATCTCGAATAACAGGCTATTATTCTATTCCTTTCATCATCTTTTTTGCCAACTGCTTGAACAGGTCGGCAGTTTCTTCATCCATCGGCGTAAGCTGTCCGATCTGTCCGGCAACCATCGCCGCTACATCGTCAATGGAAAGCGGGTTTTGCTTCTGTTCCGCCAATGCGTCCCGCATGGCTTGGAACATCGCGGCGGTCACAGCTTCTCCCGGCTGTTCCCCGTTGTCAATGTCTTTCTTAATATCCCGCAGGATAGCAAGGAACACATTTTTGATTTTCTCAATCTCCGCCTCATGTTCCCCCATCTTCTGGGCGTTCAAAAGCTGTAAATCCTGCTTTGCTTCCGCCCGGTGTTCCGGGTGTTCTTTCATCAGGTCGGACAGGGAAGCCGTTGCTATCTCGATAAGCTGGTTTCTTGCTGTTATGCCTTTTGCCGCTGTGTCCTGAAAATAAATCCGTATCAAATCTATCAGCTTAGGAAAATTCCTGTGTTCCAACAGGCGGTTGAGGATTTGCACATCAACAGCACCCGTCACGAGCCCCCTCACGGCTCCCTCGGACAAGCCTAATTCAGAAATATCGTAGCTTTTACGGACGCTCACGGTGGATAAGCCCAGTATGTAGTCTGTCGATACCTTAAATTCCTTTGCCACGCCTATGAGAATATCACTGCTGACCGTTCTCGTTTCGCCGCTGACAATGCGGCTCAACTGGGAAGCGGAAACCCCTATCTTCTCCGCAAGTTCCTTTTGTGTGATGTGGTTCCCGTTGCATAAATCGGAAATCCGCTGTCCGGGTGTTCCGGGTAAAGCCATAGATACGCACCTCCTCCGCATACTTCCATTATACAGAATGATTGCAAAAATGCAAGTTCCAAAGTGTAAACTTCATCAAAATGCAATTCTCGCAAAATTCCGGGGATTGCATTTTTTTCGTGTAGACTTAGGGTAGTTCATCGATGGACAGCACCTTGAAAACAGAATGACCGTCCGAAAAGGAATACCCCGGCTGGGGAAGCACCGCAAGGAACCGGACTTCGAGACAAAATGTCCCGAAGCTGCGGGGAGCGTGCCAACGCCGGAACACGCCGCAGGAATGGGGCAGGAAACCTTTTCGGGGAGAACGGCAACGGAAAGCAAAATGGAGGGAACGCATGAGAGATAACCCCTATAAAGACTTGCCGCCACTGGAACGCAGGCCGGACGGTTCCCTTTACCGCATGACACCGGCGCAGAGAAAACAGGCGGCCAGCCTGATACGCCGGGAGTGTTGTTGCTGTGAGGACGGCAACTGCATTGTCCTTGATGATGGGGACACCTGCACCTGCCCGCAGACGATTTCTTTCTCGGTCTGCTGTAAGTGGTTCCGCTGGGCGGTCTTGCCGCTGGACGGGACGCTGGAAGCGGAAATTGTCCGGGATAAGGACTTGAAACGCTGTGCGGTCTGCGGTGGCGTGTTCGTCCCCAAATCCAACCGGGCAAAATACTGCCCCGGCTGTGCCGCCAGAGTTCACAGGCGGCAGAAAACAGAAAGTGAACGGAAAAGGAGGTCTGCTGTGGACAGTTAGGAGCGAAAAAAGCCTTGATTTATCAGGCTTTGCAAGCCCCAAACCGGGGCAGGTGGTATAAAGTATCGCCCGCCCCGGAAAACGGGCTTCTAACCGTCCACAAAACGAACTATGACAAATACCATCTATATCCATCAGCCGGAAAAGGCGTTCAGCTTCACCCGGCTCCCGAATTTCCTCTTTGAAGCCCCCACATTCAAGCCCCTGTCTAACGAGGCAAAGGTTCTGTACGCCTTTATCCTGCGCCGGACAGAGTTATCCCGCAAGAATGGGTGGGCGGATGACTGCGGACGGATTTTCCTGTATTACCCTATCTGTGAAGTGGTCACACTGCTCCATTGTGGGCGGCAGAAAGCGGTGAATACCCTGCGGGAACTGCAATACGCCGGACTGGTGGAGATCCAGAAGCAGGGCTGTGGAAAACCCAACCGCATTTTCCCAAAATCCTATGAAGCGGTTCCAAACACCGACTTCAAGAAATCCGGTTCTGGTACGCCGGAGGACTGAAAACCGTACCCATGAAGTACGGAAATCACTCCTGAGACGTACGAAAACCGGACGGTATATAGAAATACAAAGATAAAAAGATTGATTTATATTCTATCCATTCCAATCCTATCCGAGCTATTTTCTGCGGGATTTTCCCTGTGGAAAACCCCGGATAGGAAAGGAATGGGGAAAGGAGCAGAATGGCAAAACACGCAATTTTACGGTTTGAGAAGCACAAGGGCAACCCGGCAAGGCCGCTGGAAGCCCATCACGAAAGACAGAAAGAACAGTATGCCAGCAATCCCGACATTGACACAAGCCGGAGCAAATACAACTTCCATATCGTCAAGCCGGAGGGACGCTATTACCACTTCATTCAGAGCCGGATTGAGCAGGCCGGGTGCCGAACCCGCAAGGACAGCACACGGTTTGTCGATACGCTGATAACCGCCAGCCCGGAGTTTTTTAAGGGGAAATCCCCAAAGGAGATACAGGCGTTCTTCCAAAGGGCGTCGGACTTCCTCATTGGCCGGGTAGGACGGGAAAATATCGTGTCGGCGGTGGTACACATGGACGAGAAAACGCCCCACCTGCATTTGACCTTTGTTCCGCTGACAAAGGACAACCGCCTGTGCGCTAAAGAGATTATTGGCAACCGGGCAAACCTGACGAAGTGGCAGGACGATTTTCACGCCTATATGGTGGTGAAATATCCCGACTTGGAGCGTGGGGAGAGTGCCAGCAAGACAGGCCGGAAGCATATCCCCACCCGGCTTTTCAAACAGGCGGTTTCCCTCTCCAAACAGGCCAGAGCCATTGAAGCCGCCCTTGACGGCATTAACCCGCTGAACGCCGGAAAGAAAAAAGAGGAAGCCCTCTCCATGCTAAAAAAGTGGTTCCCGCAGATGGAGAACTTCTCCGGGCAGTTGAAAAAGTACAAGGTCACAATCAATGACCTGTTGGCGGAGAATGAGAAGTTGGAAGCAAGGGCAAAGGCCAGCGAAAAAGGAAAGATGAAAGATACGATGGAACGGGCAAAGCTGAAAAGCGAACTGGACAATTTACAGCGGCTGGTTGACCGTATCCCGCCGGATATACTGGCGGAACTGAAACGTCAGCAGCGGCACACGGTAAAGGAAAGGTGATAGATATAAGCAGAAATTTTCGCCGCCTTTGTGCGGCATTGTACCTTGAAAACTGAATATGGAGGACACTGGATGGCAAAAAGCGAAAGCGATATTTTTACACCCCGGACAGGGCAGGTCATACAAGCAGAGAACGGCACGCAGTATTTTGTATGTGGGAACAACCGTATAAAAATCTCCGAACACTTCGCCGCAGGCGGGAAGCCCCTCGGTGATCTGATTGTAGATGTGGTGCGGCATACCGCAGAAAAAGCCGCTTCAACCTGATAGCCCATCATTGATAACACGCCCACGCTTATGATATAATTGCCATAGAGCAAAAGTATTGTAAGCGTGGGTTGTTTCTTTAGAAGGAGGATTTTTAACGGTGAAACAACCTTACAATACTACGATTTACAACACGGCGCTTTATATGAGATTGAGCCGGGACGATGAACTGCAAGGAGAAAGCGGGAGTATTCAGACACAACGCATGATGCTCCGGCAATATGCCGCCGAGCATAGCCTGAATGTCATAGATGAATATATCGACGATGGATGGTCTGGAACGAACTTTGACAGGCCGGATTTTCAGAGAATGATTGATGACATTGAGGACGGGAAAATCAACTGCGTTGTTACGAAGGATTTATCCCGCTTAGGCAGAAACTACATTCTGACCGGCCAATACACGGAAATCTACTTTCCCAGCAAAGGAGTCCGCTATATCGCTGTCAATGACAATGTGGACACCATCAACGGAGAGAATGAGCTTGCCCCATTCCTCAACATTCTGAATGAAATGCACGCCCGCCAGACCAGCAAAAAGGTAAAGGCGGCCATGCGGACACGGTTCGCAAATGGCGCACACTATGGAGCCTATGCTCCGCTTGGCTATGTCAAAGACCCAGATAAGAAAGGCCATCTTCTGATTGACCCGGAAACAAGGTGGATTATCGAAAAGATTTTTGACCTTGCCGTTCATGGCCGGGGAGCCGCCAGCATTACACGGATTTTGGTCGAAGAAAAAGTACCTACTCCCGGCTGGCTGAATTTCCAGAGATACGGCACTTTCGCAAATATCTATGCCGGAGCGCCGGAGGAAAAAGCCTATGCGTGGACGATAGCGCAGGTGAAAAGTATTCTGAAAGAGGAAACCTATATCGGACACAGCGTCCACAATAAGCAGACTAATATTTCATTCAAAAACAAGAAGAAAGTACGCAAGCCAAAAGAGGAATGGTATCGTGTGGAGAACACCCACGAAGCGATTATTTCCGAAGATGTGTTCCGTCAAGTACAGGAGCAGATTTGCAACAGGCGCAGACGGCAGAAGAACGGCACAACACAGATATTTTCCGGGCTGGTAAAATGTGCGGACTGCGGCTGGTCGCTGGCCTATGGTATGAACAGCCAGAACAAAAATCCCTATGCCCACTACCATTGTAGCAAGTACGGGCAAGGATTGCACCAGTGTTCCATGCACTATATCCGCTATGATGTGCTTTACGCCTATGTCCTTTCCCGTCTGCAATACTGGTCTGTGCTGGCACAGCAGGATGGGGACAAACTTCTGAAACGGCTACTTAACGCCAGCGACAAGGAACGCAATACTGCAAGGAAGCGGCAGACAGCCGAACTGAAAAAGGCGGAAAAGCGCAAAGCAGAAGTAGACACCCTGTTTGCAAAAATGTATGAGGACTGGTCTGCCGGACGCATTACAGAATACAATTTCAATATGCTGTCCGAAAAGTATCAGGGCGAACAGCGAGAATTGGACGCAAAAATTGAACGGCTTCACGAAGCGATGGAGGTCGCCGCCCAGACAGCGGTTGACGCTGAAAAGTGGATAGGTCTGATGAAACAGTATGTCAATCCCACAGAATTGACGGCTGAACTTCTGAATACGCTGATTGAAAAAATCCTTGTCCATGAAGCGGTCAAAAGTGAGGACGGAAGCCGGGAACAGGAAGTGGAAATCTTCTACCGCTTTATCGGCAAAATCGAATGACACATCTTGAGATACCCAACAATATCTTTAACTAAGGGAAACGGGGGCCAGTATCCCGGACACGGCCATGCTGCTGCCCCTGTCGGAGGCGTTGGGGGTGACGGTGACGGAGCTGCTGCTGTGCCGCTGTCAGGACCCGGCCCAGAGCATGGAACAGGAGGATGTGGAACAGGTGGTAAAGACCGCCGTCCTCTATGGCGAGGACCGGCCCCGGCGGTCCTGGCAAGAGAAGGGGCTCTGGCGGCTGATCTATCCGCTGGCCCTGCTGGTGGAAGCGGTGTCGCTTTTTTTCTGCCGCCATATTCCCAGCAGATGGCCGGGCGACGAAATATGGGTGATGGTGGTGTTGAGCACCGTATTCGGTGCGTACTTCTGTTTATACGCCCGGCTCCAGCTGCCGGAACGGTACGACCGGGAGCGAATCAACCTGGTGTATGACGGCTTTTTCCGGATGCACATGGTGGGAATCGCGTTCAATAACCGCAACTGGCCTCATATTCTCACCGTGGGCCGTGTCTGGTCCTGCGCTGTGATGGTCGTACTGCCGCTGCTGGCCGTGACGCGATTGTGGTCGGGACTCCTATGGCTTATGACCGTGGGGATTGTGCTGCCTGGGTTATTCGTAATGATGTATATTGTTGGAAAGCGGTATCAATAAAAAGAAACGGCCCGGGACGTCGGATGGCGTTCCGGGCCGTTGTCGGTGACAGGGCATCAAAGGGCTTTGGCGGCGGCGTCCAGCTCCGCCCGTTCCTTTTCCGTAAAGGTCAGCTTGAGGGGATTGAGAATCTCATCCACCTGGTCGGCAGAGACAATGCCCTGCTGGACCACCAGCTTGCGGATGGGCACGCCGGTTTTCAGCGATTCCTTGGCCAGCTCCGCCGCCCGCTTGTAGCCGATATAGGGGCACAGGGCCGTCACCATGCCCACGCTGTGCTCTACCAGGGCCAGACAGTGCTCCCGGTTGGCGGTAATGCCCAGAATGCAGTTGTCCACCAGGGTTTGTATGCCGCCGGCCAGGGTCTCCAGGGATTCAAACAGCTTGTAGAACAGCACCGGTTCAAAGGCGTTCAATTCCAGCTGGCCCGCCTCAGCGGCCATGGTGATGCAGGTGTCGTTGCCGATGATGTTGAAAGCCACCTGGCTCATGACCTCGGGAATGACCGGGTTGACCTTGCCGGGCATGATGGACGAGCCGTTTTGTTTGGCCGGGAGATTGATCTCCGAAAGACCCGTCCGGGGACCGCTGGATAAAAGCCGCAGATCGTTGGACATCTTGGACAGCGTCACGGCACAGGTCTTGATGATGCCGGACACATGGACAAAGCAGTCCAGGTTTTGGGTGCCGTCGATGAGGTCCGTGGCCTGGAGCAGGGGGTATTTGGTCACCTCCCGCAGCTCCGGCACAATGCGGCTCAGATAGTCCGGCGACACGTTGATGGCTGTGCCAATGGCCGTCGCGCCCATGTTGACCACGCACAGATCCGCCGCCGCCTGATGGAGCCGCCGG
Organism: Candidatus Avoscillospira sp. LCP25S3_F1; assembly: GCF_052117125.1. Taxonomy (NCBI): domain Bacteria; kingdom Bacillati; phylum Bacillota; class Clostridia; order Eubacteriales; family Oscillospiraceae; genus Candidatus Avoscillospira; species Candidatus Avoscillospira sp. LCP25S3_F1. Next base: position 7,938 of record NZ_JBQKJT010000006.1, on the reverse strand, counting down.
GTGTCCCGGGAAATGGCGCTGGCATAGGCGTGGAACGACTGGCCCAGACGGATGGGCACGGCGTCCTGTAGCTGGGTGCGGCCCATTTTAACGATATCATCAAATTCCACGGCCTTACTCTCCAACGCTTCATACAGCCGGTTCAGCTGGGTGGACACCTGGGGCAGCAGGGCCAGGGCCGCCAGTTTACCGGCGGTGGGGTAGACGTCATTGGTGGATTGGGCCATGTTCACATGGTCGTTGGGATGGACGATGCTGTAATCGCCCTTGACGCCGCCCAGCAATTCAATGGCCCGGTTGGCAATGACCTCGTTGGCGTTCATATTGGCCGAAGTGCCTGCGCCACCCTGGATGGCGTCCACAATAAACTGGTCGTGGAGCTTGCCGTCGATGATCTCATCACAGGCGGTGATGATGGCCTGGGCTTTCTCTTCGTCCAGGGTGCCGGCGTGGCGGTTGGCGGCGGCGGCGGCCTTTTTGATCTGGGCCAGACTGACGATGAGCAGTCTGTGCATGGGATGGCCGGTGATGGGGAAATTCTGCTTGGCCCGCAGGGACTGGACGCCGTAATAGGCGTCGGCCGGTACTTCCAGCGTGCCGATGGAGTCGGATTCCATTCTGGTGTTCATAAAACGGTGCCCTCTTTCTCGTGGGTGTGTTCGGTGTTTGTCCCCAGCATACACGCGGATGCCGCTGCCGTAAAGACCTGACGGCGTTTTCCGACGGAAACGAAAAAAAGCGCCTGCCGGGCTGAAGGATGAAAAGTTTTCCCGGGGGAAAACTTTCGATAGAAAAGCGGCGCGGACCGGCGGCGGGCCTTGATTCTCCGTCCCATCTACGATACAATATTAAAATACAAAAGCACGGAGGTCACACCGTATGGACCAAATCGATCAAAAGCTATTGGAGCTTCTGCGGGAAAATGCCAGAATGCCCCTGAAAAAGCTGGCGGAGCAGGTCTTCCTGTCGCCGCCCGCCGTGGCGGCCCGGATGGAACGGATGGAGCAGCGGGGCATTATCCAGGGATATCGGGCCGTCGTTTCGCCCAAGGCCCTGGGCCGGGAGATCCAGGCGTTTATCCATCTGGTGCTGCCGCCGGAGCAGCAGAAGGAATTTTCGGCCTTTGCTGCTGGGATTCCGCAGATTTTGGCCTGCTACCATGTGACGGGCCCCCATTCCATGCTGCTGCAAGTCAGCTGTGCGGACATGGAACAGCTGGACGGTTTGGTGGCTAAATTGCAGCGCTTCGGCACCACACAAACCCAGGTGGTGCTGTCGACGGTGCTGCCGCCGGACCGCTGAGTGGACCACAGGAAAGGACGGGACATATGCTGGAAGAACTCATTGCGCAGGTGCTGCCGTGGATCATCGGGATTCTGGAGCTGATGGGCATTTTTGTGGTGCTGGTGTCGGCGGTGGGGGCGTTTATCCGATACATCCGGGGGTTGATCACCCGGGAAGAGGTGGATGTGAAATTCGCCTTTGCCAACGGTCTGGCCACCAGTTTGGAATTCAAAATGGCGGCGGAGATTCTCAAGACCGTACTGGTGCGGGAGATGAGTGAACTGCTGGTTCTGGGCGCGGTGATTCTCCTGCGGGCCCTGCTGTCGTTCCTCATCCACTTTGAGATGCAGCAGAACCACAAAAAATAACAGAGTGCGCACTGTCCCGCAGACGGCGGGAACAGGGAAAGGAACTCCATGGAACAAACGGTTTGGAAAACGCTGTTACAGGCGGTGGCCGACGGCAAACTGACGGTGGACGAGGCGGCGGCCCGGTGGAAGCTGGCACCCTTTGAGGAGCTGGGCTACGCCAAAATCGACCACCACCGGGCCTTGCGCCAGGGGACGGCCGAGGTGATCTACGGTGAGGGCAAAACGCCGGAGCAGATCACCGGCATCGTGTCCGCCATGATGCAGGCCGGGCAGCGGTCGGTGCTCATCACCCGTCTGTCTCCGGAGGCCGCCGCCCAGGTGGGGCAAGTTCATGGGCTGGACTACCGGCCCATGGGCCGGCTGGGCATCGTCGGGCCTCTGCCGGAGCCCGACGGCCTGGGCACCGTGGTGGTGGCCAGCGCCGGAACCAGCGATATGAATGTGGCAGAGGAAGCCGCCGTCACGGCGGAGTTTCTCGGCAACCGGGTCACCCGGCTCTACGATGTGGGCGTGGCCGGCATCCACCGGCTGCTGGCCCACGCGGAGGAATTGATGGCCGCCCGGGTGGTGGTCTCCGTGGCCGGGATGGAGGGGGCGCTGACCAGCGTCATCGGCGGGCTGGTGTCCTGTCCGGTCATCGGCGTGCCCACCTCCGTGGGCTATGGCGCCGCGTTTGGCGGCGTGGCGGCGCTGCTGAGTATGCTCAATTCCTGCGCCAGCGGCGTCAGCGTGGTCAACATCGATAACGGCTTCGGTGCCGGATTCCTGGCCAGCCGCATCAACCATTTGGGAGGCAACACATGATCTTATATTTGGATTGCCCCATGGGGCTGGCCGGAGACATGCTGCTGGGGGCGCTGCTGGCCCTCCATCCCCACCGGGAGGACGCGTTGGCCCGGCTCAACGGCCTGGGACTGCCGGGCATTGGTTACAGCGTGGAAGAACAGGCCCAGGGGCTGCGCGCCGTGGTCACGATCTATGGAACGGAAGAGGGCCACGGGCATTCCGACGGCCACGGGCATTCCGACGGCCACGGACATCCCGACGGCCACCACCATCCGCACCATCATACGGTGGCCGATATCTACCGCATCCTCGACGGTCTAAAGTTGCCCGTCCCGGTGCGGGACAACGCCCGGGCCGTTTACGCCCTGCTGGCCGACGCCGAGAGCAAGGCCCATGGCTGCACCGTGGAGCAGATTCACTTCCATGAGGTGGGGACGTTGGACGCCGTGGCCGATGTGGCGGGCTGCTGCCTGCTGCTGGAGGAATTGGACGTGGAGCAGGTGACGGCTTCGCCGGTGGCGGTGGGCGGCGGTACGGTCCGCTGCGCCCATGGAGTCCTGCCGGTGCCGGCCCCTGCCACGGCGTTTCTGCTGGAGGGGATTCCCACGGTGGCCGGTCCCGTGGAGCGGGAACTGTGTACCCCCACCGGCGCGGCGCTGCTGCGCCGCTTCGCTGCCGGCTTCGGTCCCAGACCGGCGGGGACGTGGCTGCGCACCGGCGTGGGCCTGGGAACCCGGGTGTTTCCGGGACGGGTCAACGGTGTGACGGCCCATCTGGGTACCCTGTGATGCAGTAAAACGGAGGAGCCGTCCCCGGACGGCTCCTCCGTTTGCGCTTGCCGGTCCCACCGCGTCCGCCTGCATGGCGGCGGTTACTATCCTGTATGAAATGGAACGATTTCTATGAAACTGATTCATCTCTCCGACCTGCATCTGGGAAAGCGGGTCAATGAATTTTCCATGATCGACGACCAGCGGCATAGTCTGGGCCAGATTTTGCAGATCATCGACGCCGAACGGCCCGATGCCGTTCTGATCGCCGGAGACGTCTACGACAAGCCGGTGCCTACCGCCGAGGCCGTGGCTCTGCTGGACCGGTTCCTGGTGGACCTGTCCCGGCGGGAATTGCAGGTCTATGTCATCAGCGGCAACCACGATTCCGCCGAACGCATGGCCTTTGGCGGGCGGCTCATGGAGCAAAGCGGCGTCCATCTGGCCCCGGTGTACGACGGGACTGTGGCCAGGTGGACCCTCACCGATGAACATGGGCCGGTTAATCTGTATCTGCTGCCCTTCGTGAAGCCGGTCCACGTCCGGCGGTGCTTCCCGGAGCGGGAGATCGAGACGTACACCGATGCCGTGGCCGCCGCCGTGGAGGCTATGGACGTGGACCCAGCCGCACGGAATGTGCTGGTGACCCACCAGTTTGTCACCGGCGCGGCTCGGTGCGAATCGGAAGAGGTGTCCGTGGGCGGAGCCGACAATGTGGACGCGTCGGTTTTCGACGGGTTCGACTATGTGGCGTTGGGCCATCTCCACGGGCCGCAGACCGTGGGCCGGGAGACGGTGCGCTACTGCGGCACGCCGTTGAAATATTCCTTTTCCGAGGTCCATCATAAAAAATCCGTCACCGTGGTGGAGCTGGGGGAAAAGGGGACGGTAACGGTCCGCACCGTCCCCCTGACGCCCCTGCGGGACCTGGTGGAGCTGCGGGGGACCTATGAGGACGTGACCCGGCGGGATTTTTACGAGGGGACCGGGTATCGGGACGCCTATGTCCATATCACCCTCACCGATGAGGAGGACGTACCCGACGCGTTGGGAAAGCTGCGGCTGATTTACCTGTACCTGATGAAGCTGGAGTATGACAACCAGCGGACCCGTGCCGCCGGTGTGGGCGACGAAGGCGGCGACCTCCGGCGCAGCTCCCCCATGGAGCTGCTGGAGGAATTTTACGAAAAGCAGAACGGGCAGCCCATGGGCCGGGAACAGAGACAGTTTGCCCGGCAGCTGATGGAACGCATCTGGGAGGGAGACGTATGAGACCGCTGAAATTGACCCTGTCGGCCTTTGGCCCCTACGCCGGTACGGTGGTTTTGGAGTTGGAACGGCTGGGGGTCCGGGGGCTGTACCTTATCACCGGCGACACCGGCGCGGGAAAGACCACCATTTTTGATGCCATCACCTACGCCCTCTACGGCGAGGCCAGCGGCGACAACCGAGACCCGTCCATGTTCCGCTCCAAGTACGCTCTGCCGGAGACGCCGACCCTGGTGGAGCTGGTCTTTTCCTACCAGGGCCGGACGTACACGGTCCGGCGCAATCCCGAATATGAACGTCCCGCCCGACGTCGTAGCGGCGGCACCACCTTACAGCGGGCCGACGCGGAGCTCCATCTGCCCGACGGCCGCATTGTCACCCGCAGTCGGGAGGTTACCGCCGAAATCGTCTCCATTCTGGGGCTGGACCGGAGCCAGTTTACCCAAATTGCCATGATTGCCCAGGGGGATTTCCTCAAATTGCTGCTGGCCGATACCAAGAGTCGCCAGGACATTTTCCGGGAGATTTTTGAGACCCGGTATTTTATGGTCTTCCAGGAGAAGCTGAAAAGCGAGGCCATGGGGCTGCAAAGAGCCTGTGCCGCCGCCCGGGCCAGCGTGCAGCAGTACATCGGCGGCGTCCTGTACCGGGAAGAGGACCCGCTGGGCCCCCGGCTGGAACAGGCGGTCCAGGGGGCGCTGCCGTTGGAGGAGACCATGGCCCTCATAGAGACGCTGCTGGAAGCCGATCAAGCGGCGGAAGACCGGTGCGTGGCGGAGTTGGAGCAGCTGGACGGCGCCATAGGGGAGGCCGCCGGCCGGCTGGCCCAGGCCGAGGAAGCGGCCAAGACCAGGGCAAACCTGGAAGCAGCCAGGGTCCGGCAGACGGAGCAGCAGCAGCGGGTGGAGGCGGCCCGGACCGCCCTGACGGAGCGGGAAGCGGAGACGCCCCGCCGGACGGCATTGCAGGAGCGGCTGACGGCACTGGAAGCCGAGCTGCCCCGGTATGAGACGTTGGAGAGCCAGGAAGAGACGTGCCGCCGTCTGGCGGCGGAATTGGAAGCGCTGACGGCGGAACAGGCCCAGCGGCAGACCCGGCGGCAGGAACAGGCCGCACAGCTGGAAGCGTGGCGGCAGGAGGCCCAGACACTGATGGCCGCGGCGGCAGAGCAGCAGCGGCTTCTGGGGGAGCAGGACCGGCTGGACCGCCGGTTGACGGCGTTGGACGGGCTGTTCCGGGACCTGGAACAGCAGAGAACCTACGACCGGCAGCTACAGAAGAACCGGGAGACGATTGCGGACCAAGAGACGCGGCAAACCCAGCTGACGGAGGAGCGCCGGACCCTGGAACAGGCGTTGACCGATGCCCGGACGGCCTATGCCGCCGGGGAGGGGCTGGAAGCGGAACAGGAAACGCTGCGCCACCGGCGGGACCGGTTGCGGGAACAACAGGCGGCGCTGGCGGACTTGACGGCCCTGCTGGACCGGTGCGTCCGGGAGGCTGAGACCGTGGCGGAATTGCAGGAGACCTACCGGCAGGCCCGGACGGCGGCGGAGACGGCGGAAGGGGACTACCAGCGGCAACAGCGGTCGTTTCTCGACGGTCAGGCGGGGATTCTGGCCCAGACGCTGACGGAGGGAGCGCCCTGCCCTGTCTGCGGTTCCATTCACCATCCGTCCCCGGCGGTACGGCTGGAGACGGTCCCCACGGAGGAGGAGCTGCGGCAGGCCCGGACAGCGGCAGAGACGGCGACTCGCCAAGCCAACGACCGCAGTCTGGCGGCAGGCCGGGCGGCCACGGCCCTGGAGGAGCGGCAGCGGCAGCTGTTGACGGCCATGGCATCCCATGTGGAGACTCCGGCCCTGGACCGGGCCGGGGACCAGCTGACGCAAAGCCGCCGGGAGAATGCGGCGGCACTGGCCGACCTGGAAACGGCCCAGGCGGACCTGGAAGCCCGGCGGCAGGAACGGCAGCGGCTGGCCCAGGAAATCCGGCGTCTGGAAGGAGCGCTGAACCAGATGGGGGACCGGCAGGAGACCTTGCGACGGGAGGCGGAGACGGTCCGCATGGACCAAAGCGCCCTGACCGGTCGCCGGGACCAGCTGGCCCGGCGTCTGGAGCAGCAGGCCGGGGAGCTGCTGGGAGACTGTCTGCCGGACCAAATGCAGACGGGTTTGGAGACGGAACGGGCCGCCGTGACGGCGGCGCGGCAGGAGACGGAGACGGCTCTGGAAACCGTCGCGGCTCAGCTGCGGCGGCAGGCGGCGCTGTCCCAGGCCATTCCCGACGGGGAAGGGGCCTTGCAAGACCTGGAACGAGCGCTGGCGCAGGGCCGGGAGATGGCGGCGGCGTTGGAGAGCCGCCGGGACGAGGTGGCGCGGCAGGCGGAGCAACTGCGCGGCCAGCTTCCATACGAGGACGGCGCGGCGGCCCGGGCCGCCTGGGAGCAGGTCCGGGCGGAGTTGGACGGCTTGACCCAACGGCATCAGGCGGCGGAGACGGCCTGGAACGAAAGCCGCAGCGCGTTGGCCGCCGCCGACGCGGCGGTGGAAGAGCTGTCGGCTCTGCTGGACAAGGTCCCGGCCATCGACGCAGCAGCGGAACAGGAACGCAGACGGCAGCTGACCCAGTCCCGCCAGGCGGTGGCGGCGGAACAGCAGGCTGTCCACACCCGGCGGGACACCAACCGGCGGGCCCTGGACCACATCCGGGACAAGGCGGCAGACCTGTCGGACCTGGAGGGACGGTATCGCTGGATGGCGGCCCTGTCCGACACGGTCAACGGCACCCTGGCGGGCCGGGAGAAAATCGCATTGGAAACCTACGTCCAGATGACCTTTTTCGACGAGATTCTCCGACGGGCCAATCTGCGTCTGCTGGTCATGACCGACAATCAATACGAACTGCTGCGCCGCCGGGAAGCCGATAACAACCGCAGCCGCAGCGGATTGGAATTGGATGTGGTGGACCATTACAATGGCTCCCGCCGCAGTGTCCGATCTCTGTCCGGCGGCGAATCCTTCAAGGCGTCTCTGTCTCTGGCCCTGGGACTGTCCGACGTGATTCAGTCGTCGGCGGGCGGTATCCGGCTGGACACCATGTTTGTGGACGAGGGCTTCGGCTCCCTGGACGAGGAATCCCTCCGTCAGGCCATTCGGGCGCTGACGGCGTTGACCGAGGGAGACCGGTTGGTGGGCATCATCTCCCATGTGGCCGAATTGAAAGAGCGTATCGACAAACAGATCGTTGTCACCAAGGACCGCACCGGCGGCAGCCGCGTGGAACTGGTGGTCTGACACCGCGAGCAAAACATAACACCGGCATCCATCGTTTGATGGATGCCGGTGTCAGTCTGTCGAGAAACCCGGCATATGCGTCAAGCATAAGCCGGGTCTCTGGCGTATAGAGGCCAAAGAAGGATAAGGGTAAATGGAGCAAGCTTCTCCTTCCACAACCAA
>NZ_JBQKJT010000005.1:0-230152 GCF_052117125.1 Candidatus Avoscillospira sp. LCP25S3_F1 | reverse complement strand
TCCGTACCTGCGCCAACTCATCACTAAGCGCAGACATTGTCATCTGTTTATCCATGGTCTTATTATATCACTTCTGGCAGTATCGCGCCTACTTTTCTGTGCGGTATTGCCTTAATATGAAAAAATTCTTATCTTTTATTCTCGTGTTGGCGATAATCTGCACTATTTCCATTTCGGCATTCGCTACAGAGTCTACCTCTATATTTGGTGAGCCTGAGCAAGCATTTGCATCTCATCAACTGCCCGATGATCCCGACATTTATGTTGACTTGGAAGACCCATCAGCGCTTATTGGAGAACTTGATGAAGACGCCACGTGCACAACTACAATCTCCCTTGATTCTCCTGGTGCTGGGCTTGTTCAGCCAAATGATATTCATATTCCTAATTTTATTGAGGTTTCATTAACACCGGGTAAAAAGGGGTTTGTAGTTTCTGTAACAAATATTGGTGTAGATGCACTGACTACGTTACATCTTGATTTAAGATTAACTGACTATAATAACAAGTACATTGATTCTCACGCTATTAATGACGTTAATATTCCAGTAGGTGTACGCACTTACACATGGTTAAAGAACAAATCTGCTACTATAAAGGAAAATATTACTTATTCTGGATATGCAATTGATGGACCCAAATACGACTTGGGTCCCATGTCTACATATCGGTACAACTTTGCTGGAGGAGCATACGGATCCATGAGTTCTTATGAAGGACAACGTCACCACATTCCGTCCGATGCTGTGAATGGGCTTACTACTTATTCTGGACCATGTATTCGTATGTTAACAGAGGATCATAAAAAAACATCCAGTTACGGAAGTAGTACATCTGCTAAAGAATTTCGTGCAAAGGAAGAAAAACTTGTTAAAGAAGGCAAATTTGCAGAAGCCATGCAAATGGGAATTAATGATATTCGAAAGTTATTTGGGACAAAATATGATGATGCAATCGACGAAATGATTTCTTATGCTGTTGCAAAAGAGTATATTGAATTGGGTTCTGTTAAATAAGTTACTCCAAAATTTTGCAAATTTACTTTTTACATACACGTATTTATGCTATATAATATAGTAAATCTGCTGCCAATAATAATTGGGGGTAAAATAATATTGATTGGCAGTATTTTTAGAAAAGGAGAATTCAAATGCTTTTTACAATACTGCCGTTAAAAGGAATTCAATGGGACAATCAGTATATCTTATTAGGAAACACGAGAGAAGCGGTGGAAGCAAAGCTAGGACAGCCTGAAATAGTTGGAAATTCATATTACTATTTCAAAAGTGAACTCCGCCTTGACTTTTCAGGAGAAGATAAACTCGAATTTATTGAATTTTTAGCGGGTTATAACGGTGATATTCAGCCGCTTATTTATGGAGTTCAGGCATTTCAAGTCGGTGCAGACGAACTATATCATGTTTTGAAAGAACACAATTATGGTGACATTATTGATAATGAAAATGGGTATTCGTTTGCGTTTCCTAACATTGGGATTGGAATTTTTCGAGAATCCATCCCAGACAATGTTACCGATTTGATAAGTGAAATGAAAGAAATGGATATAGATATTACAGAGAATTCCAACATCGAAGAAGAACGGTTAAAGGCTTCACATTGGGCAACTATCTCTTTAGCATCCCCCAATTATTCTTGGTAACGTAACACATCCAACGTCATTGCAAATTTTTGCTTTTGGCTCGTTCTCCACGGCAAATAAAATGTGCATTATGCTGATGATGTTTTTCATATCCGGTACTTTCAATATTTCGGTAGATACATCCAGCACATCAGAGATTTTCTCTAGTACAGCCGGTTGTGGTGATCCCTTGGCGAATTCATAATGGTACATCCGACTTCTGTTATTTGAAGTGAAAAGCCAACCAAATTCACTCAAATGATTTAGGATTAGTCCTTTCTGCTTCCAAAACAACTTGCTTCTTTTACCGTTAGTTTCCATACTTCCCCTGCATAATATGATACAAACTAGGGCAGCGGTTCCTCGCTGCCCTAGTTTTTCATCCTATTAAAGCTGGGATTCCTACTCACCGCTTCTGCATTTGCAGTGTTAATCATGGCGGCAGCGTCTTTATTTCCCTCCGTAAAAGCCCGGTCTGCCAACGGCTGCAAAATACTCCTGGCCGGTAATGACCACGCCGCCGCTGGGTGTACAATGGACGATCAACAGATTACCGTCTGCATCCCAGCCGCCTACAATACCCACATGGCTGTCATCCGGGTAAAATACCAGGTCACCGGGCTGGGCCTCGTCCCAGGAGATCGATGTACAATATGTGTGCTGCGACTGTGCGCCGCCGCCATGGCCCATCACATACGCACCGTTGCTGACATTGTAGAATGTCCAGTCTACGAAGCCCGAACAGTCCAGACCGTACTGCTGGTGCTCGACGTGGTACTGCTGGTGCTTGATGTCGTGCTGCTGGTGCTGCCGGTGGTGGTGCTGGTAGTCAGCGCGCAGTCCACGGGGTCGGGCAGCTCTCCGATAAACAGCTCATTGTGGCTTTCGGCGTTGCCGGAAAACGATGCCAGCATAATGTTGCCGTTGATCTGGCTGAAGGTAGTGCTGGCCGCCGCGAACGGCGCCAGCACGGAGCCATAGATGGCCGTGGTGCTGTTGGACCAGGTCAGTGCCCCGGGGAAATTCCATAGAATGCGCCGGGCATTTTCCCGGGTAGCCGCCGTACCGTTGCGGAAAATCTGATAGCTGCCGTACTGGATATTGGGGCCGGTGACGTTGATGAGGATGGTGGAGCTGACGGGTGCAATGATGTTGATGCCGTTGAGCTGATTCAACGCCAGACCGGTTCCATACACGTTGGTGCTGTCGAACTGGAAGATATTGAGGATTTCGCTGGTACCGGTCAGATTCAACTGGCCAAAGACCACCCCGCCGACGCCGTTGGCGGGCAGTGTATTCCAGAACACGGACACACATTTGAGATAGCGTTCTGTGTCGCTGAAGTCAATAGGTTGGCCCACCACCAGGGAACCGTTTGGATTGCCCATGGTGTAGTTCAGGACTGTGCTGGTGGGGCTGATGACCGTATTGCCGCTGGCATTGGAGCCGCCGGAGACGTTCAAGTTGCCGCCCACCACAAAGGATGGGTCGGTGTTGGCCGGCGGCAGGGGCGTAATGCCCGCGCCGATACCGTAGTTGCTCAGGGTGGCGTACCGCCGACGGCCACCCGGCCTTCGGCATCGGTGTTGCTGAGGTTCATATTGCCGAATACAAAGACGTTATATCCATTGGCAGGGCCAAAATTGATTGCCATGCTGGGATTCCTCCTCGGAAAGAAATCGTGCAGCCCACTGGCTCCACAGTACAGTGTATGCGTCGAATGCACCACCGTGTCCCCAGGGCAGCGAAAGGAGGATGCCGCTTGCCGCAGCATCCTCCCGTGGAACTACACTCAGACCGAAGGCTGATCGCCGTCGCACAGACAGCCGTCGAACACGGCCAGCTTGGACTGGAGAATCATCTCCAGACGGGACACGGCCCCCACCATGGACTCTACCGACTTGTTGACGGCCATCAGAACCTCGGGGGTCACATCGGACATGGCCACAACCTTCTGGATTTTCTCACCCTCGGCATTGAGGATGTGGGAAAGGGCGGTCTCCTGCAGGGCTACCGATTCAATGATATCGGTGACGGCCTGCGTGCGAGTGGTGTTGCTGGGGGTGATTACGGGCATTCCCATGATAAAATTCTCTCCCTGTTTTCATAAAATTGCGCCTGTGCTCCCCATATCCTATGCGCCTCGTGGAATGCTGGTGCAAGGCATCCGCTTGTATCCCCGACCGATTCGTGGTACACTGGCAAAAAAGGGAGAGGAGCGTATGGATATGAACGAGTCCTTACAGACCTTGCAGCGCTGGATTGACGAGAGCCGCTGCACCGTTTTTTTCGGCGGCGCCGGAGTGTCCACAGAATCGGGAATCCCCGATTTTCGCAGTGTGGACGGTCTGTACAACCAGAAGTACCGCTGGCCGCCGGAGACCATTCTGAGCCGCAGCTTTTTCGACCGGAACCCCGAGGAATTTTACCGGTTTTACCGGGACAAAATGCTGTGTCTTGCGGCCCGGCCCAATGCCGCCCACCGGAAACTGGCGGAACTGGAAGCGGCGGGCAAGCTGCGGTCCGTGGTAACTCAGAACATCGACGGTCTTCATCAGATGGCCGGGTCCCAACGGGTCTGGGAGCTCCACGGCTCCGTCCACCGCAACCACTGTATGCGATGCAAAGCCGCCTATCCGGTGGAATTGATCCGCGACAGCACCGGCGTCCCCACCTGTACCTGCGGCGGCATCGTCAAGCCTGACGTGGTCCTTTATGAAGAAGGACTGGACAACCGCGTAATCGAAGGCGCGATCCACGACATTCTCAGCGCCGACCTGCTGATCATCGGCGGTACCTCTCTGGCCGTTTATCCGGCTGCCGGGCTTATCGACTATTTTTCCGGCCGCCATCTGGTTCTCATCAACAAAACGCCTACGCCCTGTGATGACCGGGCCGACCTGGTTTTGACCGGTCCCATCGGCCAGCTGCTGAACCAGATTCACGCCGACGCCTGACGGTCTCCGCCATGAGTATGTCCCATCCGAAACCGGCCATACTAGGAAAAACCGGCCCATGGCCGGGTAGGATGGAAGGAGGCGATCCCATGGCCAAACAGGGAATGGCACGGCCCGACTGGACCGAGACGCGGCCCCGCAATGACGAACCGCCGGTACCGGAGATTCAGGGTAAGGCCAAGCATGGCAAAACCCCGGCCCGGCCCATCATCAGCGGCACCAGCGGGCCCAATCTGAAGGTTTACCACCACAAGCCCCACGGAGACTGACAAACGGGAGGCGGCCTCTTCGCCGGAGGCCGCCTCCTTTGTATACTCTTTTTCATTGACTGGGTATGAATCGTATGGTACAGTATACAACTGTTCGGATATTACCAGATTGCGCTGGTTTTATCCTGTATTTTTTAGATTTTGTACCGCGATATAAGGAGTTATACCATGAAGCATCCCATCCGGCTGGTCCAGTCCTGACGATGAGGGTGGCCAACTTGCGCAACTCTGAACGGACTGACTGGCGCCGTCCTCTGGGCCCAGAAGCTGAATGGCGCTTCCTCCCGCTCCATGGAGTCTGTTCCCTCCCAGCAAAAGCGTCCACTGAATGGGCGCTTTTGTTTTTGGGAATTTTTTTACCATCATATTATTTTTTTATGTTTTTTGCCGATAAAATAATATAGAGTATATAGTTTCGCACTATTGTTCTAGTATACGCTTTGGGAGGTACATCCATGAAAAGCATTCAGCGAAAAATCGCCATTCGAGTGTTGTCGATGATTGGTGTCGCCGCACTTCTGTGCGGCGGTATCGGCATCTTCACCAATTACAACAGCAGCCAGAATCTTTTACAACAAAACCTGGAAACTACCGCGTCTTTAGCCGCAGAACGCGTTTCCTATGAGCTGATGGCCTATAAAAATGCCGTTGCGTCCCTGGGTATGGTGCCTCAGCTCAGTGACAATACGCCCATCGCACAAAAGCAGGAAATCGTACAACAGTGGGTTGATAACTACGGCATGGTCTGCGGCAATTTGCTGGATACCACCGGCAACAGTCTTTTTGACGGCAATAACTACGCCGACCGGGAATACTTTCAGAAAGCCCTGGAAGGCAACATCTGGATTTCTACTCCTACCATCAGCAAAACCACTGGTGAGTTGTCGATCATGGTTGCAGCTCCTGTATGGCGCGATGGAGAAGCCAATTCCGTTGTTTCTCGTGTAGTCTATTTGGTACCGCCGGAAACCTTCCTCAATGATATTGTAAATTCCATCCAGATCAGCGAAAACAGCATGGCATACATCATTTCCTCTGACGGCACCACCATTGCCGACCCGGACATCTCCCTGGTGGCCACGGAGAACATTGAAGAAGAGGCCAAAACCAACAGCGACTACGCGGACTTGGCAGCCATTCACGCCAAAATGCGCAATGGTGAAACCGGCCAGGGCACCTACACCCTTGACGGTGTGAAAAAAACTGTGGGCTATGCGCCGATCCCCGGTACCGACGGCTGGAGCATCGCCATCAACGCCCATACGGCCGACTTTATGAGTTCTACCTACCAGAGCATCTTCTTGATTTTCGGTATGCTCATTGCCGTATTGATCATTGGTTCCCTGATTACCATTCGTATGTCCCGGAACATCAGTCAGCCCATTCAGATCTGTGCACGCCGTCTGGAGCAGTTGAGCCAGGGCGATCTCACCACCCCCGCGCCGCAGATGCAGCGGGATGATGAAATCGGTATTTTGGCCACCGCCACCTCCGGTATTGTATCGACGCTGACCGGTCTAATCCACGATATTGACTATCTGCTGGGTGAGATGGCAAACGGTAATTTCCGCGTTTCCTCCCGGAATTACAAGTTATACCAGGGCGATATGTCCCAGATTCTCACCTCCCTGCGGAATATCAAGTATAACCTGAACAACACCCTGCGCCAGATGGATACGGCGGCCTCCCAGGTTTCCGCCGGCGCCGAGCAGGTCTCTTCCGGTGCCCAGGCCCTGGCCCAGGGCGCCACTGAGCAGGCCAGTGCCGTACAGGAGCTGTCGGCTACGGTGGCGGATATCAATACCGGTGTTCAGAACAACACCGCCGCCGCCCAGACCGCCAAGGAAAAGGCCAACGCCGCCGGTACCCAGGTAACGCTGAGCAACGAGAAAATGCACGAGCTCCGCGACGCCATGGCCACCATTTTGGAAGGCCATCAGGAAATTGGTCAGATCATCACCACCATCGAAAACATTGCATTCCAGACCAATATTCTGGCTCTCAACGCCGCTGTCGAGGCAGCTCGCGCCGGTAATGCCGGCAAAGGCTTTGCCGTGGTGGCCGACGAGGTCCGCAATCTGGCCTCCAAGTCCGATCAGGCCGCCAAACACACCAAGGAGCTTATCGAGCACTCCACCGTCAGCGTGGAGGAAGGCAGCCGCCTCAGCGAGGAGGTTACCGCTACTCTGGATGAGAGCAAGGAACTGACCAGCGTCGCCGTCACCTACATTGAGCAGGTGGTGGAGAACGCCATGAACGAAGCCAACTCCATTGCCCAGATCACGGAAGGCATCGACCAGATTGCCAGCGTGGTGCAGACCAACTCCGCCACGGCTCAGGAAAGTGCTGCTGCCAGCGAAGAGTTGTCGAGTCAGGCCCAACTGCTTAAGGACCTGGCCGCTCAGTTCCAGCTGCAGGAAGATACCTCTACGGCTGGCGCAAACTGATACAAAAAGTGGACGCCTGGAAAGGCGTCCACTACCAGACAGGGAGCGCCGCATTGCGGCGCTCCCTGCTTCCCTTATGACCGATTCAATGGCTCCGCCTGATTGTCCCCGTTGAGCCGGTAGATAGTACTGCCGTCCAGAGACATCAGATAGATTCCCACGATTTCCCGCGTGTCCACTGCCGTCCGGCGGTACAGCTTCAGACGGTAGCACGCCTCATCGTCGACCATGATGTAGCCGTCATCGGCATAGACCATATACGTCTCTCCCTCTGGAACTCCCAGTTCTTCCGGCGTCATGGATTTCAGTTCTGCCACAGCCGCAGTGACACCAATGGGTTCCTTTTCCGGCTCTGCCGGGTCTTGCAACTGCATTCCCTCCAGAATGGAAGCTGTCAGCTGACATGTGGTTTCCGCCCACTGGATATCCAGGCGCAGGATTCCGGAACCGTCGGCCATATCCTTGCCCACCAGAATCGAGCCCTCCGCGTCGGTGACAGCCGCATTGGCTTGACGCACGCCTTCCTCATCCATGGGGGAGCAGCCGTACTGCGTCTCTAACGCCTCCAGATAGGCCGCTGCAGTCTCCTGACCCGATGTCAGGCCACTATAGGCATAGATGGTCTCTCCCGTCTCGCTGTCAGTGGTGACCTCACAGGACACGCCTTGTTCCGTACCGACGCCCTGATCCTCGCCCATGGCAGGCAGCATCTCCTGACCGAATACGTAGTTGTTCGGCAGGGATGCGGCCTCCTCTGTTTCTCCGCAGCTCGTCAACAACAGCAGCAGCGCGCCTGCGGTACCCAGCGCTTTCCATACATTCTTTCCCATGCGTTCCTTCCTCCCTATCCGCGTGCGGCGGTTCCATCGTCCCGATTGGAAAGCACGTCGCCGTAGCGGCCCTTGGGCACGTCGCCGAAGATGCTGCCATCCACCAGGGTAATCACCCGCTTACGCATCATATTGACAAACATTTTGGCGTGGGTCGCCATGATCACGGTGGTGCCCCGGTGATTCAGCTCTTCCAGCAGGTGAAAGGCATCCCAAATGGCATCCTCGTCCAGATTGGCCGTCAGCTCATCCAGCACCAAAACCGACGGACTGGTGATGATGGCCCGTGCCAGTTCCACCTGTCGGCACTGGCCCTGGGACAGCTCCACCGGATACCGGTCAATCACATCCCGCAGGCCCACCATGGCAAGGGCTTTTTGTACCCGCTCCTCCACCGTGCCATCCAGACGTCGTCGGTGAGCCATGATGACCTGTTCCAGGTTCTGACCGATGGTGCGACGGCGGATCAGCTGCGGCAATTGGGGCACATAGCCAAAGTAGTTGCGCCGCCGGAGCAGCCCCCAACGGGCAAGCCGTACCACATCCATGTTATTGACATAGACTTTGCCCTGATCCGGGCGGAGTTCGCCGGTAATCAGCTTCAGCAGGGTGCTTTTCCCCGCACCGCTGCTGCCGGTGACAAAGATAAATTCTCCCTGCTCTATGGTCAGATCCACCTGCCGGATGGCAAAGTTTTTCCGTCCCTCCTGCATGAAGTATTTGCTGACGCTGTCCAATCGAATCTGTGGCATGGTTTTTCTCCTGTTCCGGACCGTGTCGGGTCTATGTCTAGTTTAATTTGAGGTGTTCCCATGAAAGGTCGTCGTAAAACCGTTCTGAAAATCGCCGCTATTCTCTGTCTGGCGACGGTATGCATTGGCGGTGTAGAGCTGGCGGTCTGCCGCTTTGCCGCGCCGGACCTGTACCGGCGTGTCACCGCTCCGGTGATCGCCGCGGCCCATCGGGTGGGAGACACCGGAAGCGCCATTGTCGACGAAGCAGTTCAGGCCGGTCACGCACTGGTCGTTCGGATATCGGCCGCCTGGAAGCCAGAAGAAACAGAAACACCGCCCCCCGCCGAGGAGACCGCAGAACCAGAGGAACCCCTGGAAAGCCAGTTGGCCGAAGCCCCTGCTGTGAATGAGAATCGCCCAATCGAAGATCCAGCTGTCACTGAGCTGTCTGAACGGGACGGTCTGGAAGTGCTTACAGGCGGCAGCGCCGAGTTTGTATACTATTGCCAGAGCGAAGCGCCCTGGGCCGACGCACCTTATGGGCCCGATCATGTGGGCGGCTATGGCTGCGGCCCCACTGCCATGGCCATGGTGGTCTCCACTCTTTCGGACACCGTGGTAAATCCGGCACAGATGGCTCAGTGGGCCTATGAAAACGGCTACTGCGCTCCCGGCAGCGGCTCGTACCATGACCTGATTCCCGCCGCCGCCGAGGCTTGGGGTCTGGAGGGAATCATCTGGGAGGACCGCACTGCCGACTCGATTCTCAGCACATTGGCCTCCGGCAAAATTTTCGTAGCACTGATGGGACCCGGCCACTTTACAGCCGGCGGCCATTTTATCATTCTGCGGGGCGTTACTCTGGACGGCCGCATATTGGTATCTGATCCCAACAGTCGCCAACGGAGTCTCACCGCTTGGGAGCCAGATCTTATTATAGACGAATTATCATCATCCCGCAACGACGGTGCGCCGCTTTGGTGCATTACTACTCCGGGTGGAAAGAAAGCCTTCTGAACCGATGCCGGTTTACTCCAACATAACTAACAGGGAAGTCCCCTGCCGCGGTCACGCCCGGCAGGGGACTCTTGTTTCTGTTACTGGGCTGCCTTTTGCTCATAGAAAGACTTCTTGCCGCCCATACGCCGGTTGATGCGTTCATCCATTCGGGTGATTTGCTCCAGCAGCTGCCGGTTCTGCCGGACGGTCCGTTCCAGTCCCTGAGTGGTCGCTGTTCCGCCACTCTGACCATTAAGGACCTGTCGTAACTGTGCACTCTCTGCCTGTGGCAGTGAGCTGCACAGCCGCCGCAGGTGGGCGTCACAAATCCGCAGCCGCTCCAAAGGCTCTTGGCGCATGCTTAGAAACAGCTGTACCGAAACCTGATCCTGCCGTTGAATGGCCTCCGATAAGTCGGTGGTCAGTTCCAACAGTTCCGACAAGGCCGTATACATTGTACGGCATGCGCCATGGGCCTCGGTAATCGTCTGTTGGTTCAAAGCTGTGCCTCCATCTGCTTGTCTGATGTGGTATTTTTATCGGCCTGTCGGAAGCTGTCACGCAACTCGTCAACCATGTGAGTCACCCGCTCCAGCTCTATCTGGTTGCGTCCCGCTTCTACACGGCAAAGCTCATAGCAGAAAAATTCGTACAAGCGATCTAACTTTTGGCTGATCGGATAGCTGTGATCCAATGTATCAGACAAATAGTGGATAATGGCCACCGACCGGTGGAGTGCCTGTTCAAAGGTATCATATTGCTGCCGTTCCAGCTCCATTTCCGCCAACTTCAGCCGTTTGACCAGTTCATCATAGAGCAACAGCAGCAGCTCTCCTTGGGTCATAGTATCGAGAGAGTCCTCCCGATACCGCTGATAACCTCTTATATCCATCTGTTGGTTTTCCTTTCTTATGACGTCATCCGCACATCAATAGCCGCCTGTCAAGCCAGCCAGAGCAGAACTCTGGGAATTCATCTGGTTGATGAGGACCTCCAGCTGAGTGAATCTACTGGTATAGTAATCCACCTGATTGTTCATTTTTTCCTGCCATCTGCTAATCTGCTCCTCGATATCCTGCATTTTGCTCAACATCGTATTTTTCAAAGAAGCAGTAGGAGAGTACTTGGAACCGGCTCTCTCAATCAGGATGCCCTTTGTGGCGCCTGTAGTAGATGCATAGCGGTCAATGACATCCTGCAGTGCTGCCATGACACCATCGCTGCTGGAACCGGTATCTTTACTGCTGGTAAACGCATTACGGACACCATCCAAATCGCTTTCCAAAGCTTCGGTCAATTTGGTTTCATCCACCGACAGCGTGGTCAAACCATTTTCATAGCTTGTAGTAATGCCAATGGAACGCAGATATGCTGCATTACTATTGTTGACCACAGCATCACGCAGAGCCGAATAGAGGCTGGATAAGTCACGATCCATAAAGAGAATACCAGTCTTAGCTTTTTCTTCATAAGCTTTGATCTCATTTTCGGTCATATCCGCTTCATCTTCAGCACTCAAAGGCTCATATTTATCTCCATTAGACTGCTGCAGCGGCATATCTGAATAGGCTTTCTTGACCTCTGTGGCAATGGTATTAAAATCAGAAACCATCTGCTTGATGGCCTCTACGATTTTACTCGAGTCGGTCTTGCTGTTAAATGTAACACCTTGTGTACCATCAATTTCCTGAATATTGGAGGTATCATTTCCATTTTTATCTTTTGCCGAAAACTTACCTTCCAGTGTAACTTTCAGGCCATCCAAATCTACCGTATTGGAACTACGGGTGTAAGTGGTCGTTTGGCCGTTAATGGTTGCCGTAAATTCAGCGTCATCTCCAGTGACTGTCTGCACACCAAACAGGGCCGCACCCAAATCGTCGGCGGTTGTTTCGATCTTGCTGGCTTTACCGGTTTCATCAGACACCAGATTGAACTGATTGGTCAACTTCGAGTAGCTAACCTGTATACCGGCGTCAGATGCGTTGATGGCATTCATGATCTTGTCTATGGTAGCATTCTGATCAAACGTCATCGTCTCTCCATTAATGGTCATTGTATACTCATAAATTTTCTCGCCGTTCTCGTCCACTCCCTTGTCTGTTCCCGTCAGGGTCGCGCCGGCCAGTTTCAATGTTCCATCAGCTTCAAGGGTTCCCAATGCCTTTAGTGACTTGCTGGTGTCCAGGTAGCTGGTCATACCGCCGTCAAAACCCATAAACTCATCCACACTGGACTGAACCGACAAAGTGGAACCCTTCTGTACGGTAAAGGAAAGTTTCCCATCTTGTGTAACATCTGCCGTAACGGTCCCATCGCCAAACGCTTTTCCCAGCTGTTCATTCAGCTTTGTTTTGAACTCATCCGCAGAGGTAATAAAACTACCATTCGGCTTCACCACATCTTTCAGAGCGATGGTCTTGGTTGTACCATTCACCGTCACGCTGATTGTCTTATCCGACAGATATTCTGCCTTGCTGACCTGCGACGTGGCGGCAGTGCCCGCTACGTCAAGGGATGTGACTTTCCCATCTGCCTCCAGCTGGTCTTTCAAATTCAGCGTCTCTGCCAGCTTACCTGTAGCGCCGCTGATATAGGCCTCTCCAAACGTGATCTGCCCATTCTCTACTTTGACATCAATCCGTTCATTTGCAGCAACACTGCCAATCGTGGTTTCTCCCAGCTTTTTCACAATGGCATCTTTCAGCTTGTCTGCGGAAATATTGCCGCTTCCGTCACTATTCTCACCGAGGAGCTCCTGCTCATCAAAAGAAATCGTGACTTTCTGAGCGCCATAGGTCAGAGTCAAAGAACCTTCCAACTTGCTGATGTTGACTTTATCGGAAAAATTCAATTTTTCATTAGCTGATACGGTGATCGCACCGGTTCCCTGATCGACAGAGGTACCCGGGGCTGTTATCGGACTGTAAGCCTGGGCAGCTTTTGCCAGTTTTGTAACACTGTTAATCACAATCTCGCTACTGCTCTTGCCTGTGGCCGTAATCATATTGGCATAGTCGCCCTTAGCAGTGGTAACCACAGAATTATTAAAGAACGCAGAACTCATCAAATTGCTGGTAGAAGAATAGGATATGTACTTCCTGCTAAATTCTACCAGCTTATCAGAAATGCTCTGATACGACTCCTGCTGCCATTGGACCGTGGTCTTATTTTTCTGCAGTTGCAGGATCTTCTGCTTGTATCCCTGCACCATACCCTCAATCATGGCCTCGGTATCCATGCCACTGGCCAGACCGGTGATCATATTATTTGTTCGGTTGCCATAAATACTGCTGGATGATGAACTGCTGCTCATAAGACTGGTAATCGATGCCATAATAATTCACTCCTTAAAAACCCTTTGGTTTGATACGTCCGATTGACAAATACTGCAATACCCGATAAAATAATTTATGATTATCAGTATTGCTGTTTCTTTTCATCTACTATATCGGCCAAATATAAAGAAAAATAAGCCGTCTGCGCTGATTTCTTTTACAGGCCCAAAAAACAGGAGGAATCGACCCAGGATGCCTGCCACCATCACCACCATTACCAACCAGAAAGGCGGCGTCGGTAAAACCACTACTGCCGCTGCTCTGCTGTCCTGCCTGTCCCAGCGGGGCGCCCGGGTCCTGGGCGTAGACCTGGACCCTCAGGGCAGTCTCGGCTTCAGTATGGGTCTGGACATTGAGCACTGTGCCACCATCTATGATGTCTTTCGCGGCGTTGCCGAACCGGCGGATGTAATTCGTTCCACCGATGTCTGTGATGTTCTGCCATCCAACATTTTACTTTCCGCCGCTGAACTGGAGTTTAACAAGCCCGGCCGGGAATTTCTTCTCAAAGCTGCCCTGTCCAAGGTGGCCGATCACTATGACTATATTCTCATTGACACACCTCCGGCCCTGAATATTCTCACAGTCAACGCCTATGTGGCCTCGGACAGCCTGATTATCCCCATGGCGCCGGAGGTCCTGAGCCTCCTGGGCGTATCCCAGATCAAAGAGACCATCGAGAGTGTGCGCAGCTATTACAACTCCCGTCTCCAGGTTCTGGGCATTCTCCTCAACCGCTACAACGGCCGGTTGAATCTCAGCCGTGAAATGCTGGAGCTGGCCCAGGAAATTGCCCGGCAATTGAATACCCGGGTGTTTAACAGCAAAATTCGCAGTAGTGTTTCCGTGGCAGAGGCCCCGGCCCACGGCCAGAGCATCAACGACTATGCCCCCCGCTCCAAGCCTGCCCTGGACTTTGCAGCCCTGTGTGAGGAGATTGCCGGCGATGTCTTCCCCCTGCCCACTGAGGAGGTAGACTAAATGGCGACAAAGAAAAGCAACCGCAGCAGCAAGACCGATCACGTTTTGAGTCTGCTGTCCAACAGCAGTGCCCCGGAACCGCCCACAGAAGACGTTCCGGCAGCCGAAGCTCCCAGTGGGGAGCCCCCGGTAAAAGTGGCGGCGCCTGCCGCTGAAGTCCCAACCGGTGGTGCCCAGCGGCTGTCGCCGCCTATTCTGGAAGTGGCCCGTACCAACAACGAAGCCCTGGAAGCAACCATTCAGCAAGCTCTGGAAGCCGCCTTGGAGGAGGATATACCCGCTCCTTCCGCCCCGGAAGCCATGCCCCCGCAGGCTCCCATTGCCCCGACAGAGACAGTGTCTGTGCCGGTATCGGAATCTGTGCCCGATTTGTCAGCCATGTCCGAGCCAGCTTCCACGGAGGTGCCTGAGCCCGTGGCGGAATCGGTCCCCCAGCCGGTATCGGAGCCTGTGGCAGAGCGTATTCCGGAACCGACACCCGCAGCGGTTTCCGCCGCTGAACCGACACCGGTCTCCGTGTCCGTACCGGAACCGGACACAGTCGCATCGATTGTTCCGTCAGACCCAGAAGCCGCAGCTACCAGGCAAATCCTGCCCGATGGTTCCCGGATGATCAACGTCATGGAATATCTGGTAAGTCAGAAGGTGGAATACTACGCCCGCATGTTCCATCTGTGCTGCTGCCCCCGCTGTCTGGCTGATTCTATGGCTCTGGCTCTGTCCCGGCTCCCCGCTAAGTATGTGGTTCTGCCGGAGCAGTCCTATCGTCCCATGCTGAGTTTTTTGGAAGCCAAATTTGATTCTATGGTAACAGCTCAGGTCATTTATGCTTGCAAACAGGTGCTGGAAGTACCGCGTCACAACTTATAACATTATAACACCGAACGGGAGCGCCGCAGCATGCGGCGCTCCCGTTTTATTAAAGAATTATGTAGTTTTGCGCTGCATCTTACACCGGTTGCTTTTCAGCATTGGCTTCCGTCGTTTCCTCCGGCGGCAACTGGTTGGGCTCGGGGCTGGTGATTTCCTTCCAAATCCGGTTGACTTCTTCCATGCAGTTGAAATAGACGCTGGTCAGCAGATTCGTGGGAATACCCAGTGCTTCCGCCAGATCATCAATCCGGCCCCAGTCGGCTTCTTCATAGCTTAAGGCCAGATCATAGAGCATACCACAGCGGCCCGTCCGCTTCAGCAGCGCTTCCTTGACCTCATCCCGCAGGGGTACCTGCTCCAGAATCTCGTCCATAGGCGCGTCGATCAGGTAATTCAGTGTGGAGAACATACCCATCATATAGGCATCCGGCTTGGAAATGGGCATGTTTTTTGCATAGTTCATCAAAGCGCTGCAAAAACTGGCCCGCATAAAGGACAGGCGCAAGAAGTCCTCGGCGCCATCTTCCAGCTGGTTCTCTGCGTTGCTGGCGCTGAGCAGATAGGCCCACTGGCGCAGTTCGCTCAGGCCCATGATGACAATGGCCTGCCGAACGGTATTGACCCGGTGACGCAGGGCAAAATAGCAGGAATTGACCATTTTGAGAATGCCATAGGTCAGGGTAGCGTCCACCGAAATGATTCGCTCGATTTCCTCCATATTGGGTTCATTCTGCGTGATGGCCATCAGCAGCCGGAAGAAATTGCTTTGCAGATATCCGCTGCTGTGGGCCTTGGTAGTCAGCTGGGAAGCCACATAGGTACCCTGTAAAGCGTCTACACCTACCTTCATGGCTCTTTCATACAGTTCCTGGCTGTCCACTTCGGTAGCAATGCACTGTTTATTCATGCTGTGGGCAATATCGACAATATTTTTCAGCGTCATCTGAGAGGTCGTCTTCAGATTCAACTTGATATAATCAATGGTGTCCAGCAGGGCCAGATACCGGGGGGCAAACTGGAATTCATTGACGGCCACCCGATAGCCCTCTTTGACGTACTGCTGAACGATGTGCATAGCCAGGGGATGGATGATCACACTGTCATCAATCTGAATGACAACCTCGTCTTTTCCGAAGAGCCGGGGTGTTTTCTTCATCAGCAGCGTGGTGGTAAATGTCATAAAGTTCAGTGTACCACGGAGTAATTTGTCGGTATTTTGTGTCAAAAAGCTGTAGATGGTATCCGCCGCAGCGAAATCAGTAACGGTAACGCTGCGTTCACCGTCGCTGAACGCATGGTTTTCGCCGTGGTAGCGAATCTCATAGCCAATGGTCTTTTTGTTGCAGTCCTTGATGGGCTGCCGCACAATGTATTTGCTGCTCATTTAGGAAACGCCTCCTTAGATGCCGTTGCCGCTGACTTCCAACAGATGATCGATAACGCCGATGAGATGGCCGATTTCCGGCTTACTCAACTGCTCGTCAGCGCCCAACTGCTTACCCTTGATATACATCTCCGGTGTGATCAGAGAGGAGAAGATAATCAAAGGAATCCGCTGCAAGACGGCGTCATCTTTCATCAGCTTGGTCAGCCGGTGGCCGTCCATCTGAGGCATCTCAATATCGGTGATTACCAGCGCTACCTGGTTGAACAAATCCTTGGAATCCCGGATTTTCTGCGCCTGCTCCCACAGCTCGGCACCGTTGGAGAACGCCCGCAGATTGTCATAGCCAGCCTTGCTCAGCGCCTCCTGAATCATGCGGGACAGGAGGATGGAATCCTCAGCAATCCAAATGGGCTTATCGCTGCGGTTGCGGTAGCCCATGTCCTCCACCTCTTTCATCTGAATGGTGGTCTCCGGAGCGATCTCCGCCACAATGCGCTCAAAGTCCAAAATGGTCACCAGCTGCTGACCGCACTGGGCAATACCGGTAGCCACACCGTCAGGACCCCCGGACACGGTCTTGTCAGGCTTCTGGATATCCTGCCAGGAAATCCGGCTGATCCCCACAACAGTATGAACCCGGAAAGCAATAAACATCTTATTGAAGTTGGTGATGATGAATAAGTCCTTCTCGCCCTTTTCCTCTTCCCGCTGGTTGAGGTATTTGGGCAGATCAACCACCGTGATCACCTGATCTCTGGGCTTGAAAATGCCCTCCACGGCCATATGGGAATGGGGCATGGGACGCACTTCCTGCGCCAGCATGATCTCCCGCACCTTGGCCACGTTGATGCCATACAGATTCCCGTCGATGGTAAACTGCATAATCTCAATTTCATTGGTTCCCGATTCCAGTAAAATGCCGTTTTTACCCTGATCCATGGCGCTTTCCTCGCTCTCTTAATTCTTGATTTACAGAATCTGTTCCGGCCGGTTGTAGCTGCGAATCCGGCCCACGCCGGTGGCCACATCGAACAGCATCGTTCTGGCCACGGTGCCGCCCACGTCCTCTTTCAGAAGCCGGATGTTCTCCCGCTTGAGGGTCATATGGGCGCTCTCAATGTTGCGCTGGCCGATGTTGCCCAGGCTGCCGCAGCCCGGCGTGTCAAACATCCGGGCGCCGCCGGCCATTTTGGCCACAATGCGGCTGCGCTTGGCGCCCTGGAGTTCCATACGGCGCAGTGTCTCCCGGATTCCCGTATCGGCATATTTCAGCGGCGATGTCCGGCCGGTTTCCATGTTGATGGGCAGCATTACATGGACCAGGGCCCCCAGTTTAATGACCGGGTCATAGAGACATACACCCACGCAGGAGCCCAACGCATATGTAATCAATTCTCCCTCCCGCTGGGCCATTTTCATATCGGCAATGCCGATGGTCAATTTGTTACTAGTCATCCAATACCCCCAGCTTTCTCAGCAGGAAGTTCAGGGAACGCACATCCGGCGACATCAGCAGACGGCATGGTACCGTGCAGTCATCATCAAAAATAAAGTTGGTGCCGATGGCCATAATATAGTCCGACTGACCGCCAAATTCCGCCATGGGCACCGCCATAATGGCGCCCTGCATATCCACCGCAAAGGCCGGAACCGTGGGCCGAATCTTCATATTGGTCAGCCCCGACATGGCATTGGTGTAGGCGGAGATCATAATGTTGCCCACTTCCCGCAGAGCGGAAATATCCATCTCCTCCAGCTCATCAAAGCTGTGGAAAGCCCGCCCCAGGACGCAGGCCAGAACCTGCTCTACAAAGGCTGCCTGCTCAATACAGAGGATAATGCCGTTGATCTCGCCCTCCATACGGGCCAGTACACCGGCGGTAATGATCTCCGGACCACCAATCCAATCGATGGCCTCATTGTAGCCCATGATACGGACCTCGGGCATCTCAATGCGAACGCGGCGTCCAATCATACCTGACAGGGCGGTTGCAGCATTACCGGTACCCATGCTGCCGATTTCCCGGAGTGTATCCAGCTCCATGCTGTTGAGTTCATTATAATTCTTCATTCGTCCACACCATCCTGTCAGTTGGCCAGATTGACCACCGTGGTCTCCACCTCGTCGGCAGTAGTCACCATGCGGAGTGCATAGCTGTACGCCCGCTGGGCCTCAATGACCTTGCCCAGCTCCGTGGCCAGATCCGCATTGGAGGTCTCCAGATAGCCCTGGCGCACTTCCGCCTGGCTAATCCAAATCTGTCCGTTTTTATCGCCGGCCACAAACCGGCCGCTGCCCACATGCTGTAAGCCATCCTCATACTGAATGGTGAAGACGCCTACGGGTTGGACGTCGTCATAGCCGCCGTCCCCCACCACAATGGGGTAGCCCTGGCGGTCCAGAACCTGCCGTCCCTCGCCGTCGGTCAGATAGAACACCTGCTCATAATACGGCTCTTCGCCCTCTTCCTCCACCAGCTGCTGGAAGGAACCCAGTGCAAAGGAACCGTCTCGTGTAAAGGAAATCTCCTCCGTCGCCGGATCGTAAAGGCCAAAGTATCCTTCTCCAATGATGGCGTAGTCCTGTTTCCGTCCGGTCTCCTCGATGGCCGCATCGCTGAAATCTGTGCCGGTGGACACCACCGCCGCGCCGCTGCCTCTGGGCAGATTTCCCTCGGTGCCCTCTACCATACCGTACATCAGAGCGCCAAAGGCTGCCCGTTCGGCCTTAAAGCCGTAGGTATTGACATTTGCAATGTTGTTGGCCTGGACGTCCATCTTTTTCATCTGCTGCTGGGCGCCGATGGCCGCACTGTAAAACCCTTGAATCATGGTACTACCTCCAACCCTTACAATCTGCCGACATCGCTGGTGGCCTTGGTCAGCACGCCGTCATAGAGCTGCAGCACCGTGGCCGCGCCCTGCAAGGCCCGCTGGGCCGTCATCATACGGCTCATCTCCTGGATCATATCCACATTGGAATTCTCCAGGCTCTTCCACACCACCTGGGCGTTGGAAGCCGCCGCCTGCTGACCGTTGGCGCCGAACAGGCCGCTTTCATTCTTCACCAGCTGCTGCGGATCGGCAAAGGTGAACACGCCGATCTGGCCATAATAGGCCGTTTTGTCACCGGCGTTATAAATTCGGCCGGTATCATCGGCCTCTATGTAATCGGTATCCAGATGGATGGGCTGTTGGTCCGTCCCCAGCACCCGGCCGTGATTGGGCAGATACAAATATCCCTCATTATCTAGGGAGAAGTTGCCGTTGCGGGTGTACTCCACCCCGTTGGCCGTGTCAATGGCAAAATACCCGTCACCGTTGATGGCAAAATCCAGCGTCAGTCCTGTCTCCTCCACAATGCCCTGGTCATGGTGGATGTACAGCTCACTGGGCACCAGCATATAGCTGGCCTGGCCGATTGGGGCGGGATTGGATTTGTCAAGATTGCCTGTGCGGCTGAGCAGCACCTCCTGGAAGGTGGTGTCTGTATACGTCTCCCGCTTGTAGCCTGCCGTAGTCAGGTTGGTCATGTTGTTGCCCACCACGTCCAGACGACGGGTTTGGGACAGCATACCGGATGTCAGATCATAAAATCCTCTTGTCATTTCCGTCACTCCCTCCTGGCGCTACTGCGCCATCTGCTCCTTCAGGTGCGTCCGCAGCCGCGCAATGGCGTGACTGTGAATCTGCGAGACCCGTGGGGCGCTGATGCCCAGCACCTCGGCGATCTCCTTCATGGTCAATTCTTTTTCATAGTATAGCGATAGCACCAACTGTTCGTTGGGCCGCAAGTTTTCGATGCCTGTGATCAACGCCTTGTGGAGCTCCTGCTCCTCGAAGTGAACCTCCGGCGAATCCAGCCGTTCCTGCCGCTCCAGCGGCTGGCCTGTGACGCTGCCGTAGGCGTCCAGCAGCATCTCAAAGGACATCAAGTTGGCGCCCGCCGTCTCCGACAGGGTCTTTTCATACTCCTTGAGACTCATGTTTAAGCGCCGGGCCACCTCCCAGCTGTAGGGTGTGCGGCCCAGCTCCATGGACAGTTCATCCACCGCCCGATTGACCTTGGTGAATTTCTGCCGCAGCTGCCGGGGCAGCCAGTCCTCTTTGCGGCTCAGATCAATCATCATGCCCCGCAAACGCTTGGTCACATATGTCTCCAGCTTCACACCTTTGTCCGGGTCGAAGCGATCCACAGCCCCCAGCAGCGTCAGCAGTCCTTCATGGACCACATCTTCCAGCTGATTGCCCCCCACTCCTATGCCATAAGCCCGGGCGGCGATGCGGCGGATCTGGTTCTCAAACCGTAAAACCAGCTCCCATTTAAGGGCGTCGTCTCCGGTTTCCTTGTACCGCCGCAGCAGAGACTCGCTGCTTTCCTGGCCGGTGTCCGGTCCCTCTTCGGGACCGTCCGTGGCCATGGCGGCACTGCCGTCATATCTTGTCATGGTCGTCATGGCGGTTACCGTCCTTTACTCTCGGTACGTTTCTCCTTGGTGGGCAACGTGATATTGCCAATGGCCTGAATCTGGACGTTGCTGGTGATCTCATTGAACGATAGCACGTAGACATCCGGATAGAACTGGGCAATCATCCGACTGACATAAACGCGGATTACCTGGCTCGTCAGCACAATGGGTGTCTGAGACAATTCGTTGAACTTTTTGCGCAGCTCGCCCAGTTCTGCAATGATCTGCTGCATGATTTCGGGACTCAGCGCCAAATAGACGCCGTGTTCGTTCTTCGTCAGCGCCGACAGAATCTTCGTCTCCACTTCGGCGTCGAATGTTACCACCCGCAGCTGGCCGTTTTCGCAGAACTTGCGGGTAATGGTACGGCTCAACGCGCTGCGGACCTGCTCGGTAATCAGGTCCATATCCCGTGTGGTGGCGCCCACATCCACAATGGTTTCCAGAATGGCGCTCAGGTCCTTGATGGGAATGCCCTCCCGCAGCAGATTCTTGAGAATCTTCTCCAGGTTGGCGTAGGTGACAATATTGGGGATGGCGTCGGCCACCAGATCGGGTTCGGTCTTCTTGAGGTTTTCCACCAGCTGCATGGTCTCCGTACGGTTGACCAGCTCGTGGACATGCTTCTTGACGGTTTCCGACAGATGGGTCAGCATAACCGTCAGCGGCGTAATCACCGTATAGCCATAGATTTCGGCCATCTCCTTGTTCTCCGGCAGAATCCACCGGGACGGAATACCGTAAGCCGGTTCCACGGTTTCAATACCGTCGATTTCACCGCTGGGGTTGGCCGGCTCCAGGGCCAGATAATAGTCCACCAGAATTTCGCCGGAGGCCACTTCCTCGCCGCGAATCTTGATGACATACTGGTTGGTTCCCAATGCCGCGCCGTCGTGGAGTCGGATGGAGGGGATGACAAAGCCCATATCCTGCGCAAACTGGCGGCGGAAGATGACAATGCGGCTAATGAGTTTGCCGCCGCTGCTCTCATCCACCAGAGGAATCAGGCTGTAGCCAAACTCCATCTCAATGGGTTCCACATTGAGCAGGGAATAGACATTGTTGATGTCCTTGAAGTAATCGGCTTCGCTGGGGGCCTGCACCTCCTGGGCCGCCGCCATCGCCGGGGCTTCCTCCGGCGGAGGCATCAGCTTCTGCTGCTCCATCCGTCTGGAACTGAAAAAGCCGCCAGCGCCCAGACCGCCGCCCACCAAAATCAGGGGCACAGTAGGCGTACCGGGAATTACAGCCAGGAAAAGCAGAATGACACCGGTGGACAGAATAGCCCTGGGCTGGGCCTTGAACTGGCCGATGACATCGGTATTGAGGCTGCCGTCGGACACGGAACGGGTGACGATCATACCCGTGGCCGTGGAGATCATCAGGGCTGGAATCTGGGAAACCAGGCCGTCACCGATGGTGGCAATGGAATAGGTGCTGATAACGGTGCCAATGTCGCCGCCACCCTGGACAATACCGATGATGGCACCGGCCACAAAGTTGATGACCGTAATGATCAGGGACATGATGGCGTCGCCCTTGACGATCTTGGTGGCGCCGTCCATGGCGCCATAGAAGTCAGCTTCCTTCTGAATCTTGTAGCGCCGCTGCCGGGCCTCTTTTTCATCAATGAGGCCGGAGCTCAAATCGGCGTCAATGGCCATCTGCTTGCCTGGCATGGCGTCCAAGGTGAAGCGGGCTGCCACTTCAGAGACACGTTCGGCGCCTTTCGTAATGACGATGAACTGCACCAGGACGATGATGAGAAAGATCAGCACGCCGATGACGATATTGCCGCGGGTGATGAGTGTACCGAAGGATTTTATGACCACACCGGCATTGCCGCCCTCGGACAGGATCAATCGGGTGGAGGATACATTCAATCCCAATCGGAATAGCGTTGTGATCAGCAGCAGCGATGGGAAAATGGAAAACTCCAGCGTCTCCTTGATGTTCATGGTGATCATCAAAATCAGGATGGACATGGAGATGTTGACAATGATCAATACGTCCAGCATGAAAGCCGGCAGGGGGATCACCAGGAACAATACGATGACCACGACCATCAGCGATATGGCGTTGTTGAGAATCTTGTTCATGGTATCTTAGTTTCCTACTTTCTTGCCTTTTTTCAGCTTGCCGTCCATACGATAGAGGTACACCAGTACCTCGGCCACCGCATTGTATAGTTCCGGTGGAATGGGCATATTCAACTCAGTGGAGGCGTAGAGGGCACGCGCCAGGGGAACGTTTTCCACCACAGCAATCTGGTGCTCTTCGGCGACACGGACAATGCGCAGCGCCAATTCATCCTGACCCTTGGCCAAAACGACGGGCGCATCGTCCCGTTCGGCGTTGTACCGCAGGGCCACCGCAAAGTGGGTGGGGTTACGGATGACCACATCGGCCTGAGGCACCTGCTGCATCATCCGGGACTGTGCCCGGCGGCGCTGGGCCTCCTTGATCTTGCCCTTGATCTGGGGATCGCCTTCCATCTGTTTGTATTCTTCTTTGATTTCCTGCTTGGACATACGCATCTGCCGCTCATAGTCCCACCACTGGTAGAACACGTCGGCGCCGGCCAGAATCACATAGACCAGAAGGATTTGGTTTACCATCTGGAACGTCTCGTCAAAGAGATGGGCGCAAGCCGTTAGCAGGTCGGTATCTAAATATTTGGTAAACAGTCCCACCGCACCGGAAATGAACTGATAAATCAGCACCAGCAGCAGTAGGATTTTCAGCAGGCCCTTGAGGGCCTCAATGATACTGCGCAGGGAAAACAGCCGGGTAAATCCCTGAATGGGATTCAGACGGCTAAGCTTGGGGCGAATGGATTCTCCCGACACCAAAAACTTTGTCTGGAAAAATGTAGCGCCCAAACCTACTGCCACAGAAACAGCCAGCAGCGGCCCTGCAGTTTTTGCAAACGTGACCAGCAGACGAATGACCAATTCGGTATCTGGCAGCTCTGCGGAATCCGCAGACATCTGCATACAGAGACGAAAAAATGACGCCAGCTCTTCCGCCGCACCGGGACCCAGCAATTTGATGGTCCAGAAGCAAGCCAGCAGCACCACGACAGAAACAGCGTCATTACTAAAAACGATATGACCTTTCTTTCGCTCATCCCGTCGTTTCTTTGGTGTGGCTTTTTCAGTTTTGGAGCTGTCGGCCATGGTCTGTCACCACCTCCTCCGCCGTCCGTCACGGTTCCCTAGGCACCCGCCGCCAAATGTTGCAGCATATGCTCCAGCTCCTGCAACATCTCTTGTTCGATCCCCAACAGAAATTCGTGAATAGGTGTGAGAAAGAAAAACAACAATCCCATTCCAATGATAACCTTCAACTCCATATTGATAACAAAGGCGTTGATCTGCGGAATGGCTTTCATTAAAATGCCCATGCCGATTTCACCCAGCAGCTCTGCCGCCAAAATCGGCAGCGCCAGTTTGATGGACAAAAGCATACAGCTCACAAATATCTCTGCCGTATAGGTAGCCAGCTCTCGGCTCAGCGTAACCGTACCGTAAGGCAGCAGCTCCCCTGACAACGTCAATATTCGCAAAAGCGTATAATGCCCGTTGGCCGTGAAAAAAATCAAAACCATCAAAATATTAAGCAGAGAGCCGGTAACGCTCATATTGCTCTGGTTGCCGGCATCGTAGATTTGGGCCATTGTAAGGCCCATCTGGGTATCGATGACACTGCCACCGGTCTGAACCACCGAGAAAAACAACCGCATGATAAAGCTGAGAGCAAAGCCTGCGGCCAATTCCAACAGCAGAATTACAGAAAATTCCAGATAGTGCTCCGGCACCGCCACCGTCAGCTCCGGCCCGGTGCCGTAAACCGCCATGGTTAATACCAGAATAAATCCCGCCTTCACCAGGCCCGGAAGATTATTCCGGCCCAGCAAGGGATTAAACAGAACGAAGCCTGTCATCCGCACGAAAATACATTCCAGCAGCCACAGCTGCCTCCAGTCGATCACAGGCCCACCTCCGTCACATCAAGGTGAACAGATAGCGGGTGTAGTCCAGCAGGACCTCCAGCATCCAGCTGCCGCCTACCAGTAGCACCCCCACTACCACAATCAGTTTTAGAATAAACGCCAAGGATTGCTCATGGATTTGGGTTACTGCCTGGAAAATGGCTACCAATACACCCACCAGCATACTGAGAAGCAGCATGGGGCCGCTGATTTTTATAATTACGCCAATGCCCTGGCGCATAATGTCTACCACTTCCATGAATCACCCAGTCTCCTTTCCGCTATCGGAATCCCTGCACCAGCGTGGAAAACAACAATTCCCATCCGTTAAGCGCCAGAAACAGCAACAGCTTAAAGGGCATGGAGATCATGGCCGGCGGCAGCATAATCATACCCATGGACATCAGCGCCGTCGCAACAACGGCATCAATGAGCACAAAGGGGATGTACAGATAAAACCCAATGAGGAACGCCCGCTTTAACTCGCTGGTCATAAACGCCGGCACCAGAACCCGCAGGGGCAGATCAGCGGCCTCCTGGTCCTGTGGCTGATCCATATGGGCCAGGTCGGTAAACAGCTGCAAGGCGCTGCTCTCCGTTTGCCGGGCCATAAACTCCTTTAAAGGCACCTGGGCGCGGTCGATAAATTCCTCCTGGGTGATCTGATCCTGCGTATACGGCGTGTACGCCTCCTGCTGAATCTGATCAATGACCGGCGACATGGTAAACAACGTGAGAAAGAGTGCCATACCAATGAGGACCATATTAGGCGGGTTCTGCTGCAAGCCCATGGCCGACCGCAGAAAGGAAAAGGAAATTACATACCGGGTGAATGACGTCATCATCACCAGGATGGAGGGCATCAGGGTAATGAGCGTGGTGAGTAAGAGGATTTGCAGGGTTTGGACCTGCTCACCGTTCACATTAATCAACGCATCCACAGCTTCTCACTGTCCCCCCTTGTTTTTCCTCTGCTCCAGGACCTGCCGAAGTGCCGCCTGAAAACCGGGCGTCCGGGTATCTTCACCAGTTTGATCCCAGTGCTCTGCCTCTTCCGGCGGCACCTGCCGTAAACAGGTTACGGTTCCCTGGCTCACGCCCAAAAACTGATAGGTGTCTCCCAGCTTTACCAGCAGCAGATGGCTGTCCTTGCCCATAGAGACCCTTTCCAATATGCGAATCCGCTGACCGCTGCCAGTGACGGTACCGGGCAGCCGTCCCGCCAGCAGACGGGTGCAGCCATAAGCCAGCGCCATCACCAGGAGTACCGTAACCACGGCGCCCAGCAGCGTCAGCAGTTCGTCTCCCATCAGGGATTGCCCACGATGGAGGTCACGGCCTTCATGAGACGATCCTCCTTAAACGGCTTGACGATAAAGTCCTTGATACCGGACTGCACGGCCTCCACAACCATGGCCTCCTGGCCCATGGCAGAACACATTACTATATTCGCATTGCTGTCCTTGGCGCGGATAGCCTTCAATGCCTCCAAGCCATCCATGTTGGGCATGGTAATGTCCATGAGCACCAGATCCGGCTTCAGCTCAAAGTACTTTTCCACAGCGTCCGCACCGTCCACCGCTTCGTGCAGATCGGTATACCCATTTTTGGAGAGGGTGTCGCGGATCACCTTGCGCATAAATGCGGCATCGTCAACAATCATAATCTTGGCCATAATTCCCATCCTTTTTTATCAATTCTTCTGAGGATTATTTGCAGACAAATTCAGCAGCCCCGGCTGGCGGAGCACCTCGGTGATACGAACGCCGAAGTTGTCGTCTACCACTACCACATCGCCACGGGCCACGCACAGCCCGTTGACAAACAGGTCCACCTGATCGCCGGCCAGTTTGTCCAGCACCACCAAGGACCCCTTGGAGAAGGTGAGAATGTCCTCCACCTTCCGTCTTGTGCGTCCAATTTCCACCGATACCTCCAACGGCACCGACATGATCAGCTCCAGATTCTGGGCCTGTTCCTCGCCAAGCTGCTGAGCAACATCCAAAGGCTCCATCTGCAGGGGGCGGGCACTGATGACCTTGGGCTCCTGCTGTGGGTACATGGGCTGCTGATACATCGGCTGCTGGTACATGGGCTGCTGATACATCGGCTGCTGGTATGCAGGCTGCGGCGCTGCCGGCTGCTGGTATGCAGGCTGCGGCGCTGCCGGCTGCTGGTATGCAGGCTGCGGTGCTGCCGGCTGCTGATAGGCTGGCTGCTGCTGTGCGGGAGCCGGCGCCGGTGCCGCTGCTGGAGCAGAGGCTGGATCCGGAGCTGCAGTACCACCGCCGCCCATCAGGCGTTCGATCTGTTCCTGGCTCAGGACACCGCCGGAATCCGATGCCGGTGCCGATGCAGGCGCAGGCGCCGCGCCGCCGCCGCCCATCAGGCGTTCGATCTGTTCCTGACTCAGGACGCCGCCGGAATCCGACGCGGGAGCCGGGGCAGGCGCCGCAGCAGGTTCTGCAGCAGGTTCTGCAGCGGGAGCCGGAGCAGCGGCAGACTCCGACATGTTGCTGAAGTCCATGCCAAAACCGCTCAGCAGCTCCCGGGCCAAATCCACGGACATGACGTTGACAAATTCACTGTTGAGGACATTTTCGATGCGCAGCATAAAGCGCACCACCACCAGGGGACCATTGACGCCCTTGAAGTGCTCCTCCTTGAATGTGGGCAAATCATCCAGGGTGTAGGACTTCGGCGTTGAGATGTTAACGGGCCGCCCCAGAAAATCCGACAGGGCCGTGGACGAAGCGCCCATCATTTGATTCATGACCTCGCAGACGGCGCTGATGGTCAGATCATTAAACTCGAACTCCTCATCGGACATTTCCGTGCCCATGAGAATATCCACAATCACCTTTACGTCGCCGCGCTTTAGCAGCATAATATTGCTGCCTTCCAGACCGGACACATACTTGATCTCCACGGCGATAGCCGGTTCCAAAGCGCCCAGTGAGAAATCTTCCACCGACACCAACGACGCCGACGGCGTTGTGATATCCACACGATGGTCCAACAGATTGGACACCGCCGTAGCCGAGGATCCCAGGCTGATATTCATGACCTCGCCAATGGCGTCCAATTCCATTGCGCTAAATATGTTCTGCTCCATAGCCCTACTGTTCCCTTCTTCCCTGATTGTCATAGGTCTCCATGATCTTCACGGCCATATTCTTATTCTGTGTGCCGATTTTGCCGCTGAACCAGGGCGCATTGCCCACATACAGCTGAATGGTGCCCGACGCGGGCTGTCCCAGATCGATCACATCACCTGCATGGAGGAAATAGATGTCCTGTAGCTGCAGCTTGGTCCGTCCCAGCTCCGCCACCACATCCAGCTCTGAATCCCGCAGAATATCCATAATCTCTTGGCGATTGTCTTCACCGCTGCCGCGACCCGTTTGATTGGCCGCCGCAATCTGGGTAAAGATGTTGGTCAGCGTCAAGCCCGGCAGGCAGATATTGAGCCGACCCTCGCAGTTGGAAAATCGGATATTGATACCGACTATGACCACCGTCTCGTCCAGACCAATCAGCTGTACCAAAGTGGGGTTGGTCTCCACCCGTCGGTACTGAAAATCCAGATCCACATAGTTCTCCCAGCTGCTGCCCAACGGCGTGATCATATCCTTGACCATATTCTCATACAGTTTCAGTTCCAGATTGGTCATGGAATAGCCACTGGAAATCTTGTTGCCCAGGTCACCGTCGCCGCCCATCAGGCGGTCCATCATACTGAGCATCAAGGTGGTGGTATAGTGGAACAGTACCGGTTGTGCATCGGGCTCAGTACGATGCTCCACACACACATCGGATAAGGCCAACACATCTCCCTCGGATAGGCCGTTGGAAAACTCGTAGTAGCGCTGTTCCTCCACCGATTCCACCTGCATTTCACAGGTGGTGTGCAGCTGTGCGTTGATACGGGAATTGATGAGCCTCGTATAGTTTTCAAAGATACCGTTGAGCATTTTCAATCGGTCTTTGGTAAACTTTCTCGGGCTGTAAAAGTCGTATTTTCTATATTTTTTGTCGTTTTTCTCCGCTGAGGCGGATAGATCCATCTCTCCGCTTCGCGCTGCGTTCAGCAATGCATCGATTTGGCTCTGCGACAGAACCTCTGCCATGTTGTTACCTCCCTACGGGACAACGGTCCACGTTCGCGTTGCGTTCCTCTCAGGACGAAGGAATTGCCTGCGAAGCGGTTTCCTCCGTGACGTTGACCGCCCCTTCGTCACGCATGGTGTAATACTGCGTCAAGCTGTCCCCTTCGGTACTGTCGGGCTGTATACCGCTGATAATCAGTTCCACCCGGCGGTTTTGCGCCCGTTCCTCGGCTGTTCCATTGCCGGTGATCGGCCGCCATTGGCCGTAGCCCACACTGACCAGCCGGGCTGGATCAATAATGTTCTTCTCCTGGAGATAGATCGTCACCACGGTGGCGCGGTCCGAGGAGAGGAACCGGTCCACATCCACATAGTTGGGCCGGTCCGGCGAAGCCTGCGCCGTGTGACCCAGAACGCGGATCTCATTGATGGATTCACTGGCCTCTGCCAGCGGGACAGCGATCTGGTCAAGAACGGCCTTGCCGCCCTCCTTGAGCACAGAACTGTCGCCGTCAAAAAATATAGTATCGTCAAAGGAGATGAATACATAGCCGCTGCCCTTGCTGAGACTGACCATGTCCTGAAGGCCAGCGGAAGAGACTGTCTCCGCCATAGAGAGATACAGTGTCTCCAACGCCTCCTCCACCTGTTCCTCGGTCAGCCCCGACGGCAAATCTGTCACCGGCTCATTGGCAATTTCGCCGCCCACAACAATCTGCGACGGCTCATCCACCGCATAGTCGGGATTAAACGACTGCACCAGGGCAATCCATTTGCTTTCATCCATTCTGGACATGGAGTAGAGCATAACAAAGAAACACAGCAGCAAGGTCACCATATCGCCATAGGTGTCCATCCAGTTGGCACCGCCGCCGCCGCTCTTTTTGTTCCGTTTCATTGGGTCCATCTCCTTATATGGTCAAGACAATGCGTTTATTCTTCGCTGCTCTTACCGCCGCGCTTGCCCTTACCGCCGGATTCCCCATCGCGCTTATTCTGGTTGGTAAAGGTCAGCAGACGCTCCCGCAGGTACTTGGGATTCTCGCCGGACTGAATGGCCATGATACCCTCCAGAATAATCTCCCGACAAACCATTTCCTCTTCGTCGCGGGCCGTCAGATTGGCGGCAATGGGGTTAAAGACCACGTGGGCCAGTAAGGAGCCGTAGAACGTCGTAATTAGGGCCACGCCCATGTTGGGACCCAGGCTGCTCATATCTGCGTCATCCAGGCCGTAAAGCATTTTGATCAGACCGATCAGGGTACCGATCATACCAAACGCCGGAGCAGCGTTGGAACCACGCTCATACATGGCAATGACCTCCTGATGGCGGGCAGAGGTCTGTTCAATATCATTGGTGAGAATGCTGCGGACCCGGTCGGGGTCCGTGGCATCCACAATCAGCATGATCGCTTGCTTGAAAAACGGGTCCGGCTGGGCGTTGGCCCGCTCTTCCAGGGCCAGCAGGCCGTTTTTACGGGCAATCTGTGCCAGTTCCACCAGCTCGTCAATATATTTCTCCGGATTAAACGCCTTAGCGCCCAACATAATGCGGAAATGCTTGAGCATGGACCGCACCTGCTTGGGATAGCAGGCTACAACCACGGCAATGGTGCCGCCCACAACAATCAGAATACTGGCCAGATCAAAAAATTGAACCAGTGCCTTAGGATCGAATGGCGGCGTTGCCTTGAGGTCCACCATGATACCAAACAACACAAATACAATCGCTAACAGCAGGCCAATTAAATATACGATATTCATATCCAACTACCTTCTTTATACGCTGCAGGACCGCTTATACACGGAAATCATTAACCGAAATCTCCCGCCGGATATCCTGCACTTTTGCATTGTATTCCGCGATCTTGTGGATAATCTCCTCCACCGTATCCTTTACGATGTAGTAATCACGGTTCATCATGACGATCTTGCTTTCCGGAATCAGTTCGATATACTCGATTTGATTGTGGTTGAGCACAAACCGTTCGCCGTTCATCTTCTGCAGTACGATCATGTCGTTCCCTTTCCCCTCTGGACCGGCGGGCATCAGCCCGCCGGTACCTGTAACCTATAAATTATCGTTTGATGTTGACCAGCTCTTCGAGCATGGTGTCGGTAACGGTGATGATACGGGTATTGGCCTGATAGCCTCTCTGGTAGATGATCATATTGGCAAACTCCGTGGCCAGGTCCGTGCCGGAAGCTTCCAGGAAGCCGGGCATCAACGAAGCGCCGCCCTTGCCAAGCAACTGTTCGCCGGTGGTGCCATCCGGTGCATTGTTAAGATATCGATCTGACAAGGAACCACCAGGGGCGCTGATGGACATCTCGCCGCAGCCTTCCATGGCCTGATAGTAGGAATCGCTCATATGGGTCAGGCCATTGGGGTTGGTGACCGTAGCCAGCGCAATATAGCCGAGAACTACCGGTTCTTTGGTGGTGCCGTTGGTGCAGGTGATCTTGCCATCTTTGCCGATACTGAGATTGGCATAGGTGATGCAGGAATGGTTATTCAGGTTCGTATCGTAAATATGCTCATTGTTATTTACGCCGGGGTAAATTGCATCGCCAGGCTGTGCACCCGTCGGTTCACCCGCGGCACCAGCAACACCTGTTGCTGCCAGCGGGAGCCGAATCGGTACCAGTTTGGTACTGACATCCGTACCATTGAGACCAGAGGTTGTTTCCTGTGCCGTACCATCCGCATTCATGTTGCAGGTGATAAAGCCATAGACAACATTGCCTCTGCCGTCGGTGAGATAACCGTCCGCATCGATTTTAAAGTCGCCATAGCGGCTCAAATACATGCTTTCCGGGTCGGTCAGACCTTTTTCGCCCACCAGGAAAAATCCGTCGCCCTGGATAGCGACGTCACCGTTGACGCCGGTAGGTTCCAGGTTTATGGAGGACATATCCAGATCGATTGTAGAAATGTTGCAGCCATAGCCAATCTGACGGGGATTGGTGCCGCCGCTGACATCGTTACCGTTGGAACCAGCGGCTTCCGTGGAGTAAATGCTCTCACGGAAGGTGACACGGCCGGGCTTATAGCCATAGGTGTTGACATTGGCCACGTTGTTGCCCACTACGTTCAGGGCATCCATCTGGGCCTTCATGCCGGAAATACCTGTGCTCATTGCACCTGACAAAGCCATAGTGATTAGTCTCCTTCTCTGATTGCCGTTCGACGGGCCGCCGGGGCCGTATCATTCGGACACGCCCCAGGGCATCCTTACGGTCCTGCCCTCTGTGTTACAGGATCACAGCGCCGTCGATATTGGTGAATATGCTGTCTTTCATCTCATCCTGGGACATGGTAGTAATGACCCGGCCATGGGGAACGTTGATGATAAAGGCCAGGCTCCGGTCCAGGGCCAGAATATTGGTGGCGCCTTTGGCTTCCGCCCGGGCCACAGAATCGCTGAGCCGTTCGATGAGATGGGGCGTCACCTCGATGCC
This sequence comes from Candidatus Avoscillospira sp. LCP25S3_F1, assembly GCF_052117125.1. Classification (NCBI taxonomy): domain Bacteria; kingdom Bacillati; phylum Bacillota; class Clostridia; order Eubacteriales; family Oscillospiraceae; genus Candidatus Avoscillospira; species Candidatus Avoscillospira sp. LCP25S3_F1. Next base: position 197,664 of record NZ_JBQKJT010000005.1, on the reverse strand, counting down.
CCGTTCCTCCGCCCGCGCCATGGCGTGCTTGGAAAAGGCCACCGTCTGCTGTTGGGTCCGCTCCAGTTCCTGCCGGAGGGCCGATGCAAAGGCGTCGCCGTTTTGGCTTCCGGAGACGGACTTCTGTCCCGAGACCGGTGTGAGCCGCTCAATACGGTCGATCATGGGACCGCCTCCCTCCTAAATTGTGGTGCTCTGCCTCAGTGCAGACTCATGGCAGACGGATCGGTTTCCCCGTCGCCGGGATTTGTCTGGTCCGTCGGAACAGTGGTATCTGTCTGGTTTGTGGATTCCCCGGGTTCCTCAGGCAGATCGGGCAAAGTGCCCACAGCCATGATATCATTGAGATAATACATTTCGTTGTCATCCAGGAAAATGACAAATGCGCCCTGATATGTACCGGTACCGGTGACCTTGCCCACCACTTCCTGAAGATTGCCATCACTATCCAGCTTGCCCACCGTGACGGTCTTTCCCACCAGGGACGCCGAATAGCTGAGGGAACTGGCATTGATCAAAGCCTCCATGCTGTCCTGCACCGTGGCAAGCATCTGTACCGTGGACATCTGCACCATCTGGTTCAGCATCTCACCGGTGTCCGCCGTGTTGTCCATAGTCTGATTCTGGAGCTGCTGGACCATCAGCTGTAAAAAGTCTTCAAAGTTGAGACCGAACTGATCGTCCTCATCCTTGACGGTAATACCCAGTTTCTCCAACTCACTGTAATCCGTGGCGTTGGCCTTGGCATACTGAGCCCGGCTCTGGGCCGAAAGTCCTGTCAAAGACATGGGCATAAATTCTGTATCCATATACTGTCAGCCTTCTTTCTCAGAGTGCTTATGTAGGAAGCAAGCCCAACCGCAGCTGCTGCAGGAACCGCTCCGGGTCTGCCTGCTGCCGGCGCTGCTGTTGCTGCTGCCCCCGGCCCTGGCCGCCGTTCTGATCCGGCTGCTGCTGGGAGTTCTGGTTCTGCTGAGACTGCTGCACCTCTACCCGCACTTCCGTGTGCTGTGTATTTTGCAGCATCAGTCCCAAGGCGCTGGAATGCTCACTGAGGAGTTTCGCTGCCTGACTGTTCTCCGTACGGAGCACCACCTGCAGCACACCTTCCGGGTCCCGCTGCATCTCAATGACCACGCGGCCCAGGTTCTCAGGCGTCAGACGGATCTCCACCCGCTGGCTGCCCTTGGACAGCGCCTCATTCAACTTGGTGGCCAGCTTGCTCTCCAGGTCACCGCTCTCGGTATCGATCACCGGGGCGTCGCCTACCCGTTGGGGCATGGTCTCTGTGTCCGTAAAGAGGGGTTTCGACACTCCGTCGGTCTGTACCGCCGTCTCATCCACTTCCTGCTCCTGCCGCCGGACCGGTGCAGCGTCCTGTTCCACCGTAACCTGAACTTCATCCTCCACCGGAAGGGTCTGGGTCTCCGTCTCCGGCGCAGCTGTTGCAACGACCGGCGTCTCCGCTTCCACTGGAGCCTCTACACTCTTCTGCTGGGGTTCCTCCGTGGGAACCGCCACCGGCTGGGCCGTCGCTTCCGGGACCGGCGTCTCCACCGCGGTCTGCATCTGCGGCAGTACCGTCTCCTGGGGCAGGGCCTCCTGCACCACCGTCTCCGGCATAGCCGTCGATACCATCGTCACGGCTTCCACCGCCGATGCGTCACCATTGGGAATTGCAACCGCAGTGTTCACCACAGTCGGAATCACTGCGGTATCCGTCACCATAACCGCCAACTGCTGCATCACCGGTGCACCGTTGGCCGCGACCTGAGACTGCTGGGCCGTCTCGGTGGCTGCCGCACCTGCTTCAGCTGTCTTGCTCTCCCGTTCCGTCCGCTTTTCGTCCATCAGATTCTGGAAGCTCTTGCCGTCCTCCGTGCGGGTCGGCTCCTGGGTCTGGGGCAAGGTGCTCTGCGCCACCTGGGCGGCGGCATACGTCATTTGCAGCACCAGCTCGTTGATATCCATTTTCATCGCTCTCACCTCCTTTCCCTGATTGCATCAAGGGGCCGTAGCCCCCCATTGGGACGCCACCAGTTCTTCAATGAACAGCTCCTCGCTCTTCTGAACCTGATGGCGGTATTCTTCGTGCTTCCGCTCCCGCACCTTTTCCAAAGAGGCCGTCTCCTGCCGTGCCACCACCAGTTCCGCCCGCTTGGCCTCGGCGGCCCGGCGGCACTGGACCAAATGGGCTCTGGCCTCATGAATTTGCTGTTCCCAATAGCGCAGGGCGCTCTGGTATTTCAAAGCCTCAGCGACTGTAATGCCTTTGGCCTCCGCCTCCCGCAATTCCCGATTACAGCTGCGGTAGGCTTCCTCCAGTTCTTCCAGCCGCTGCTCCGCTTCCCGGACTCGGTGGACCAACTGTGCGTGCTCGTTCTGCAATCCCTCCTGCACCTGCTGCTTATAACCCAGCACCGTGCTGAGGGAAAATTGAAACTTTTTCATGTCACCCACTCTTTCTCCTGTTCAGGGATATGACTTACAAAAGTTTTCGCATAATATCCAAATCCTGTTCGTAGGTAAAGGACTCGTCCACACCCTGGCACAAAAACCGGTTAATGCCGTCGATTTTTCCCAGGGCATAATCCAGTTTGGGATTGGTGCCGGCCTTATAGGCGCCGATGGACACCAGATCGGAGTTCTTTTCATAGACGGCCAGCACATCCCGGATTTGGGCGGCCAGCTTCTTGTGTTCCGGCGAAACGATATCGGCCATCAGACGGGAAATGCTTGCGCTGACATCAATCGCCGGGAAGTGACTGCTGTTTGCCAGCTTTCTCGACAGGACAATATGGCCGTCGAGAATACCGCGGACCGTATCGGCAATGGGTTCGTTGGTATCGTCGCCTTCCACCAGCACCGTATAGACACCGGTGATGGAACCTCTCTGGAAATTGCCGCTGCGCTCCAGGAGCTTGGGCAGTTCCGCATAAATAGACGGCGTGTAGCCTCTGGACACCGGCGGTTCGCCGACGGCTAAGCCGATTTCACGCTGTGCCATGGCAAAACGGGTCAGGGAATCCATCATCAGCAGCACATCATAACCCTGGTCCCGGAAATACTCTGCCACACCGGTGGCCACCGACGGGCACTGTTTCCGCAGCATGGCGGGCTGGTCGGAGGTCGCAACCACCAGGACCGACCGGGCCATACCCTCAGGACCCAAGTCCTTTTCCATGAACTCCAGCACCTCACGACCACGTTCGCCCACCAGGGCAATGACGTTGATGTCAGCCTTGACGTTCTTGGCGATCATACCCATCAGGGTACTCTTGCCGACGCCGGAACCGGCGAAGATGCCGATACGCTGGCCCTTGCCGATGGTCAACATGCTGTCAATGGCCTTGACACCAAACTCCATTCGCTGGCGGATGGGGGGGCGGTTCATGGGATTGATATAGTTGTTGTTTTCCACGCAGAACAAGGTTCCACCGCTGAACGGTCCCTTGCCGTCAATGGGCTGACCCAGGGCGTTGATGACGCGGCCTTTGAGAAAGGGTCCCATCTTGAGGCTCAGCCGGTGACCCGTGTTACGGACAAAGTTGCCCGCGGAGATGCCGCTCATATCGGAGTAGGGCATCAGCAAAATGCGGTCGTTTTTAAATCCAACCACCTGGGCCATGACCTGGCTGCCGGTGGCGCTGTTGTAAATCTGGCAGATATCGCCCACGGCGGCATGGCCGCCGGAAGCCTCGATGGACATACCGACAATGTTCTCGATTTTTCCCGTATAGCTGATGGTTTCTGCATTTTGTACCTGTTGGATCAGTTCCCGGAACATCGTCTCGCCTCCATCTGGAATGGATTTCTAGGACTGGCCCAGAATTTCCCGGATATTCTGCAACTGGGTGGAGGCGCTGGCATCGATGATGGCGTCGGGCATTTCAATGATGCACGCGCCGCGCTCGTCCTCCGGCATGGGTGTAATTTTAATATGGTCGGAGATACCCGACAGGGCCATGGTCAGCTCCGGCGTGATCTGAGACAGTTCCCGGGCGCTGTAACCGCCCACATAGATATGGACCCATTCGCGCCGCCGCAGCTTCTCCGTGGCCATCTGAATCATCCGGCCAATGACGTCCAGGCTGCTCTTGAGACTGATATGAATGACCTTCTCCGCAATGGCAACGGTCAAATCCAGCAGCTCGTCCCGGGTTTTTTGCAGCATATCCTCCCGGGCTTCCTGAGCCTGTTCCAGAAATTGCTGCACCTGTCGGGCCTGTTCCTGGAGGTACTGCTCCATCTGCTGCTGCCCCTCCACACGGGCCTGCTGTACGCCCTCAGCATAGCCCTGACGGTATCCGTCATCGTGGGCTTCCTGCCGGACGCGCAGAGCCTCTTCCTCCATATCCCGGCGGTGCTGCTCCAGCATGGCTTCAGCTTCCCGTCGGGCGGCGGCCACAATTTCATCGGCCTGTACTTTGGCAAAGGAGATGACGGAGGCGGCGTTGGCCCGCTCCTCATCTTCCTCCGGCTCCGGCGCTTGATCGTCTCCGTCGTATTCCGCGACGGCCGTATCTTCTTCCGGCTCCGGATCGGCTTCCACTGGAATGTCCTCTACCTGGGGGAAGATGTACTGGTCCACCGACCGTTCATCACTGGACTTCCAGAAGCTCTTAAAAATATTAGGCAATGATATCGTCCTTTCCGCCCTTGCTGATGATCAGCTCGTTCTTTTCCTCCAGGTTGCGGATGATGGTGACGATACGCTGCTGGGCCTCTTCCACATCGCGGATACGAACGTTGGTGGTGATCTCCAGATCGTCGCGGATGGTCTGGGCCATACGAGTGGACATATTGCTGAAAATCTTGTTGGCCACGTCGTTGTTGCTGCCCTTGAGGGCCAGCACCACGTCTCTGGGATCGCACTCCCGCAGGAAGCGCTGCACAGAGCGATTGTCCATGATCATGATATCCTCGAAGACGAACATCCGCTTGCGGATCTCCTCCACCAGGTCGGCGTTGTGGACCGTCAGGCGGTCGAAGATGCTCTTCTCGCTGGAGCGGTCCAGGTTGTTCATGATCTGAGCCACATAGTCCACGCCGCCCACCTTGACATTGCTGGTGGCCATGAGGTTGGTGAACTTCTTCTCCATCTCCGCCTCGATGATTTTCACCGCCGCCGGAGAGGCGCTCTCCATGTTGGCAATGTTCTCTACCACCTTGGTCTGCCGCTGGGAGTCCAGCTCTTCAATGACGGCCGCCGCCTTCTCCGGGTCCACATAGGACAGGACCAAGGCAATGGTCTGGGGCCGCTCATGCTGCAAGGCGGCGTACAGGGATTTTTCGTCGGCCTTGTTGAGGAAGGCAAATTCCCGGTTTTTCAGGGATTTTGTAACCTTTTCCAACAGGTTTTCAGCAGCCTGACTGCCAAAGGCTTTTTCCAGGACCGCACGGGCATACTCCATGCCGCCCTCCGTGACCGCCTTGTTGGTCAGGCACATCTGATAGTATTCGTTGAGGACCTCTTCGGTGGTTTCCGCATCGAGGTAGCCCATCCGGGCCACCTCGATGGTCAGCTGTTCCACATCAGCCGGGTCCATGTATTGGTAGAGCTGGGAGGCCTTTTCAGCGCCCAGGGAGATGATGACCGCCGCCGCCTTCTGCTGCTGCGTCAGTTTCCCCGGCTCCCGGCCGGCTCTGGCGGCTTCGCTCATTCCATGCTCTCCCCTTCCTTCAGCCAGTTCTTAACCATCTGCGCGGCAATTTCCGGGTTCTCCTCAGCGAACTTCCGTACATCCTTGCGCAGTTCCATGCTCTTCTCTGTCTGCATTTCCATAATATCCGCGCCTTCAGGCACCGGCGCCGCCTCTTGCAGCATCTCCTCCGGCTGCTCCAACTCGGCAGCCATGGCTGCGGCCTTCTTGCGACGGTGACGGCGGATCAGCAGCAGCACCAGTACCAGAATCAGCACAAACAGTACCAAGCCGCCAAGTGCTGCATACAGAATCCAGCTGTCAAGCAGCAGGCCGTCCTCTGCCGGAGTGTCCTCGTTGGTGTCGGTCGGCGTGTTGTCTCCCGTGTTGAAGGGCGCAATCAAAATGTGCACCTTTTCCATCTGGTCCGCTGTGGTAATACCGGCAGCTCGGGCCACGTGGGGATAGAGATCCTCCACATTCACACCGCCGCTGACGGCTTCATTGATGGTGACGGACACCATGACGTCGGCAATGGTACCGCCCACGCGTTCCACCTGCCGGTTCTCCTCATCTACCAAATAGTTGGTCTGGCCCGTGGAACTGACAACACCGTTGCCAGGCTCCTGCTCGCCCTCATTCTCCGGGTAAGTGGGAATGTCGGCGTTGGTGTCTGTGCCAACGGTACCGCCCACTGCACCGTTTTCATCGGCGATATACTCATTGTCGTAAATCTTCTGGCCGATAATGCCCTCGCCATTGGTGGAGCCGTCGGCCGCCCAGTCCTCGGTGGAATAGTTGGTGGAGTCGGTGTATACCTTGTCCACATCCACAATGCTGTTGACGCTGACGTGGACATTCTCCGCGCCGTAGATGGGCAGCAACACCGCGAGAATCTTTTTCTCCAGCGTGTTGTTGACCTGTTCCTCCAACCGCAGCTTCAGGGCAGAGGAGTCCTCTAAATCCCCCAGACCATCGTCAGGGAGATATGTATTGCCATAGGAGTCCACAATGGTGACGTTTTCCACTTTCAGGCCCTGGATGGCGCTGCCCACCAAATTGCGGATACCTTCCGCCATGGTGTCGCTGAGGGGCACACCGTCCTTCATCGTCACCTTGACATAGGCGGTAGCTTCCACTACATTGCCGCTGTCCAGGACATAGGTGTTATCCTCACCAGGGGTAAACCGAACCGTAGCGTCCTTGACGCCCTCCATGCTGCGGATGACGGCAGACGTGCTGTCGTTGAGTTCATAGAGTGCCAGCTGCTGCCGTTCGGACTCGGTGGTCAATGCGCTGACGTTATCTAAATAGGTGGAATAGTTATAGGCATAGCCGGAGTTGAAGTAACCTTGCGACACCAGCTGGCCCTTGAGCTGAACCTCCTGGTCCGCCGGTACCATGATGGTATCGTCGTCCACAATGCGGAAATCCGACACGCCATTTTCCGTCAGATACGACGTAATCGCAGTCATATCCGTTTGGCTCAGCTCCGTGAACAACGTCGCGTAGGGCTGGTTCTGACTGGCCACCACCACGGCGACAATGGCGCCGGCCGCAACCACCAGGACCGCCGCCGCCAGGATTTTCGTCCGCTTTTTCGCGCCTGTCCACAGCTGCTTTCCTTTATTTAAAAAGCCCTTTACCTTCTCTTGCACGGCCAATGCCCTCGCTCCCGGATCTTCAGATTCTTTCTATACGTTCCCGCTTCACTTACATGCTAATGCGCATAACTTCGCTGTAAGCGTCCAGCGCTCTGTCACGGAGCTGCACCAGCAGCTGCACAGACAGAATTGCCTGATTCTCAGCAATCACCAGTTCCGCCGGATTGTCCAGCTGACCGGTGGCCTGTAAATACTGCAGCTCATTCTTGGTGGCGTCCGTCTCCTGCACCGAATCAATGGCAGACTGAAAAACGTCTGCAAAAGGAATGGCAGGAGCTTCGTTGTTCCGTGCAGCAGAGGACTCCTGTACCAGATCGTCGTTCCAAAGCGGAGCGATTGGGCTCATATGTACTTCCATATCTTACTCTCCTATCCCCGCAGCCTGTCAGATCACTTGCCGATCTCCAGGCCCTTGGCGGCCACTTGCTTCAACACATTAAACGCAGTTACGTTGGCGGAATATGCCTGATTCGCAGCCATGGCATCGGCCATTTCCTTGACCAGGTCCACATTGGGCAGCTCCACATACCCTTCATCGTTGGCATCGGGGTGGGTGGGGTCGTATACCAACTTGAAGTCCGAGGGGTCCTCGGCAATCTCCGTCACCCGCACACCGCCGGCCACGCTGTCGGCCGAAACGTTTCGTCCTTGGGCTCTGGCCAATGCCGCCTGAAAGGTCGTCTGACCCTCGATGGCTTCCATGGTCACGGTCTTGCGGCGGTATGTGCCGCCAGCCTCGGTCCGGGTGGTGTTGATATTGGTAATATTTTCGGAGATCACATCCAGTCGCAGCTGCTGGGCCGTCAGACCCGAGCCTACGATATTCATGGAACTCAGAAATGCCATATGCTATCGCTCCTTATCCTCGAATGGCTGTCCGCAGCAGTGTAAACTCATTGGAGATGGAGTTGAACACATACTGCTGCTGATAGCCGTTGCGGGCCAGTTCTACAGCCTGCTCCGTAATATTGACGCCGTTTCCGTCGGCGCGGACACTTTCCGCAGCCTCATGGATCTCCACCTGCGGTGCGGCAATGGCCTCCCGCAAAGCCGCCGACGACGCGGTATTGCTTTTGCCGGCAGTCTCCTGCAATGCGTTATTCAGGGCATCTTCAAAGGTGGCATACTTGACCTGGTAGTCCGGCGTCTCCACATTGGCAATGTTGTCCAGAATGCAGGTTTGCTTTTGCCATAGATATTCCATGGAACGCTGCAACATCAATTGGGTGTTGGTCTCCAGCAACTGCATTTTCATTCCTCCAATTTCTGGTAAAAATAAGACTTTTACAATACTCCAAACAACAAATACACTGTGTATTATCGCATAATTCAGTGCTCCGTCACATTTTACAGCTATACAGCTGAAATTTCAACCCTTATTCGTGCATAGCCAAAAATTATAAATTATTTTGTTATACACATTGTAAATTGTAAACTTCCTCCTGTCAATGTGTTTATATAGATATTTTGCTAATGTATACATATTTATTTTCCTATGTAAAAAAACTATAGTATTCATTTCGTGCAAAATGTTGGAATTTCTCATTTTTTTACAGAATCAGCGTTGATATCGCAATAAAAAAATTAAAAAGTGTGATGGCCCAATGGCACCACACTTTTTAATTTTACACACTATTTATAAAATTTCATTGGGCAACAGCGCTCTATTTTTCCTATATTATCCACAAATTGTAATTTATAGGTCCAGCACTCTAGTCAGCACCACGGCCATTTCCGCCCGAGACATGTAGGCAGTGGGGTTCAACTCGCTGTTGTTGTTGCCTGTGAGTATCCCATAGCCAACCATGGTGGACACAGCATCTACGGCATATTCCGCCACATAGGCGCCGTCTCGGAAGCCCTGAAGCATCAGCCGGTCGCCGCTGCCCATGTTCCAACCGTCGGCTGCCATGGCCCGCTTCAGGAACACCATGGCATCCTGCCGCGTTACCGGCGCATTGGGCTGGAACGTACCGTTGGCATAGCCGGTGGCAATGCCCAACGCCTTGGCAGACGCAATGGCGGAGCCGTAGTAGCTGCCCGCCGGCACATCGGTAAAGCCTGTACCGGACACATCCGCAAAGTCAAAGGCCCGGTCCAGCATCAGCATAAAATCACCGCGGGAGATGCTGTTCTGGGGGCTGAACCGTCCGCCGCCGGTGCCGGTGACCACACCCATCTCATAGAGCCGGTCAATGGAGGACACGGCCCAGGCGTAATTGGTCAGATCGTTGAAATAGCGGGAGGTTCCAGCAATCGGCACATTGATGCGTATTTGTCCCTGATAGGTATTGCCCCGGCTGTCGGTTCCCGTATAGGTCACCGTCGCCTGACCGCTGAAGCCTGCCGCCGCCACAAAGGTGACGTCGGAAATTCGCGGTGTAGTGGATGGATAATAGGACGTGGTGTTCTGGACAGAGGTGGAACCGCTCTGGGAGCTGTTGTACCGGTAGTACAGCTTACCCTGGCTGGACGAGGGCAACTGGAACCGCACCGACGACAAACTGCCCAGGCCCCGATCGTCACAGGCCGACACAAAATCGCTGCTCTGGAAGTTCACTGTACCATTGGCCGCCGTGTAATAGATGGTTGCCGGACCCTGCGGCGCTTCTACTATTACTTGAACGGTGCTCGTAAAGGATTTTCCAGCGGTGCTCCAGCCGGTAAAGGAAATCTCAAAGGTCCCCGCATAGCCGTCGTCCGCCACAAAGGAAACCCGCTCCAGGTAGGGGCTGGAGGAGAAGTAGTAGTTGGTGTAAGACGATACCTTGCTGCCGTAGCTGCCGCTGGTGGTATTGTAGTCATAGTACAATACACCGCGGGAAGAGGCGGGCAGGGTAAAGCGGACGTAGCGCAGGGGATCGCCGGTGTAGTATTCGCAGAGACGGTCAAAGTCCACAGCATTAAAATCCGCCACACCGCCGCTGCGAATCGTATAGGATATCTGCTGTGCTGAGTTATACACGTCAATGGTAACGGTACCGGTGAAGCTTTTGCCGTTGGTGGACCATCCGGTATACGGAATCGTTGCCGTACCGACGAAGCTGCTGTTGGGGACAAAGGTCACCTTGTCCAGATACGGAGTGGAGTAGCGGTAATACTTCCGGCTGCTGGTAACGGCGCTGTCATAGTTGCCGCTGCTGGTGTAGTTGTAGTACAGCGCCCCCTGAGAGGACGAGGGCAGCTGGAACTGGACATAGCTGAGACTGGAGCCGGTGCGCTTCTGGCACTCGCTGTTAAAATCCGCGTCATCAAAGTTGACCTTGCCGCCCTGATAGGCCGTATAGCGGACATTGCCGCCGTCATTGGATTCCACCAGAATCGTGACGGTACCGCTGAACTGGTTCCCCTTGGTATCCCAGGCCCGGAACGGAATGTTGACCGTACCGGTATAAGACGAGGTAGCCGCAAAGGTCACACGGCGCAGGTAAGGCGTGCTGTTGTAATAATAGTTGCGCTCGGCGGTAACCTCTTCGCTATAGCCGCCGGTGCTGCCGGAATAGTTATAGTAGAGTTTGCCCTGACTGGACGGAGGCAGGGTGAAACGGACATAGTCCAGAGAATAGCCCGTGGCGCTGCGGCACAACGTGTTAAACTCGTTGTTGTCCATCGTCACCCATCCGCCTTTGGTAATGGTGTAGTTGATGTCACCATTGCCGGTGGCTTTGGAAACCTGGACCCGCACACTGCTCCGGAAAGAAGTGCCGTTGACATCTCTGGCCAGGAAGGACAGTATCACTTCCCCGCTGTATCCGCTGCTGGGCACAAAATAGACGTCATTGAGGGCAGGGGAGCCGTTGAGCTTGTACTCCTTGGTAGCCTCCACCGGGGTATTGTAGGAAGCGCCGACGGTATAGCGGTAATAGAGCGTACCGCGGTTGCTGTCGGGCAGGGAGAAGGAGACGCTGGCCAGGTCCCGGCCTGTGCGGCTGCGGCAGAGACGGTTAAAATCGTCGGCATTGAATTGCAGCGGTTTGTTGGCCGCAATCGTATAGACAATGTCCTCCACCTGGGCTACGGTGACCTCAATGGTTCCCTGGAAAAAGGTGGTGGCATCGGCATAGCCGGTATAGGAGATGACGGCCTTACCGCTGAAATCCGCCTTGGGCACAAAGGTCACATCGCTGAGTCCCCGCTGGGCCAGCGTGGGCGTCACGTAGTACAGCTCGCCCGCGCCGATGCCAGCGCCGGTGTCCGAGTCGGACTGATAGCGATAGTACAGCGTTCCCTCCTTGGTGGCGACCGTCAGGCCGCCCACATGGCTGAGGGAACGGCCCAGTACCTTGCTGCACTCGGTCTGAATCCGGCTGACCAGACTGGAGAAGGGTACAGGCTCTCCGGCGTCCACAGATACGGTAATGGGATCGGCGGTATTGCGTTCCACCTTTACCTCACAGGTGGCGGAATATGTACTGCCGCTGACCTTGGCGGTGATGGTGGCGGTACCCTCTTTAATACCATAGAGGTATCCGTTATTGACCTGGACCACCGTCGTGTCGCTGCTGCTCCATTCAATGGTCTGCTTTTTCAGCGTGGAGCCGAACACCTCATACTGTAAGGTATGATTGCCCCGCTCCCGCATAGTGACAGACGTCTCTTTCAGCACAATACCCAGCACCGTTACAGCGCAGGTACCCACATTGCTGCCAGCGGTGGCAGTGATCTCCGTCTGACCCGCACTGACACCGGTCAGCAAGCCGTTGCTGTCCACTGTGGCCACAACGGCATTTTTGGTACCCCATGTCACCGTGGGAGGCGGATTGGTCTCCGGCTTCACTGTGGCATAGAGCTGGAGTTTGCCGCCCGGTGCAATTTCTGTGCTGGAGGGCGTTACGGTCACACTGGCCGGGTCCTCCGGCGATACCGTCACCTCACAGGTGGCAATTCTGACCAGATTATTCCACCTTGCCGTCACCTTGATGGTAACTTCCTTGTGCTCCGCGTTGGTGGGCGCCACATCAATGGCAGTTACCGTGGCTTTCAGCGGGTCAGCCGTGGGCGTGACCGTCACTTCATTATTTCGGTTGTCTTCCACGGTCCACTCCACCGTCATCCCCACGGGCAGCGTATCGCTGCCCACGGCATAGGCCGAGTTGTTGCTCAAAACCACCGTCGCGGTCAGGTCTGTGGTCTGTCCCACTTTCATGGCCAGCGTTTTATTGCTGACCGTCACATTTTTTAAAGTCGGCTGGTCCGCAGCGGCGGCGGGCAATACAAACAGCTGCATCGGCAGCAGCGCCACACACAGCAGCAGTGCCAGCAATCGACTGCTCCACTTCAATTTCATGGCTCAAGTTCCTCCTTTGGAACGCTGCCCCTGAGGATCAGGGGCAGCAGAGGTACGGATTTATCCGGCACTTCAGGTTATTGCTGTACAATCACCCAGCCGCCTGCGGTGATAGCACCACCAACGCCTGTCTTGGTCTCCTCGTAGCGAAGCGTAATGGTATTGACGGTACTGTTGCCGCTGCGGTCACAGATGAAGCCATCCGTAAACAGTTTCAACGTATAGCCAACCCGAACACCGGAATAGCTGAACGTAAAGGTATTGGTGGGACTGTCTGTTGCTGCGGCGTTGGGGGTTAGCTTGTCCACATTACCGCCCATATGCGCCAGCATCGAAGTCTTGCCCGGTACAATCTTGCCATCCGAGTCAATCTGCGGCGGTTCATTCACGCCATTTTTGCCAACGACAGCACAGATTTTACTGGTATCACGGTCTTCCGGAATCCAGTACACCACCTCGCTGAACGACAGCGTCAATGTGCCGGAATAGGTGCCATCCGATTTTTTGACGCCCTCTGCACCTGGGTCAAACAATGTGGGCGGCGTGGTATCCGGGATATGGACGTTGGCTACGGCCTTAAACGCATATTCACCGCCTAGAACATTTTTGGCTGTCGCAATGCAGTAGTAGTTCGTAGCGTTAATGGGGTCCATATCCTTGGTAAAGTCGTGCTTGTACTCCTGGTTAGCCGTTGTCGTGGTGCTGCCGGTTGCACCGGGTGTGCCGCCGCTGCCCTGTCCACGGGTAATGATCTGCTGGATCTCATCGCGGATCTTGGTACCTTCACCGGGCTTGGCTGGCGGCTGAGCATAAAGGTCAAACCAAGAATACCCTCCCGTGCCGGTCTGCATCAAAGCATCCAGTACGGTCATGGTTTCCGCCTTGGAACCGGCCGCCTGCCGGAACTCCGCTTCCAATTCCTTGTCCACATAGGTAATAAACTTCTGACGGAAAATGGTGGGCAGCTGCGTATCGGCAAACAATACAAAGCTCAGGTCAGAATCCTCTGTGGTCTCGAAGGACACATTAGGGCTCAGTTCCTGCAACATCAGTGCCGGTTTCTGCACGTCGCCCGTACTGAACCGGTAACAGTAGACATCGGAATACACCTGAGATGTACCCTGAATGACAAAGTACACCACATAATCCTGATTCGGCATCAACCCGTCCACCGCGACTGTCTTGACGCTGGCGCCGCAGGTCAGGGAACCGCTCTGCACGTCCTCACTGACCAGATATTTGCCCGCATCCACAATCCAGTTATAGGGCGGTGTAGCCACCGGTGTATTAAATGTGCCGGTACCGTCATTATCTATACCATCGTTCTTGCCCGATTCTGCCAGCTTGTTATAGTACGTCAAATCCGTACCGCTGGGGCTGTAGTCTTCCCCGTTGGGGCCGATGGTGCTGATGTCGCCGCGCTTTGCCACGACCCAGTAGATGGTACCCATGCGGTCCAGCATCAGGTCCATACGGACGGTGGAGTCGCCGGCTGGAAAGGTGGGACGGTCACCGATGAAGTGGGGCGCTGTCTGATCCCGGAAGGGCTTGTGCAGCGTCAGCGTCTCCGGCAAACTGATGTTGGTCAGGGTAGTGCCCACCAGCTCATTCCACTTGCTCTCGGTGACGTCGGCGCCCAGCCGGGGCAGCTCCAGACCGCTGCCGGCAACCACGTTAATATCAAAGGTGACGGTCTGGCTCCAGGTGCTGCGGTCTGGCTCGCCCTCCACCTTGGTAAAGCTGATGGCATACTCGTACACTGTGCCCTCTTTCAGTGTATTCAGCTGGTCAAAGGTAGGATTGTTGTTTTTGGGGTCCTCCAGGTTCATCCGCAGGCTGTTGCCGGCTCTGGCAATATTCTCCGAAACCATGATGGATGAGTTGCCCACCAGCTCCCACTTACCATTCAGCGCGCCGCTGACGCGCCGGAACAGCTGGAATTCCACATGGGTATTGGACCAGAGAATCATATCCCAGCAGATGGAGTTTTCTACCTTTTGCGTGGAAATGGGGTCCATCCGCCAGTACAGGTCGATGGGGGCGCTGCCATCGGGCAGGGATACCGGCGTACCGTTCTTGTCCACCGCCTCGGTAATGGCCGTCTCTGTGTTGTTGCCCACGGACAGATTGACCTGGGCGAACACCGTCTCAAACTCCGGCAGCTTCGTCTGGCCCATGACATTCTGGGCCTGAGAGGTGTCGGAAATGGTCTTGGCGGCAATTTCAAAATAGTATTTTGCGCCGCTCTTGAGGTTGATGGCACCCGTATCATAGGGGAAGATCACGACGGTCTTACTGTCTTCCAACACGATTTCCGCATAGCGGTAATCGATGGTCCAGTCATCGGTGTTCTTATTCGTAGCCGCCGTGGCGCCCTGAATCAGCTGCGGCTGGCCGTCGGTGGGATTGATATACAGCTGAATGGCCTCTTCCAAAACAGCGGCCATCTCATTGCGGGCGTCCATCTCTGTGGCCTGGCCGATGACCTTGGTCACCCGATCATAGTAGTCCACCAGGGGTGTGTTGGTGGTCACGGACTGTACTGGCTCGCTGAACACCAGACGTACATCCGAATCCGGCAGGGGACGGTTTGTTTCCGTGCCGTTGTACTTGGTAAACTCCTGGGTCACAGTGGGCTTGCTGTCATCCTGCGTGTGAATGGTGATCTTGCCGATGCTGGCAGCATAGTTTCCGGCCTTGTCCTGGGCCACATAGTAGAGATCATAGGACTGCTCGTTGTCCAGGCCGCTGACCGTAAAACTCACGTCCTTGCCTTCTGTCATGGTCACCTTGCCGCTCTTCAGCGCGTTCATACCCGCCGACACCTGGAGCTTGGCCGTATCGCTGGTCCAATCCACGGGACCGGACTGGCCTGCCAGGGGCTTGGGGTAGACCTCGCCCTCCCTGACCACAACCCAGTACAGGGTACCGGCTTCGTTGAGGTTGGCGTACAGGCCCACGGAGGTCTTGTCCACCTTATTGATGGTGGGCTCCGTGTTGAACACCGGCGGCGTCTTATCCACCGTGGTAAAGCTCAGCTTTTTGACGGCCGAACTGGCCCCGCCATCGACATCGGTCAACCACAAGTACAGGTCGTAGTCAGCCAGCTCCTCCAGCGGCACGCTGTTGACATCGAAGGTATAGGGCTTGTTCTTAGTCACGTCCAACGCACCATAACCCAGGTTGCCGGTGACGGCGTTGGCCTTAAAATCTTCGCCGGTAGGCGCCGTCGCACCCTTGGGCAGCACGGCATAGTACAGGCGGCAGGTCTTGGTGGCCATGGTGGTCACCTGGGCGGAAATGTTGGTAATCCGGGACATGTAGGGATAACCAGTCGCAAAGTTCGGAGCCGTATTATCCGGCGTGGTAAAGGAAATGGCTTTCACCGGGCTGCGATCCTCCCGACCATCCACAAAGACGGCGGACAGGTAGTAGGAGCCGCCGGCGGTGAGACCGGAAATTTTGGCTGTGGCCGCCTGATTGGCTCCGCCAATGGACACACTGCCCCGCTTGAGGATTTTGGCGCTGTAGGAGGGGGGATTGATCAGATCATCGGCCGTTACAGAGCCGTCGGTCACAGAGGTGACAGCCCAGTAAACAATGCCCTTTTTATTGGTACTGAAGCTGGCCGTTGCGGTGGTGGGGGCCAGATCGGTCATCTTGGGATAGCCCGCCAGCATCCGGGGGTCGGCCGAGGCTTCCGCTGCCGCCGCGCTATCCATCTTTTCGCCGTCAATGGTGGCGGTCTCGCCGGGCCGAATAACAATTTCATCGGGCAGCATGGAGACGGTGCTGCCGGAGGCGTTGACCGTCAGTTTGCCGATGTCGCCGTCGCCGGTAATCGTGGCGGCCACATCCAGGTTGACTTCCTCTACCTCGGCTCCGGCCACGATGTTCAGGGTAGTACCGGTGGCGGTCTCATCGACGGTAATGCTCTGGGCCTGTCCGGCTCCCAGGCTCAGGTAGGACTTGGGCGTCAAATTGACGACATCCTTGATATTGCCGGCCAGTTCCAGGGAACGGCCGTCCTCGCCGTCCAGCTCAATGCGCAGTGCGCCGCTGTTGGCCGGGGTGTTGTCCTCCAAAAAGGCGTTGGTGCGGACGCTGGTCACATCGATGACGCCGTCGCCCTCCAGGCGCACGGACACCTCGGTGTTCTTCACGTTGTCCAGCACCAGCTTGGGACTGGTGACGTTGCGCAGGACCACGCTGTCCTCGCCGCTTTCACTGACGCCGCCGCCGCTGACAACAATTTCGCCCAGGACCGTCACATTTTCCAGCAGCACGTTGCCCTCGGCCACACCGGCGGTGACATACAGGTTGCCGGCAATGACCGTGTTACGCAGCGTCACGCCGGAGGTGTTGATGGTCACATTGCCGTAGACATTTCCCAGGGAATGGACGCCGGCGGTCTGCACCGGCGTGCCGATGGCCCGGACCATCAGAATGGCTGTCTCACCCCGAGTGATGGGAGCCTGGGGCCGGAAGGTGCCGTCGGCATAGCCGTTGATGATCTCATAGTCGGCCAGGGACGTCAGGAGGCCGCGGCTCCAGTTGCTGATGTCGCGGCTGTCGGTAAAGTCGGTATTTTCTCCCGACGCAGCCTGAAGCATCAGATTGCGGGCCAGAATCGCCGCCGCCTCTTCCCGGGTGATCTGCCGGTTGGGGGAGAAGGTATTCTGGGAGGTGCCCTGTATGTACCCGATATTGTAGGCAATGGACACATCCTCGGCATACCAATCGCTGGATTTCACATCGGTAAAGGGCATATCACCGGTGCGGGTATACCCGAACGCCCGGTTTACAATGGTGACAAATTCTGCCCGGGTGATGTTGCTGTACGGGCGCAGATTGCCTTCAATATCACCCCGCAGGAAGCCCCATTCCACCATTTGGTTGAGATAGGGGTCCTGGAAGTCGGCCGCATGGGCCGTCAGGCCGGTGGGGACCACCGTCAGCAGCGTGGCCGCCGTCAAAACCAGGGCCAACATCCGCCGGAAGAGTTTCAGAGTTTGCATACGGTTTCCTTTCATCGTATCGGCGTTCCTTTCTACCTGATCTGTCCTTTTTCGGAACTGGAAGCGTGATGGAATTGCAGACCGAACACGGCCTCACGGACCATATTCTCCTCTTCCCGCAACAAATCCACAAATTTTGCCGCATACATGGGCACCGATTCCTTGGAGGAGCAGCGGCGAATGATCTCAATGTTCAAAATCAGCGGCTGCGATGTGACGGGAATGACCACCTGGGCCCGCATCCCATCGGGCAGCGCCTTGGCGCAGAAGAACGAAATACCGCCGCAGCTCAGGTCAAAGCTGAAAATGGGCAGCCGTCCCTGGGGCTTCTTGGCGGAATAAATGAAGCTCTCAAACCGCACGGGAAGCCGCAGATTCTGCCGCAGCTCCTGCCCCAGCCGTTTGGTCATCTGGACCATGGCCACCGTATCGCCGTCCCAGCGCAAAATCTCGCCCTCCACGGCCACACAGTACTCCGCCGCGCCCACCAGACGGATGTCTTTCATGTTCCACAGCTTGGGGGCGTCGGCATAGTCCACTTCCAGCCGCCATATCTCTGTGTCTGGGTCATCCCGGCATGTACAATGGCCCACGGGTATGCTCTGGGTGTTCAGAATCAAATACCGGTTTTTTAAATTTCCCGCCATTTATTGCACCTCCTGCTGCTCCACCTTGTCCAGTTCCACTTTTTGCTGTTCCACTTTCTTCTGTTCTGCTCTCCACTTCTCCCGCTCCCGCCGGAATTTCTCCGGGTCGCTGGGGTCAAAATTCAAAAAGTAAAGATAGATTTCCACGATGGCTCCGTAGAGCTCCTCGGGGATTTCCCGGCCCAGTTCCATCTGGGACAGAACCGTGGCCAGGGAATTGTCTTCATAGATGGGCACGCCGTTCTCCGACGCCACCTCCACGATCTTCTCGGCCAGGTTGCCCATACCCGAGGCAATGATCACCGGGGCGGAGTGTTCCGTGCCGTATTGCAAGGCAACGGCCCGCTGGGCCCCGCCGTTAGACTTTGACATTGACGCTTCGCTTCCCTTCAAAAAGATCCGGAAATACATCCGTAATAGCCAGAGGCTTCTCCGACTTGCGGACCTGTACACTGCGGCCCGTCAGCCCATGATCCTGGAGAATCTGCTGTAGGTCCTCAGCCACCCGCGCCCGGTGGCGCAGAATGCTCTCCGGTGCGTAAAGGTCCAGGTCTACCTGCTCGTTGCGGGCCCCCAGGACCATCTCCACAAATCCCAGACCCTGAATGTCCATTTTAAACAGGAACTGGATTTTGCCGTCCTCTTCCCGCCGGCCGCTCTCGCTGTCCGCGTCGGGGTCCACCCAGTACTCCGAGTACATGACCCGGTCCTGCCACATCAGCGGCACCATGCCATGACGCAGCGGCATATAGACGCTCTCGTTGATAAGCATGGCCCGGACAATCTCCGTGAATGTTTCCCGCAGATCCGTACCGCCGTCGCCCCGCAGCGCACGGGAGGCCAGCGACGCCAGCCGCTCCGAAAAGGTATCGGTCCGGGCCGCTTTCGTGAAGTCGTTCTCCCGCAGCAGCTTCAGCAGTGCCTTGTCATCCAGCTGATTCAGCCCCGCCAGGGATTCGCCGTAACGGCTCAGCTGCCGGAACGCCTGAAGCATGCTCGCCTCATCCCCGTTTTCATAGCGGGTCACATTGAGAATCAGCATGCTGATCAGGGTCCTGGCGGTTCCCATATCGTGGGTCCGTTCCACATAGTTTGCCAGATGGGGAATGACCTCTCCTTGCAGCAGCTTCAGGTTGCCCTGCCGGTCTCCGGCCTGGAGCCCCAACTCCAAACGGGCGCTGTAGTTGGCCAATGCCTCGCCCCAGCTTTTGGGCATATAATCCGGCAGCTGCCGCAGCAGCTGGTTCATCGTCCGACCGATGTGATCGGTGGAAGAAAAATCGCTGTAGCGCTTGAGAAACATCAGGATATCCTGCCGGATGGCGGGGCTGTTGGTGGCCTGGAACGTCTGACGCAGCAGCGACATGAGGGGACCGGCAAACCGATTACCCGCTTTCATCTGCGCACTGAACATCTCATTGAGCCCCTGGGCGTCCATATGCAGCATCTGCAAAAACGCCTTCATTTCTGTCGCCACGCCCTCGGTCAGTCCCGGCGTGGCGGCCATGACGTTGAGCCAGCCCACCATCTTGGTGAACTCCGCCGCCAAGTCCGGGGATTCCCGCAGCGCTTGCAGGAACATCTGCAAGTTGGAGTCGTAGCGGAGCCCGTCGGACAGAAGAGCGTCATTGGCGCCGTTCTGGTCCGTACGGGCGTCGGGCCGTCCCACTCGAGTTGGGTCGGGAATATTCTGTATGGAGGTGTCTCCGGGGCGGATTGCCGTGGGCTGGACCCGGGTGTTGTTGGGACCGTCATACCCCGGTACAGGGTTGGTCACTCCCATCAGGTTGGCCATATCGTTGTCACCTTTTTCTTATGGTATCGCCGTCCACACCGCAGCGGCGGCGGAACGACCGGGATGTTTTCAATGTTTTCTTATAGTTTTTGTATCGTCGCCTTAATTATTGCAAATTTCTGCCGATATGTATATTATAAGTTCTGCAGAAAAAGGAAGGGTGCCGCTTATGAGTATGGGCAACGACAGCATTCTGGACGCTTATCTCTATGAAACCGACGGGCTTTTAGAGCAGTTGGACAGCATCGTGTTGGCCGCGGAGCAGGCTGACGCATTTTCAAATGATGACATCAATACGATTTTCCGTATTATGCA
Source organism: Candidatus Avoscillospira sp. LCP25S3_F1 (assembly GCF_052117125.1). Classification (NCBI taxonomy): domain Bacteria; kingdom Bacillati; phylum Bacillota; class Clostridia; order Eubacteriales; family Oscillospiraceae; genus Candidatus Avoscillospira; species Candidatus Avoscillospira sp. LCP25S3_F1. The sequence continues at coordinate 177,296 of NZ_JBQKJT010000005.1, read as the reverse complement.
CACCATCAAGGGTTCTTCGGCCATGATGGAGTTCAATTCTCTCATGACCATCGCCCACCGGGCCGAGGATCTCTTTGCTATCCTGCGGGAGCAATCCATTTCCATCGTACCCGAGAGCCTTCGGCCGGAGTTGTTTGATCTGCTATTCCAGACCATCGACTTCTTCCGTCAGGAGATCGAGCACATTCAAAACGGGGAAGCTCTCACAGATAATATCGACACGCTGCTGGAGAAAATTAATAGCTTTATCGCACAAATTAATGGTTCTGCACCGGCAGCGGCCAAGGAGCCTGCCGACAGCAGCGAACCGGCAGCCGATGCCGCGCCGCATGGATTCCCCTACGGGCTGCGGGTATTTTTCGACGAGGGCTGCGGCATGGAAAACCTGCGGGCCTTTATGCTCGTGACCTCCATCCACGATATTTGCCCCGAAGAGGATTTCACATTTGAGCCTGCCGATGTGGAGCACAACCCGGCCACCTCAGCGCAGGTGGCCCAGTCGGGCTTCACCATGTACTTCCGCAACCAGACGGATCGGGACAATGCCATCCACTCTGTGACCGGCATGGGTTCCGTCCGCAACTACCAGACCATGGACCCGGCGCCGCAGCCCGCTCCAGCCGCAGAGCAGCCTGCATCGGCTGCGGCACAATCGGAAACGCCGGCCGCACAGCAGCCGGCTCCGGCGCCTGCTGCGTCCGCAGCGCCGGCACAGCCCGCCGCACCGGCGCCGCAGCCCAAGGCCACGCCGGTAAAGACCGAAAACCACCACAAAGAAAGCCTCATCAGCGTCAGCCTCAGCAAGCTGGACCAATTGGCGGCAGTGGTGGGCGAAATTGTCATCACCGAATCCATGGTCACCGCTTCCCCCGACCTGAAGGGGCTTAAGCTGGACGCTTTTACCAAGTCGGCCCGGCAGCTGCGCAAGCTCACCGACGAGTTGCAGGATGTGGCCATGTCCCTGCGCATGGTTCCTGTGTCGGCCACGTTCCAGAAGATGAACCGCATTGTCCGCGATATGTGCAAGAAGCTGGATAAGCAGGCCCATCTGACCCTCATCGGCGAAGACACGGAAGTGGATAAGACCATTGTGGACAGCATCGGCGATCCCATTATGCACATCGTCCGTAACTCCATGGACCACGGCATCGAAGAGCACGTTGAGGACCGCATCGCCGCCGGTAAGGACCCGGTGGGCGAGATTGTCCTGTCGGCCCGTCACACAGGCAGCGAGGTCATCATCGAGATCCGCGACGACGGTCAGGGCGTCAATGATGACGCGGTTTTGTCCAAAGCCATTCGGCAGGGTCTGGCCTTTGAGGGCGTGGAGTACTCCCACAAGGATATTCTGGCCTTCCTGCTGGCGCCCGGCTTCTCTACCAACAACGAAGTGACAGAATTCTCCGGCCGCGGCGTTGGCATGGACGTAGTGAAAAAGAACGTGGAGGACATTGGCGGCTCTGTATTCATCACCAGTGAGCAGGGCAAGGGCATGACCACCACACTGAAGATTCCCCTGACCATGGCCATCATGGACGGTATGGAGGTCAGTGTGGGCAGTTCTATCTTCACCATTCCCATCCACAATATCCGTCAGTCCTTCCGCATTTCCCAGAAGGACCTCATCAGCGACGCCTCCGACGGTGAACTGTTCAAATGCATGGGCGAGTTCTATCCGGTGGTGCGCATGCGGGACCTGTATCAGATTGAAGACGGCCGCGTCAACGTGGAGGAGGGCATTCTGATCTGGCTGGAAGCCGGCGAGCTGTCCTATTGTCTCTTCGTTGACGAACTGCTGGGCGAGCAGCAGGTGGTTGTGAAGCCCCTGCCCAGCTACCTCAACAGCTTCAACATCAAGCGCAGCGGCATTGCCGGATGCACCATTCTGGGCGACGGCAACATCAGCCTGATTCTGGACGTTAACAATCTCTATCAGGGCCAATAAAAGGAGGGTTCCCCATGGAAGACTACGAGCTGCAGACCGATCAGGTCCAGGCCCCCGACACAGCCGACGACACACTGTGTAAATATTTGCTGTTTCGCTCCGACGCCCTGCTGTTTGGCGCGGCGGCGGATTATGTAGTAGAAATTATTACCAACCACCCCATTACGCCGATTCCGCTGGTGCCGTCTTACGTCTGTGGCATTATCAATCTGCGCGGTCAGATTATCCCTATCGTCGATATCCGCATTATGTTGGGTCAAATGCCGGCAAACAGCGACTGCATTATCATCCTTACTATTAACGGCATGCTGGTGGGCATTTTGGTGGACACTGTTCTGCGGATGATCGATTTGGACACAGCCACCCTGTGCATGTCTCCAGCCAAGGAGCACCAGCGCCTGGTTTCCGGTATGTGCTCTCTGCCCGATGGCGAGACCATGCTGGAGTTTGACTGCTCCAATCTTCTGACACAGGCGTAACAGAAAGGAGAGGGGAGATTCTTGGACTTTTTTCACGATCTCACCGTAACCGACGAAGATTTTCACAAGTTGGTGCAATTTATTCAAAAGAACTACGGCATTGATCTGAGCAAGAAGCGAGCCTTGATCACCAGCCGTCTGTCCCACTCTCTCAAGGAACGGGGCTACACCAGTATGAAGCCCTTTCTGGAACACCTGTTCCGGACGAAGTCCCAGGAGGATCTGGAGCTGGTTCTGAACAAACTGACCACCAATTATACGTATTTTCTCCGGGAGAAGGATCACTTTACCTATCTTTCCAACACCATTCTTCCCCAGCTGGCCGTGGCCCGGCAGCGGGAACGCAGCATCTCCATTTGGAGCGCCGGCTGTTCCAGCGGCGAGGAGCCTTACACCCTGTCCATCTACCTTAAAGAATTTTTCAATGGCAAGGGGACATGGGATACCCGTATCCTGGCCACGGACATCTCTCATCAGGCCATGGAAAAAGCGCAGAAGGGCCTCTACGACATGCCTGCCGACATGCCGGAGGCCTGGGTGCGCCGGTACTTTACCAAGGATGCCGCATCCGGCAAGTACAAGGTATCCAAGGCCCTGCGGGATAATGTGATTTTTCGGCCCTTTAACCTGATGGAACCCATGCATTTCCGGCGGAAGTTTGACGTGATTTTCTGTCGTAATGTGATGATTTACTTCGACCAACCTACCCGCGACGCGTTGGTGTCGCGGTTTTACGATGTGCTGGAGCCGAACGGCTACTTTTTCATCAGCCATTCGGAATCCCTGGGCCAGAACCCCAAGTTCCGCCAGGTGTCTCCATCCATCTACCAGAAAAAGTGACGCAGCAGCGTCACAGGAAGGAAGGCTTCTGACACATGATCGCAAACAACAAGCCGATTCGGGTGCTGGTAGTGGACGATTCAGCTGTGGCGCGGAATCTGATTACCCAAGGACTGGACCAGCATCCCCGAATCGAGGTTGTGGGTACAGCCGTCAACACCACTGACGCCCGCAATAAAATTCTCCGGCTGCATCCGGACGTGGTGACCATGGATGTGGAAATGCCGGGGGAGAGCGGTATTGAATTCCTGACAAAGTTTTTGCCAGAATATCCGTTGCCGGTAATCCTCGTATCGTCGTTGAATCTGCGTGTTTTTGATGCTTTAAGCGCCGGCGCTGTGGACTTTGTCCGCAAGCCCGATGGCCCCCATGGCAACGCGTCGTTCCTACTGGCGCTGGCCCAAAAAATTCTGGTGGCCTCCTGTGCCAGAGTGCCCCACCACCTGCCGGCGCGGAGCGTAACGCCGGCTCCGGCGCCCCTGCTGGGCCGTCCACAGGGACGCCTGCCCAAGCCTACCATTATCGGTTTGGGCGCTTCTACCGGCGGTACTGAAGCCACGCTGGAAGTGCTGCGGCGGCTGCCTGCGGATATCCCCGGCATGGTCATCGTGCAGCACATGCCTGTGGGCTTCACCAAAATGTATGCCGAACGTCTGAACCGCCTTTGTCAAATGGAAGTTCGGGAAGCCGTCCACGGCGATGAAATCCGGCCAGGTCTGGCCCTCATTGCTCCTGCCGACTTGCAGATGCGGGTTGTACGGCTGGGCACCCGGTACACGGTATCCTGCCAGCCGGGAGAAAAGGTCAGTGGCCACCGTCCGTCGGTGGACGCGCTGTTTTCCTCCATGGCATCTACGGTCCAGTGTCATATGGTTGGCATTATCATGACCGGCATGGGTCGGGATGGCGCCGATGGTCTGCTGAAAATGCGCACGGCTGGTGCATACACCATTGGCCAGGATCGGGAATCTTGCGTGGTTTACGGTATGCCCTGTGCAGCTTACGAAATCGGCGCTGTGACAATTCAGGCATCCTGTGATAATATTGCATCGGTGCTGTTGCAGCATCTGAAAACTATGTAGATACGAAAATCCGGGCGAACCGTCAAGCGGTTCGCCCGGATTCTTCCTGGTCGGTCAGGTACAGAAAGGCCCTGTTGACAAAATCCCCAGATGTGCGTACGACGGGTCAAAACTACACCTTGGCCGTTGGTAGTCCTACACCCTGACCGCACAAAACAGACACCCTCGCCGCCGGTCCGACACCGGCACAATGATGCACCCATTCCGCCGAAATGGTGCATGGTGGCCGTAGGCGTGGTGCACGGGGCCGCCATGGGGAAAATTACTCGGGGATGCTCTTGCGCTTGCGCATGGACTCGCCCTCGATCTGGATGGTATAGGCGTTGTAGATGATCCGGTCATAGATGGCGTCAGCCAGGGTCAGGTCGTATAGGTTTTCGTGCCACTCGCTGGTGTCGTACTGGGAACAAAAGATGGTGGACGCCACCTTGTTTCTTGCCTCTACCAGTTCCAGCACATCCCGGGCCTCTGCCTCCTTGAGAGGGTAGAGCAGCCACTCGTCCAGAATAATCAGCTTCTCTTTCCTGATCTTTTTCATATAATCCCGGTAGGTTCCGTTAGCCCGGGCCACAGAGATCTCCACCAGTAGATCCGGCAGGCGGATATACTGCACGGAATAAAAGCTGCGGCTGGCGGCCATACCAAGGGCGCAGGCCAGGTAGGTCTTTCCGGCCCCAGTGGCTCCCAGGATGATGATATTGTGTGCTTCCTGGAGATAGGCACAGGATGCCAGACGCAGGGTCTGTTCCCGGTCCAGCCTTCGTTCCGGATGGTACTCAATATTCTCGACACAGGCGGCAGGGGTCTGCGTAGCCAGCGTTGCGGATAAGCCGGGTCAGGCGGTTGCTTTTCCGGGCGCTCCACTCCGCATCTACCAGCATGGCAAAGCGGTCCTCAAAGGACACCGTCTGGAACTGCGCATCCTCCAGTTGGGCGGAGCAGGCCTCTGCCATGACGCCCAGGCGCATTTCATGTAATTTCCGTACCGTTTCATTGCTCAGCATGGTCATTCCCTCCTCTTGTAGTAGCCGACGCCCCTGGTAAACTTATGAGCCTTTGGCTCTTCCGGCCTGGCCGGAGCGTCCTCAGCAAGCAGCTTGTCCTGCCCGGATTTCAGGATGGACTGGACGCTTTTGAGGCTGGGGGAAGCGGTGTAAGAGAGGGCTTTCGGGCAGGCACTCTTCAGCCGCTGAGAGGAATAGCGGTCCGCCAGTTTCAGGAGGGCCATACAGGACTTGTAGTCCTGCTGCTCCACCTTATGGGCGGAGAGAAAGAGCCGCACCACGGCAGCGGTATGCTGACCAATCTGTTCCGCCCAGCGGATGAAACGCTCGCCGTTCCATTGCAGGTAGGTCTGGTGGTCCGGCGGCATATGGTCCTCCACCGTGCTGTACTGATTGGGACAGCCATGGAGACGCAGGTGAGAGGCAATTCGGGTACCAGAGAAGAAGATTTCTACTGTGGTCCGGGTAAGGCGCACATCCACTTGCTGCTTGATATACTCATACGGCACGGAGTAGTTCATGCGCTCCACACTGATATGGTAATTGTACTGGACAGTGGCGACCTTCCAAACAGCCAGCTCAAACGGCGTAGCAGGAAGAGGCAGCAGAAACAGCTTCTCGTCCTCAAAGCAGGACGCCCGGCTGCCCTCCCGTTTCTGGAAGGGCTTGTGGTTGAAGGCCTCCAGTTTTTCATGGATTGCTTCATTCAGTTCCATAAGAGATAGAAATTGGCGGTTACGCAGGGCTGCCAGGATCCAGGTAGAGACCACGCCAACGGAACCCTCCACAAAGGCCTTGTCTTTGGGGCTGCGGGGACGGGCTGGAAGAATAGCGGTGCTGTAGTGCTCTGCCATCTCCTGGTAGGACTTGTTGAGCACAGTCTCTGTCCGGGAATTCCTGACCACACCGGTCTTGAGGTTGTCCGGTGTGCAGATGCGGGTGACGCCGCCGAAATACCGGTAGGCGTTGACATGACCGGTGATCCAAGCCTCCTGTTTCATGTCCAGAAAGGCCTCTGTGTAGGCGTAGCCGCTGTATGGCAGTACAGCTACAAAAGATATGCGTCCAGCCGTTCCCCGGTGTCTGTGTCCATTAGAGCCGCCGTCTGGCCCGCCCAGTCCACCTGCATAGTTTCACCGGGTTTGTGTTCCAAGTGCATGGTGGCTTTGGTTTTGTGGACATAGTCTGCGTAATACTTGTTGAACTGAGTGGATTTGTAGGGCAGCTCACCGCTCTGGCGGCATTGCTCACAATATTCCACCCATAGCAGACTCAGGGTGACGCCGCTCTTCTGCATCTCACGGTGTACCCATTCATAGTCTGGCATTTTATAGTGCTGGCCCAGTGCAGTGATCTTTTCTATGATCCAGACAGCGCTGGAAAACCACCTGGAGCCCTACCGCTACTTGACCTGGCTGCTGAAAGCAGCCAACGGCGCAGATTTGACCAGACAGGAAATACTACGGAGTCTCCTCTATTTGCACTCAAATTTTATACCCTTCCAATTATTTACAACATAAAAGTCTTTATATTTTGTCGCTGACGAGAAAAAATTTGGGCATGGAACTCCGTCAATTGTAACAGAAATGTCTTGATCTAACTGAATCTTATTTTCTTCAATAAAATACTGAAGATATTTAATTTTTTCTGGGTCAATGCCCATATAACGAACGCCCACCAAATCCGCCAAAAGAAGGTCCGTGCTTCCAATCAAGCAAGAAGCATACTTTGCCGTAACACAAAATGGTCCCTGACCTTCGCCACCCATTATGCCATCAATAATAGTGATGCATTTACGTTCTTTTTTCATAAACGAGTGATACAAATCAACTACCATTCGCCAAATAGTGTCATTTCCGGGCCATGCGCCTCGATGTGTAACTTTTGCACGCCGTGCTTGCTCATAGCTTCTCATATCTGGATATTCGTCTCCGCCAGCTTCCGGAGTGCCAACTCGCCAATGAACAAGCTGATTTTTTTGTGTAATTGCTCCAACCAACCCTTTTAGATTGAGAGTTGCTCCGACCTTCTGGTGGGTCTTTAACTTAGGAATAGAAATATACACATCAGCCGAATAAATACTATTAGCAAATGTATATAATTGCATTTCTCCTGTATGTGCAGAAACTGTCTCCTCTCGTTCCTCAAAAACCCCTCTAAATAAAGACGAATCAACATCATATAATAATGAGTCTTTTCCTAAATTAACTTTATATTCCCCATTTGGATCGCCTTTGGAAGCAACCATTTCCTCTTTTTTCCCATATACATCGAGGGATGGACAAATTAAGGGTCTTAAATCGCAAATACAGCAAGGGACATCGTATTTTTTTTCAAGTCTCTTTATTCCAGTATGTTCCATCAATTCTGCAAAATCAGCATCAATCGATGGATTATCTCCTATAATAATTTCACCTTTTCCTTTTAATGCAACAGCTACTCGATCCGCTACCGCCTCTATTACAGCAGGATGTGTAATCACACAATACAAGTCATCTATATGGCTACACGACTCCCTCCATCGGGACGCAACCCAATTTGGCTTAATAAAAACACGCATCCCCGGCTTTATTAAATCTGCAAACGGATTTGACGGATCAAGACCCAAACTCTTAAACAAAATATCAAGTGCCTCTGATATACTATTGTCCCTGTAGCAATCACATGATACTATCCCAACTGTATTTAACATATTATTCATTATTTTTTGCTTCTTCCTCTTCTATTAAATCTAAAAACTTCTCAAGGCAGCAGACTAGCCATTTTTGGTCTCCAGACATATGATCCGTACTATGTGGCCAAAATTCTGCTCTTCGAGGACCCTCCCAATTTTTGAGCCACTCATTCATCGGGCGTGGCATAGGTGTTTTAGGAGGAATCTCAAAGCCGTTGTACAGGCGATTAAATATTTCACGCACTAAGTACTTATTTTCCCCACTTCGGATGCGATTATAGTCCAAAGAATTACCCATATATGTGTGTGCATAGGGTGTGACCAAATCTATTTGAGCTGTGCTTGTCGCATTTTCATAGCTTCCCATTGCTTCAATAAAAAATGGATTTCTACAAAATTCATGCACATCAATATATCCATCATTTTCAAATGCAAGAATTGTATCCAACACGAGTTGAGACTCCTTAAGAACCTCAAATGGCATCACATATGAATATCTCTTAATGAATTCTCCAATTGTCCAGTCCCGTGAAAGCAAATCACTTAATCCACCAAAGTTTAAGTCTGCGCTTTCTCCAAAAATTAACTTTGTAAATCCGTCCTGTTTTGCGCGGAGGGCCGCCTTGTATATTTGGACTTCTATGGAATGAATCGGTGCTCCTTTATGTTTCATCAAAGGTAATGTATACTTCTCAAAATCATCCCAGTATATTTCAATCACTTGATGGTTTAATCCACATTCTTTAGCATACTTGGCTGCTATTATCGTCTCATCTGTAACTTTAACGCCTGGCACAATACATTTAAACGTATATACAGTCGATCCTCTTGGCATAAATTTAGCTAATACTGCTGAATCTATGCCGCCGCTCAATGCCAATGCTGCTTTACCATCAGCTGTAGCTTGTTCTATCTGGTTGCGCAATTCATTCTCTAATTCATAACTATCGTAAATTGGTTTTCGTTCTATGTCGCAAATATAAAATCTTGGCGGCAAATATTTAGAAAAAGCTTTGGAATGATCAGCAATCGTACGCAGCATCAGGTAAGAACTCATACAATACTTTTTGTCTATCATAGCTATTCTCTTTCTTATACCTCAAAATAACTATATTTTGGCATATATTGACCAATTTTTACACTTTTAGAGGATCTCCAGACCGTAAACAGGTGTATGTGCCCTTGGCTAGTCAATACTCATCCTCTCTATGAGCCATCGGTGCCATTGGAGAATCGAAGCTCTGATCGCATTCTCATTTCTGTGCCATAGCATACACGTTCCCTCTGCTATTTATAGGTAACACGCTCAAGCCGCTTTTGCTGTACTCAAATACGAATTGGTCTACTGTGCCGGTCTGTTTTGCTTGCTGTATACTCGTAGTGCACTATTTATAAGAATACCTCCGCTTCGCCGACAGTATACGACACTGTCACACACTGTCCGACACTACACGGAGGTACTGTTTCATATTGCATGTGCTGAAACAAGTTGTGGTAAATTTGCGTTTACATTTGAACCAGTTCAAATACTTTTTTCTGCCACTTATAGAGCGTGAACGCGCAGGAAGGTTCTCACAGCACCGCCCATTCTAGTTGTCCTAGCCACTATTCCAACAAGCGGAACTTCGGTCGGCTGCTATTGCCAGTTTCGCTTGCTGATTCAATGTGCGTAATTCTCTTCTATAAACTCACCTTCGCATCTCGGTCGCAAAATAACTCACGGATACTATCTGGAACAATACGAGAACATTGTTTCATGCAATATGAGAATTTACAATTCGTAGTAGATTGGACGGTTTTGGGAAAACTGCTCGTCGGGGAGAGCTTTATATTTTTTATTATTCTCTTGACAAGGTGAGGTTTGCAGGTGTTTATAATTCCGCTCTTAGTTTTAACAATGTTTCATTCAATAAAGTGGAAGACGTATTTCTTGTATACGGAAAATAGACGATATCTACTCCGATAGCATTAAATTCTTTTTCATAGTTATTCCATTTTTCTGTGTTTTTCCAATCATCTCCGACAAACATTACGTCAAAATGATATTTTTCCCACGCTTCCATTTTATTCATATTATATTGCGGCACAGCTTGATCTACGTACCTAATCGACTGTACAATCTGGATTCTCTCTTCAAAAGGAATTACAGCCCGCTTATTTTTATATGACACTAATTCGTCACTACTCACTCCAACAATTAAATATTCGCAGCGCTCTTTTGCCCTTTTTAGAAGATTTAAGTGCCCAATATGGAATAAATCAAAAACACCTGTTGTATATCCGATTTTATATTTCTCCATTTCTACTCCGTTCTTTTTGGCATCCGCACATAAATCCAAGCATATCACCTTCTGTACGCTAATACCAAACTGTCATTTTATAAAAAGTCTTCCCATTTATCTCCTGAGTTCATCTGTACTGCTGGTTCGACCTGTATCGTATTGTCTGTCCCGTTACAGTGTCTGCATGCCTCCATAAAATGCGGATGTTGAACATAATTTTCTAGCTCTTCCCGTAATCCAGGTCGTTCTGAAACAAGAATATAATCTCCCTTTTGGATTGAGTCCTCCAGATCATACCCTTGTATTTTCCAAGATATCACAGATCTGGCGCATCTACCGATTTTTCCTTCCTCCAATGTATAACAGTCTTTGAACAGGCAGTTGCAAAAACGTTTTTCAACGTCGCCCGGCACATTCATTTTCTTTCCGCAGTCATACCATTTATCCTCTCCTGAGATAAAGTGATATACTTCATGCCGGATATGATGCTTTTTCAGCCATGCCTCCGCCTTGTTTTCGATAGCAATTGCAGGATAGTTGCTAACTCTTACAATGAACTTTTCATCTGCAAGAATCTGAGGACTTACATTTGGCACCACAGTTCCGTTTGTCGCTATCAGGCACTTTTCTATATCTTCTTCATCTTTTACGAATTCTAATAATTTTTCAAGTGCAGGATGCAGGAAAGGCTCTCCACCCTGAATTTGTAACAGACGGATCCTCACCCCCCCCCCGTAAATTAATGTTTCTAGACTTTCTATAATATGATCCACATTATACCGCTTTGTCTCATGGGGTGCAAACGGAGTCAAGTTGCTGCAGTTTAAACATCTGAGGTTACACGCTTGCCCTACAATAGCAGCTAAAAATCTCATATAAAACTTTTCCATTTTTTCGCATCCCTTTTACTTGAAAAAAACAGCAGAATCTGAGAAAAAATCCACAGTATACATAAGATTATTTTTATCTGCAAAATCACGGACAGCCTGTTTTGCCATTGGGAATGACAGATTATAAAAGTCATGCACTGCAATGTAACCGCCTTTATTTAACCGTGGATAAAAGTACTCAAGTCCTGCCAAAATGGGTTGATACAAATCGCAATCGATATGCACAAAGGCAAAACGCTCCTCGAGACCATTTAGTGACTCCGGGAAAATGCCCTCTTTAATCACACATGTCTCCGGATAAGGCATTTTTTTCAGTACATTTTGTGCATTGGAACGGATATTATACATTTCCAGTGTTTGCGCATTTTCCGCCTGGGACGGCTCTTTATCTCGCTCATCAAATCCGCAGAACGTATCAAAAAGATAGCAGGGGCGATCCGGAAAATAAAAATTGAGGTATTTTGCCGTATCTCCGTAGTCAACCCCTAATTCGGCAACAGCTCCATCCACTTGGCGGCGGTAGATTTCATTGATTAAACTCTGATGTAAAATATACTTTTCTTTATCGTACACATGGACAAAATCCAGAATTTTCTCAAATGGAACACCTTTTTTTACATATTCGCTTTGGAGCCCATGAAAATCCGGAACCGTGGATACAACATAGTCAAACTCTCCCGATGTTTTTTCCAAGAATTCATCCAAATTACGATAAGAGGAATATTGTTGTGATAAAGGCTCTTGCAAATGTGCATTTCGATCAATAAAGCCAATAATATCAAAAATATATTCCACTCTCTTGGCAATCTTCCATCCTTCTCTATGTGCCCCGTGTATCAGTATTTTTCTTTTATTCATAGCTTTCATTATGCCGTCTCTCCTCTGGCTCATACATTTCAAGGAATTGTTCCAGACAATAAAGTTGCCACTTTTGATTGCCTGTCAGCAAATCCATATTTATGTCTTTTCTAAACTCTTTTCTTTGAGGTCCGCTCCATTTTTCAAACCACAGATCCACAGGCCGCGGCATAGGAAACTTATCTGGAACAGGATACGCTGGATACTTCATTTTAAACAGATCTCTGATTAGATATTTGGGTTCTCCATTACGCACTCTTTTTAAATCCAGCTCATTTGCCATTACAAGGTTTGCATGTGGATCCGTATACGGCATTTTTGCAGCACCAAAAGCATTTTGGTAAGAGCCAGGACTTTCAATTGCATATACATTATCCATAAAACCCAAAAAGTCGATTTTCCCATCCTCCTGGCGATATTGCTCAAACAGATACGACATATCCTCCGGCTCATTCAATATCATTTCCGGCTTTGTAAAGATATACCGATCCTGAAACTCCTCCACCGTCCAGTCCCTAGAAAGAAGCTGGTTCATTCCGCCAAAGACCAAGTCCGCGCTTTCTCCGATAATCAGTCTCTCAATCCCATCTCCTCCAGCCTGCATCGCAGCTTGATACAGCATTGGCTCAATAGAATGCACTGGTGCGCCTTTTGCCCTCATGACAGGGGCCAGATAACGTTCTATCGTTGACCAGTCGATATCGATATAGTGAAGGTTCAGTCCGTAAGTGTCAGCATAGTACTCGGCGCGCTTTAATTCGTGTTGAAAAAGGGCTCCCTCAAAACGGAATGTATATGCATCGCACCCACTCATGTAGGCTGCAAGGCAGGCAGAATCCATTCCACCACTCAACATAAGGCCCAGTTTTTCCGCACCGATTCTCTCAAATATCTTTGTCAACTCACGGTCGATCTCTTCCGCCGTTGCAACCCTGGTTCTCTGTTCCAATGGCAGCGGAACAAAATTATGGTGCCTTGTATTTCGATAAAAGTCCATATCTTCTCTTTCAATATAGCGAAAAGCAAGATAGGAACTCATACAATACCTTTTATTTGTCATGTTTTTCACCATTCCTTTCCGCTATGCTTCAATGTATAAAAATAATACTTTTCACACAGCAGATAATAATTTATTAAGTTTATACAAGTACTTTTAGTGAAGCAGACCAATTAACTGCTTATAACAATACTCCCAAACATATATCCTACAACCCAAAATATTCTCAAAAGAGTGTCCACTCCTACACACATAAGCAAAAGTTCTTATAGAAGGAAAGTGCATCATTACCCTAATCTAAAATTTTTATGATTATAGCATGTATATCATGAAAAGCTTAAAATAAATGCTTCTTTGAGCTTTTCATCCACTTGAATTTCCTCCAGCTTTGGCAGAACACATTCTGATATACTAATTGGTGGAAAACATACAGGTGTCAGATAATCCCCATACATCCGGCTCAGCGGCAGCTGGCTCTGCCGAAATCCTATGAGTCGATAGGTTTCAAATTCATATTCAACGGTATCCTCCAGCCATTCCGTTCGGTACCTCCAATATCCAGTGTTTCCCTTTGCACAAACTATGGGGAGTCCTAGGCATCTTAGATATCCCGTCGGGCGACGGTTGGTCCAATCGATAAACTTTTTATATGCCTTGTTATATGTTTCCATTGGAATGCACGAGAGCAAATGGTACAGCCCTCTGTAAAAAAGATTCTTTTCCTGCTTTTTCCCCACCTCTGACCATCCTGTCTTTCGGAGCAGAAATGCCACAATGTTACAGAGTAGTTGTCCCGCCCTATGCTCCGGGAGGTAGTCCAGAGGCATAATGTCGATATATATTCCCTGTTCATAGGGAAATTCTTCTGTGTTCGGCCGCACAAAGGCTGTCCCTTTTCTTCTGAGTTTTGCATACCCCCAGCGGTATCCCTCTGTCACAAACTGATCCTGAAAATAATATTTTGTACCATTCAGTTCTGCTTTACATGCCTCTTTAAATTTTTCATACTCTGTACGGAGCATTGCCACATCTGCATCATCATCCCACGGGATAAATCCTTTATGTCTCACTGCTCCCAGCAGGGTACCTCCAATCATCGTATATTTGATGCCGTATGTTCGGCAAATTCGGTCAAACTCCAGCAGAAGTTCTAGCTCCGTTAACTGCAAAAGGCGCAATTCCTTCGGCGTTAAGTGCTTCTGAGTCTCCGCCTCCTGTGCTGCTATTTTTTTCATTCGCAGTCTCCTCTTTATAGCAAAATATTTTCCTGCAAAAGTAAACATCCGGACCAATGTATTCCAGTATAAATTAAGGAGAATATCTAGTTATTATAGCTGTATTTCTTGCAAAAAGAAGAGAGAATATTAGGCTTATCTGCTTTTCTTGTTTATATTTTTCCATCTTATGATTCCCTCTGAGATCTGCTCTGCAAAGCGTCCACAGTCCTCAAGCGCTATTGTTTTAGGATAAATAAGCCCAAATACTTTTTTCATCTGCCAAATTACTTCATCCGTAAAGTGAAGTCCATTCCCATCAATGGCTTCAATTCCATCACACATAAGACTCTTTTTGTTGACATTTATCATTTCCTCTAATGAGAAAACAGACTCATCAATCTCCATCTGTCCTCCCCGAAAAATCAGCGGATAACCACCTATTTTGCCGTACGCTCCAGGTGCATGTATCCGATGTTCTACACTGCTTTTATCCAAAATAAACCGGGTCAGCATTACCACATCAGATGCGATCATAATATTGCGATCCGGACCGGATGCGGTCGGCAGCGCACAAAGACGGAATATTGTTTCATCTTCTATAGAGGTATTTCCTCTGATGTCCATCAGATAAGCGGATCCTTTTGGTGTTCCCTCTTTTGATATATAAGTATTCGCATAATGTGAGCCCACAAAAGTGACATCTGGTGCTTTCAGTCTAATGCCTGTCAAAGTCTTATAGGCATGTACAATGCGAGGTATCAAATGATTCAGATTTCCCGCACTTGTATACGGAGCAAGTCCTTTTGCTTCCAGTAGTGGAGATACCGCATCTCCGTAACTTGTGTTAATGACTTTTGTCGAAATGCCGGATCTTTTTACAGCTTCCATGACTTTCTCCACCAGCACGGCAGACATCGGTGCCCATACTCCATATCCAATCCCGTTTGGATAAGAAAATTCCCCGTACTTGAATCCTTTCATATACCTTCCAGTATATGCGATTACATTCGGTTCCTTTTGGGCAATCAGTTCACTGAGTCTGTTTGTGTCCTCGATATCACACTGCTCATATGCAATTTTAGGGTACATACCGAAGATCCCCGCAGAAACTAAAGTAAGGTTTATTCTTTTCTCTGCCTCTGTTTTTTCACTTCTCGAGATTACAGTAATTTCGCAGTCTGCAAGTTCAGGCAGACGTACCATCATATCAAGCACATATTTTCCGGTGCTCCCATATCCGATAATCATGATCTTATCAGCCATTTTGTATTCTCCGCCCTTCTTAAGTCTTCTGGCGTATTTAGATTAATCCATGCATCAGGCTGTTCTGAAAAAACAGGTTTGATCTTCACACCCAATTTATTGATGGAATATACACCGGAGTGAAGCATAGGCTCTTTTGCTTTTTTGACTCTCAGTGCATATTGCTCCAGTTCTTCTTTTAGTCGTCTAAGCGTATTTCCAGCAAATATCCACATTTGCATGCTCTCACCGATAATTTCTTCGCCGTTTTCCACCCAGGTCAATCTGCCGCTGTGCGTAGTATCATACTCATACCGATTGATTTTTCCCTCTATTCCCATCGCTATGACACTTCTTTTCGGATCAACATACTCTGGAGAGCGTACAAGAGATGCTGCCTCTCCCTCTTCTTCTGCTATTTGAAGGATTGAGTCGCCGTGCAGCAGTGAGTCACCTTCAGTTATGATCAGTCTTGCACACTCCTTGATACAAGCCGCTTGAATGGCACAGCTAAGTGAGTAGTTGCATCCATATCGGTCATATAGAGGATTCTCAACAAACTCTACTACTCCGCATTGCGCAAAGTCCTTTAGTGCTTCTCTTACTGAAGAAGCAGCATATCCTACAACAACAGCCACTTTGGGAATACCCGCCTTAACAAGTTTCGATATCGTATATTCAGCCGGGGAAATACATCCGATAGTTTTTGCGCATTTATTCACTCCATCTGGCAAATGTAACCGGCTGCCCATTCCAGCGCAGAGAACTACTGCCGCTATCTTGTTATCCATTCAAGCGTCCTCCTCACGCCTTCTTCCAGCATCACTTTGGGACTGTACCCAAGTTCATCCTTCGCCCTTTTAATATCTAATACTCTTCTTGACGGATCTCCTGCTCTTGTTATATCCAGTATAGGTTCATGGCCATATCTAATTCCCAATTTTGCAGCTTCTCTTACTGCGATGTCAAAAAGTTCCAAGATTGTCTTTTCCTCTGGGTTTCCGATATTATACGCTGTTCCTGTATGCATTCCCGTCATGGCAAGATAAGTTGCCTCTGCACAGTCAGACATATATAAAAAGGAGCGCCTAATTTCTCCTGCCATAGCATTAAGATGGCACGGTCTGTTGTTGACGATACAATTTAAAATATATGGAATCACATGGTTGTCATCTACATCATACGGTCCATATACATTTGCATAACGAAGATGGCATACTTTAATTTCACTTTTGTGGTAGTTCAGCAGATATTCTGTCATGATTTTTCCGTGGGCGTAAGACCATCTGGGCGTGGCCTCCACAGAGTCGTAGAGAGAAGCTGTTGTCTCTTTTGTAGGAAATTCCCCTGCATGTCCGTAGATTTCTGAACTCGAAGCATTGACAAAACGGGGAATATTGTTTCTAAGCGCCCACCGGAAAATGTCATATGTACCTTGACAGTTTACCTCATAAGTAAGGCAGGGAGCTTCATAAAAATATCTGGTCGGAACGATTGCTGCAAGATGATAGATACCGTCAAATTCAGTTTCCTCTCCATGCAAGATGTAATCGCGAAAATCACATTCATGAAAAGCAAACCTCTCATGACCTAGCAAGGTTTCTATATTTTCCTTCGTGCCTCGGAAAAAGTTGTCCACGCCAACAACTATATCTCCCTCGTCAAGGCATTTTCTTGCAAGATGTGCACCAGTAAGTCCTGCAACTCCTGTAATCAGAACTTTCATCTCCTATACCTCCATAGTCTATCTTCCAATGTACAGCCTTTTCCAAAGATAATCCGGCAGACCTGCTCTTTTGATTGCCTCGGCCGCTCCATCTACATCATAACTGACACGACGAAATATTACTGAATCGTCATCCAATATTGCATAAGATGCTTTTGGACAGCCATCCCTTGGCTGCCCCACGCTTCCTGGATTTAAAATCATACGACCGTTTTGGCGTATAAGAAAACTGACGTGTGAATGCCCCATTAGCATTAACTTAATATCAGATTTTTCCATGAATTGAAACAACTGTTCTAAATTTTCTTCTGGCCGAATTTTCCCCCAATATGGGTCTTCTGGTGTTCCATGAACCAACAGTGTTTTTTTATCTATAATATGCTTTACTGGAAAATTGCTTATTTTTTTCAAAAGTGAAAACTTTGATTTATTTTTTTCAATAATTTCCTTTGTATATTTATATGCAAGTTTCCCATGTTCTGTTTCGCTTGAGCGAACCTTTTGTAGGTACTGGCATGCGTCATGGTTTCCTGCAATCATATGTTCAGCCCCTGCATTCACAACCAATTCCATCACTTGCACAGGATTTGCGCCATAGTCCACATAGTCACCAAGCATCCACACTCTTTCTACTCCCTGCTTTTCGCAGTCTTCAAGAACTGACGTAAGTGCCTGTAGATTAGCATGGATATCAGAAAAAACCGCTGTTTTCATCTTCACTCTTTGCAAAATCTTTTTGCCTGCCCATAAAGTAGTGCCTTATCCGGCCTTGGCAGATTTTTCATGGTTCCTTTTCTGGTCCTTACATATAACTGCGTATATTTTCCCTCTTTTTGAAAAATCCTAATTGCTTTTGCCATCTCTTCAGCAGAACAAACCTCTTTTGTTGGGTACATACTACTCATGACATCAAAAAGCCTACTTTCTCCAAGGCTGTTCACCTGTCCACCTGTAGACTCATTTGCTTCATTGTCCAAAACAATATAGCAGAGATTATCTGGTTGCTTCTCCGTTAACGTATATAATGCTCCCAGCCTCATTAGGCATGCGCTGTCCCCATCTACTGCTATAACCCGGTTACCCGGCATACCCTCAGCAATTCCAGCGGCCAGAGAAGAAAGACAGCCCATGGAACCAACCATATAGAAGTTCTGAGGCCGATCTTTAATGCAGAACATTTCACGGCTTGTAAATCCAGTTGTAGTAACAATTACTTCTCTGCCCACACAATCTGCCACTGCACTTAGAATGTCGCAACGTGCAGGTTTCCCCAATTCTTTATTTTTATCGTTTTCCTGTAATAAAACCGGCGAGAATGTATCCTTTGTATTCACAAGGAGGGCAGCACAGTGGCTTTTTAAACACTCCTTTGCCTTTTCAATAGCTCCTTCTTCCTCTGCACAGAAATATGGAATACCAAGCGTATCAAGAAAAGGTTTTACCGCTTCAGCCATGATCTTATGCTGTGGTTCGTCATCCTTGCCGCGGTTTCCAATAATAAGTAGTACATGCAGGCCAAATAATTCATTTAGGGATGTAAGCGGAGAAAGCGCATTTGTTAGGCCAGAATTCTGCATAATCACGGCAACCTTTTCTCCTGCAAGGCATGCTCCAGCAGCATATGCTACAGCATCACCTTCGTTCACAAACGGCTCATAAATTTTGCGATTCAGCGCCTCGTTAATGAGATGTGTTAAAAAGGAACAGGGGACACCTGCAAACTTGCGGATGCCGATATTTTCCAAACAATCGATAAATTCCGCTGTATTCATCATAGTATTTCACCTGCTTTCATCAGATCATTCAAAGAATTTATATCCACAACATCTTCCCTAGATGATAAGATCACAGAGAGTTTCAATCCCACATCCAACAGTTTTTTCATAAAATCAGCCATATGCATCTGTTCTATATCCTTTTGATTAAGAACTTTTCTTACCCTCTCATGATTATTTACCATTAAAAATCCGCTAAAATAAACCCTAAGGCTTTCATCTTCTGCAAACGAATCTGTCTGAATCTTCTGAACCTCAAGCGTTTCATCATCTCCAAAAATATCCGGTCGCTTATTTAAAATCAAGGAATAGCCTGCATTGATATAATCATCTCTAACACACACAAGAATCACATCTGACTCCTGATGCTCTCCTGCGTAGCTGAAAATCGTCCTTAACAGAAACTTTTTAAAAAATACATCGCCATACAGTACTAAATATGGCTTTTCCACAGAAGCTGCACCAAGGAAAAGGGAATATGGAGAATTAGTACTCTCCCATTTTGTATTGTTAATTAATACTTCGGTTTCTCCCTGAATTTCTTCTGCTCTATATCCTCGTACAACTCGAATATCAGAGATGCCCACAGCCTTTAAAACGTCTAACTGATGTTCCAAAATGCTTTTCCCATTAATCCTGAGCAGCGATTTCGGCTTGTTAAAATTGAGTGCGCCGGGAGAACCTGCCGCCAAAATCACAGCACTGACATCCGGGTAGGTTGGAAGATATTTTTTCTCCATTTCCAGATATTCTTCATTCTTCTGAAGTCTAAACAATTCTGATACAGGTGCCACCATTTCTTCCACGCCGGCGATTGAGGATTCCTCATAGATCTTCTTACATATCTTCTGCATCGCCGTAACACATGCCCGCACATTGTGGTTTGCCCATATAATTCCACGTATTCTTTTATCTTTTGTAAAGTGGCTTATCGGTACAGTATAATATTTTGTCGGAACAATAAAAATCGGAATATCTATTGGAAATGATTCCAGAAAATCATCAATATCCTTTGATGTAGATTTCTTTGAATGTACCAGTAACGCATCAGCACCCGCCTCCAGATACATCTTTGCACGCTTTACAGCATCTGCGACGCCTGCTCCAACAATCAGGGATTCGAGCCTTGCAATCACCGTAAAATCTGGCGTTTCCTGGGCGGCTTTCATAGCTCGGATTTTCCCAGAAAACTCCAGTGGGTCTGCAAGCGCTTCCATCTTTGTCTCCAGAAAAGAATTCGTTTTTGGAAATTTTTTGTCCTCAATACACACAGCAGCAATTCCCATTTTTTCTAGTTTTTTTAAAAGCCTGCATGCGTTATTAAAGTTCCCATATCCTGTATCTCCATCAACAAGAATAGGAAGTTGGGAAGCATCGTTCATGTATTCCAGAACATCTAATAGCTGAGTATATGAAATTTCATTATTGTCACGTACCCCAAGAGAAGCTGTAATAGATAAGCCACTGGCCCATATAGCCGGAAATCCTGCCTCCTCTACAATTTTTGCTGAAAGGCCATCATGTGCTTCCATTAGGAAAAAATGCCCGCCAGATTCTATCAATTTTCGAAATTCTTTTGCTTTATTCATATAAATTTCCCCTTAGTTTGGAAATGGCACATTCATGTTTTTTTACTTCTGCCGTTCCATTATTTGCAAAATAACCGCGATACTTCTTTTTCTGCATCTCACTGTACTGCATGATCACATTTAAATACACAACAAATCCTTCAAGACTGACACTTGCCTGAATTTCCTCGTTTGAGTCCAACAGGATAAATGTATCATAATCGGATTTCGCTATCAGGAGCTCAACTAATCTTCTTGCTTCCGCTTGGCCCATATAACGGTCCTTTGTTTTCCTAATGTCCTGTATCAAACCTGTTTTCCTATAACTATAAATAGAAGTAGATAGTTTATCGAGCATATATCTCCAAAGCACGTATCTGCATATACTAGCGTCGATCCATATCTAGAGCGTATCTAAAAACACCAAATAATTGTGCTATTTTGCCAAAAGCCGACTAGCAGCAAGCAGAACAAACGCAAAGAAAGCAGATGCCAGTTTATTATAACGAGTAGCAACTCTGCGAAATGCTTCCATTTTGTTAAAAAAGCACTCCACTGCGTGTCGCTCCTTATAAGTGCAGAAATCACAGAACCACAGATTAAGAAGGTTGTTCTTAGGTGGGATGGTATACACTGCTCCTTGAGTAGTAATATATCCACGGATTTGTTCCGATCCATAAGTTTTATCTGCAAGAATATTGCTTCCAGTTATTTTTACTCTGGACAACAATTCTATGGCAACTTTAGCATCATAAATTTTCCCTCCAGTCAGAAGAAACTGGACAGAATTTCCTAAGGCATCTACAATAGCGTGAATTTTTGTAGTTTTTCCACCACGGCTTGTTCCAATAAATTGGTTGTTTTCTGAATTTACAGCCCCTTTTGCACCCGCACTGTGCGGATGCGCTTTAATAGAAGTGCCGTCAATACAAAGGTTTTCGTAATGGGCATCTTCGTTCAAAGCATGAAAAATCCGCAAAAGGATTTCGTTATCCCGCCATTTGCAAAAACGGCTGTAAACAGTCTGGTATGAGCCATCGTGTTCTGGGATATCTGCCCAGAACATACCGCTTCGGGCTAGCCAGAACAACAGTTCCTCTATAGTGCTGAGCGTTAAAAGGGAAAGATTATGTCATACTCCGATACATTCCCGATATAGATCATCATGCAGACAGTTACAAATACGGGCTGCTGCATTTCCATCAGCCAGAGGTAGATCGTTTGTGCAAACTTCTTCGCGAAGAGCACGATTGCAGTCCTCTCCTTTGGCGATTCTCTCCATAAAGTCAATCACGTCAACGGGCGTAGATGCCTTCTCCATCCATTTGATACTTACCATGCAGTCGCTCTGCCGTTCCAGTTCTCTGATGAGGGGGTTTTGAGTCCAAAGCAGGGGTTTGTTCAATATCAAGTATTCGAACATCATACCACTATAATCGGAAATCTGAGCTGTAGAGCAGGAGAACGCCGGCCCGTAATCAACTCCATTATCGAATATCATGTTGTCCGAAGCAGCTATTATCTTTATCATCTCTTGGAATTTACGATACTGCTCCGGCTGATATAACTTCATCACCACTTTTGATATAGGGTGGGGACGCCAGATCAAAGCAAACTGCTGATGCTCACTAAACCATGGAAGCAACGCTTGGAGCAGATCAATAGAAGATGCCTGGCTGTCATACCATGTGTTCCAAAGCAATACGATCCGATCCTTGATCTTATCCCGCCATGCGTCAGGTACTTCACACGGATTCTCCCTTAAATGAATTGCATAATCCATTTTGGGGATTCCAGTTAACATCAGGTTTTCTCCCTTGGACAAGCTGTATTTACGACAAAATTCCAAAAACTTTTGGGATATTCCAGCAATTCGCCATGCATAGGCGTGTATAGGCATATTGAACAGTGATTTCTGATTGCCGGTGTTGACCAGTGCAGGTATAAAATAGGGCAGATATACCAGACGTGTATATTTTGCGATGTTTTCTGCCCAGAATTCCGGTATTGTAACACTCTCGTAGGGTTGGCATGTAAATGCCAATTCTGGGCAATCCTCGTCGGGCATATATTCCCAGTAGTTCTGAAATGGGATCCCCATTTCAGTCAGATAGTCCTCATAAATGATTTCTGTCTGAGTGTTTCCGTCAATTTCGTTAGCCCGGAAAATCGGAGTTAATACTACCACCGGGTCAAACCGGGGGTCTTGACACATATAAAAGTAGACAGATGCCATAGAGTCCCATTTGCTACCCATTTCCGCAAAAAACACAGCACGTATTTGAATCACAATATCTTCTTTTAAAGATATACGCAATTCCTCCAGACGTTCTGTAATTGTATCTGGCAGAGGATCCTGCCAGATACAATTAATTTCATCAAGTATATCCTTTGTTTTTGTATTTTTCCAATCCGACTGATACTGCATTAGAACCGCATAAAATTCCTGGAGCATTTGTGTTCCATTATCGAGTAGTTCCTGGCATAAATCAGAGTCATCATGCCCTTGTATATAGTCTACTGCTTCCATCAGTGTGCAGCACACTTGATTTAGCTGTACATATCTGGAAAATCGCATAACTTCCAACCCCTTTAGTCTTTGCTGAGAGCGAGTAACTCTTTTAAGAATGTGGTAACTTTTTCCGCTCCTTGCGGTCCCAGATGGTCTTGATCCAAATAATCTTGATCGTCAAAAATATCGGCATCATGAAAGTCAAGAAACTGATAGGTTCCTTCAATGGTATCCAGTGCTGCAAAATAACGCTCTCGAAATTCCGGCAGCAAATGTCGTAAATAGTATTTGGTTTGCGGCATACACAAGATATAAACCTCAACACCAATAGTATTACATAATGTAACAAATTGATTCAAAATTTCCTTATTTTCTTCATAGCTTTCTATATGGCGAAGTAATTTATTATGATCACGGCAACGTTCCACAGCAAATGCATCTTTAACCATAGGTGACAACAGATGCCAAGTCATTTCATCGGAATGTGTTTGGTCAAAAGTTGTACGGACAAACCTACTGTTCATTTCCCAGCTCGTTTTTTCTGCATTATATACAAAATTTTTTGACAGCTTTGCACTTTCACCATTTTGCTGCTGGTAGAGTAGACGACAGTAAAAATCCATTGCTTTTTCTTCATTTAGAAAATCCATATCAGCCGACAGGTAACTCTGTGGTTCCAAATTGTTTAAATTGGAGGCATGGTGTGCATCCTTTAAAATTGGGTAATAGGTATTTGTGATTAAACCTTGGGCATATGCTGAATTTGCGCGAGAAATATCAGAATAAAACCAATAGTATCCGCTAGCCAAGACAACCTGTTGAATATTGGGGTTACTCTTAACCACAAGCTGTCCCAATTTGCAGGTATAATATATGTCTTGCGCATCTAAGCCCAAATTTACGCATTGTGCCCCCAGTTGCTGCGCTGAAATACCATATTTTGCATAAGATGAGCCTAATACAATTGTGTTTGTAGTAAGTTTCTGCACTGTTTCCAACGCAAGCTGTAAATAACGCCACTCTGAATGGCAATATGCCTGCCAAGCACAGGCTATTAACACTTTCTCTAATTGGTCCCACAATACTATGGGAACATTCTGTACTTGTGAATATTTCCAGACTTCTTGTGCAGCAGCCATGTCTGCGATAATTACTAACACAGTGCCTTGCACCAAAGGTTCTTGTGGAGAGAACGTTTTTAGCACTACATTGTCGGACAAAAATGATTGTAATGTTTGCCTCTGTTGCTCTTCCAGCCGATAACTATAAATATACAACTGTTTTCCTCCTGTTTGTCCTATAATAATCGCAGGATTGATTACATATTGCCCAAATTTGGATCTTCAATCAAAAACTTCATCTTCTGGTATTGTTCACTGCTTTTTAGCATGAACACCATAGGAGAATTCTCCGGATATTGGGCCAACATTGCACGTACCTGCTTCGCCATTGCAATCAACTCTGGTGTAATGCCTGCTCTCATTCGACGTTCCTCGGTCACACGTTTGGCTCGCTCTGTCATAAACAGAATCATATCACGCATATTGGGCGCTAAGTTCACCAAATCTTTTAATATGTGAACACATGTAGCAGCATTATCCGCTTGCAACTGCGCCTCTGCCCGTACACAGCCGTAAGCAAATCGATAGCGCTGCGGCAATATCGCGTGTACATATTCCGATTGCAATACCTCCATGGAGTACACTGTTGTCAAAAAGGTTTCTGTTGCCTTGCACAGCGTCACAAGCAATTGCTCGGACAGTTCTGTGTTTTTCCATTGAAAGCATGCACACGCCTGTATCAACAGTTCCATCCGCCAAGTTGCCATCCTAGCATCGGAAGCTTCCAATTTGTTGATAAAACCCAGAAACTGCTTTCCCACATTATCCATGTCCCCGGCCAAAAACTCGCTGATCCCACAAATGTCTTCGAAATCCATCGTACAGAACAGCGCATCAGGAAACTGTATGCCCGATTCCATTATTTTTTGAATTGCTAAAAACGGAATGCCTTTCCAGCTTTTGATGGATTGAGCAATCCGCTCTATTTCCGCTGTATCCGTCGATGCCATAATAGCCGCTGCAGGGGCAAAACTATCATCTTCAATTCCTTGCAGTAACTTCACAGGAAGCTGGTATTGATTGGAAGGCAAAAACAAACCGGTCAATGCCTGGCGCAACGCATCCCGCCGACGCCATTCCTCTTGAGTGCTCGGCTCGTCCTGTAAAATCTGCCTGGCATCTGCACAGAAATACTTTGCCACATCGATTTTTTCCGTCAATTTGGCTAATAGATCTACTAAATCAGCTATATTGAGATCACACACAGTACACAGTGGAATCTTGTCTAATACTTGCATGGCCAGTTCCGAACGATTCAAATAATAGCATGCATCTGCCTGATACAAAGCAATTTTTTCTCGGGAAATATCCGAAGCACAATTTAATGTAGCTGTAGCAAATTCATCAATGCGCAATTTCCCCTGGTCTAGTTGCTGGATACCCTCCCAATACGCATCGGCAGCTTTCAGGCACAGATTCCACTGGAGAGAGCGATTGTAGAATTCACATAAAATTGCGTTAATATCAATTTTGATCAAAGCTGAATCAGCGTAATACTTAAAGGCTAGATCAATCCACTCCTGCACCTCAGGTATACCCGTACATACCCCCAGATCAATAGCACTTCGCAGTAAACTGGCGCCTTGCTGTTCCCAACCTGGAGCGCCTGAGCGAATAAGTGCAAGTCCTCGCTGAATATATTTTAACTTTTCCTGTGAATTCCGGCTGGATTCTATACACTGCACAATTCGCAGCGGATCTTCCGGCGATTTTTCCAGTTCTTCTTGCAGCAGCCGCATATTTCGCTCCATTTTGCTGCGTGCCTGTATCCGTGTATCAAAGGCATAGCCATCATGCCATAAAATAACCGTAGACAAGTCATACATGGGATCATCTGGTGATAAATTAAATCGCTCATGAACCTTTCCTTCAAAACACAATCCCGGAGTTCGGCGAGCCAAGCGAGGAGACAAAAACGAGATAACCGAGTCTTTATTTAACGTGCTGTCTTTAAAATTTGATATGGTTATCATACCATACTTTGCCGTTGTTTCCGGCATACGCAAAAACTCTACTAAATCCTCGATATTGTCATCCAGATATTCATCCGCGTCTACAGAAAGATACCATTTGCCGCTGCACCGGTCCAACACCGCATTGCGTGCAGCCGCAAAGTCATCTTGCCAGGGAAACTCAAAATAAATATCCGCATAGCGGGCCGCGATCTCTTGTGTGCCGTCATTGGAACCCGTATCTGCGATCACCAGTTCACTAGGAACGGCTCGCCGCAGCGGCTCTAACGCTTTCAAACATTTTTCCAGGCAGCGAATTTCATTTTTTACAATCATTCCGATGGAGAGCAAACGTTCAGACATAGTAATCACCTTTCTAATTTTGACAGGTCGCAAGAACAAAGGTACATGCTCCTTTGTTCTTGCCGCCTGTCATCAAAGATTATAGAAATGCGGGCCGGCCCAAAGAGCCGGCCCGCACACCATGAATATAAAACTGCTGGCTGGATATGAAATTACTGCAGCAGCTGCAGCACGCCCTGCGGCACCTGATTGGCCTGGGCCAGCATAGCCTGAGCAGACTGGATGAGGATGTTGTTCTTGGTGTAAGCCATCATCTCTTCTGCGACGTCCGTATCGCGGATGGTGGACTCTGCATCCTGAATGTTCTCGATCATGACGCCCAGGTTGTTGATGGTATGCTCCAGACGGTTCTGGTTGGCGCCCAGCTTGGAACGCATTTCGTTGACGAACTTGATACCGGTGTTGTTGATTGCAGAAATAGCCGCAGTCGCACCAGCCATCGTCGCGATGCTGACAGCACCACCAGTAATGCCGAGGGATGCCAAGGTCAATGCACCGATGGAGAACGTCAGCGTGTAGGCGGAAAGCGCTTTCTCACCGATCTGCAGCGTAACAGTATCCTTTGTAAAGATCTGCTTACCGTTGAAGTTACTGGCGGTAGAAATACGGGTGATTTCATTCTGCAGCTGCTTATACTCCTGATCCAGGTACTTCAAATCAGTATTCGAATCATAGGTGCCGTTGGCAGCCTGGGTGGACAGCTCCACCATACGGTTCAGCATATCGTGGACTTCGGTCAGGGCGCCTTCAGCGGTCTGCACCATGGAAATGCCGTCCTTAGCATTCTTCTTAGCCATGGTCAGGCCAGTGACCTGAGCACGCATCTTCTCGGAGATTGCCAGACCAGCAGCGTCATCGCCGGCGCGGTTGATCTTGTAACCGGAAGACAGCTTCTCCAGGTTCTTGGACAGTGCACTGGTATTGGTGTTGTAGTTGCGGTAGGCATTCATTGCCATAATGTTGTGTTGGATACGCATAATAAGTTCCTCCTTGAAAATATTTCAGGACCAGTTCCTTCTCGTCCTGTGTGATTCCACCGCCATCCGCAGGCCTTCACAGTTGACGGTGGATTGCTTACATTTTATATATCGTACGTTCGGGCAAAAAGTTAAGGGAAAATACGAAATTTTTTTCCGCCTGGCAAAAAAGTCTCCCTTGCCCTTGTTGTGAAAAAAGCGGAAGCGCACTTTTCCGGCGCTCCCGCTCCTTGATACCGACTGGCTACTTATGCGTACACGTCGATATACATACCCTTAGCCGGCGCACTCTGCTGCGGCAGCATCTCCAACAGGCCCTGCAAGGCCAGTTCTTGGCTGTCCATGGCCTTTTTGGTCATGGACACAGAATACTGCTGCATAGTCTGGGCGTTCGACATAGTCATGGATGCCGAAGCCATACTATTGATCATATCCATATTGGGTCATTCCTCCTTTCGTTGCTCTGTGGAAAACAGCGCATTTTCCAATGCTGTCACCAGGGCAGCATCACTTGCTGCTGCTTCTTCATTGGCCACCATTGCCTGCTGCAATTCGCTGCGCAGAATCAGCACATCCTTTGGCGCGTCAATGCCTAGATTTACCGTACCATTGGGTTCCATTCCCAGGACCGTCACAGTGATGCGCCCGCCCAACAGGAAGGCTTCACCCACTTTACGCCGCAGTACCAGCATCAGCCGCACCCCCCGTCGGAGAACTCCTCCAGACGATGGCGCATGCCATAGTGGTCGGTCTCCAAAATAGTTTGCATCGCCTGACGGGTCTCTGCATTAACCGCCACAGGACAACGAAGATTGACTGTGCTGGCCCCTACGGGTTGCCGTACCACACAGAGCACATAATAACATAGGTCCTCGCTACGCTCCACCTGCATTTCCCGCAGCTCTTCCGCCGTCAACACCGGGGCATAGTTTGGATTCAGCGAAAACGGATTCATGGCCACAAAGGCCAAGGATGGCGTCTTTAAACTTTGAAAGCACAGCATATTTCCGTCGCTTCCCGCAAAGGGCAGAAGCAAAAAAGACTGCTCCTCCTCAAAACCAAACGGCCCTTGTGAGAACGTCAAGACATCCTCCGGTTCATATTCCACAATGCCAAAATATTTGGTGTCGGTTTGCAAATGGGCACCCTCCTATCCGCTATCAGGCTTTCACATCCACCGGTTCATAATTGGGGTCTGAAGACGGCGGTACATATAGCGGACCGCCTACATACTTAATCACTACATCGGGTCGCTGCGTCATAGTGAACTCAATATCCCCCGGTACAAATGTAAACTGCATCTGTTCCATCCGCCAGTCAAAATTCAGCTTATCCATCTCATACCGGACGCTGAGTTCGCCGCCACTCCAAGAAATCTCGGGGCCTGTCGACGGCAAAAACTGAAGATTCAAATCAGCAGGACGTTCCAGCACCGCCTGTCGGGCCAGGTTTGGGATGACCTGGCCGTCTACTGTGGCTTCCATCATCATGCGGCCCTCCCGTGAAATGCTGGCCGTGGCCTCATAAGCAGCCTGACGGCCTGTTCGCGCACTTTGCTCAATGCTCCGCATGGTGGTAGGTACAATGGAGTTCCGGGCCTCAAAGGTGTCGATCTTTACCTGGATGGGTTGGCTGCGAATTTGCAGACCGCCTTTATCCCGGGAAATCTCCAAATTGGCCGTTCCCCTGGCATACTCCAGCCGGGCATTGGCCACTTTCATTTGAATTTCTATCGGTATGGTTTGTATCTCAATCAATGGCTGCATTTCCTATGCGCTCCTTCTATCTGCCTGATCCTTCAGGCGCTCGGCATCTTACTTACAAATGTTTTATTTCAGATAGTCCATGAGAGATTGTGGAATCACGTTGACACCCACCTGCAACGACGCGCTGTAGCAGGTTTGTGCCCACATGAGTTCTGTAATGGCGTCGGCCGGGTCTACCATTTCCAAATTGTACCGTTCCGTGTTCAATGCATCAAAATTAGACTCCAGTTGGGTACCATTGGTATTCAAAAAGCCGGTTTTGACATCTATCTCAGCATGTTTGTCAATAACCGCTTTTTGAGACGTATCAAAAGCGTTGACCAACGCCTGGGCCTGGTCATAGTCAGGATTATGGTCATAGTTTTCAAACACATCTGCCAACCGCAGCATAATGGATGCCAAATTTTTCGGGTTCCCGTCATCGTCCACGCCGTAACCCAAAATATCAATGCCAGAAATGGCAGAATCAAAAGCCGTGGACTCAATCACCTTATTGTTATTGTCCAACGCGAAGCCCAGGCCCACATCCACAAACAGCGGGTCTTCCTCCGCCCACTGTTTTAGAATATCCCTGTTTGTTATAACGGTACCGTCCGGTTTTGTCTCGTACGTCTGGTCCAGTGTCCCGGTTTTATCAATATACACGCCCCGGTAGGTAATATAGCCGTCGTCGTCAATAGCAAAGGGTGGGTTCCGATTATCGGAACCGGCAAAGATATAATCGTCGTCATATTGGGCGTTCATACTCTGTATGATGCCCTCCGCTGCACCCCGTAGCACCAGCGCCTGAGAATCAAGGTCATCCATTGCATTGGTACCATTCAGGCCCTGTAGTGCCGGTACTCTGCCCAACTCATCGGACAAATCATCCAAAATGCCCTGGATGTTGCTCCAAGCCGTCTCAAACTTACTGGTCACCATCTGATTGTTGGAATGCTGGGCCTGAACGGCATTCAAAGAACTGTGCACCTTAAACGCCCGGGTGGCCGCTGCCGGATTGGTGGCATAGGAGTTAAATTGGCGCTGTGTCATGACCTTAGTCATGGCGTTATTCATCAAATTCGTGTTGTTCATCAGATTATTCTGATAGTTATAGAGCATTGCGTTGGTAGTGATGCGCATAATCTTGTCTCACCTCGTATCTCACATAGCCATAAGGGCGTCCAGTGCTTCCTCCAGAGTAGTCATCAGACGGCAGGCCGCCGTATAGGCTTTCTGATAGACCATCAGGTTGGTAGCCTCATCATTGAGGTCCACGCCGGAGACGCTCTCCCGGCTCATATACAGTTCGTTCTGGGTAATGCTGTAGTTATTCAGCACTGCCGTGGTACTCATTTGATCCTCGCCCAGTGTGGACTGAATATGCAGCAGCATATCCTCAAAGGTGCCGGAGTAAACCGCGCCAACAGCAGCATCGCCATTTCCCGGCACGGTTTCCGGAACAACAGCCTTAGGATCAAATTCATGAGTCTTATTAAACAAATTCAAAAAGGCCGCCAAGTTGGAGTTATCGCCGCTGGAAGCACCAGGATCCCGCGTAGCAATCATGGAAACCACGCCGTCATTCCATGCCTTGGAAACGGAAATATTAGCAGCTGTGATGCCCTCAATGTCATTGCCGTTGCTGCCTGTACTAAACAGGGCACCTTCCCCTTTTACGGCCGGGTTATTGGGAACCGGGTTGGCCGCATCCGCGTTGATCATGTTCAACGCGTTCATCTGCTCAGCAAATTCCTGAGCCAAATTATCCAGCACCTTACGGTAGTAGGGAATACCACGCTTACTGCCGGCCTCACCATCCACATTGTTCACATAGTCCTGTCTGCTGTACTCGCCGGACTCCGTCAACAGCTCCCGCAGGGATTGCAGGGAACCATAGAGGTCGTTGTCTGCCAGATCCGCACCTGCACCCAGGGCGTTATTTTCAGGATGTATCCGTCCATTGCCGTCCAGCAAGTCCGAAACGCTGATATCATAGTTGGGGCTGCCATTGGAACTGATTTGCGTACCGTACACACCGTCGATCAGCGTATTTTTACCGCCAGTGCCCAGGGACACCGTCAGCTTCTCCACCTGCAGCCCCGCTCCGATGTCTTCCATGGAGTACTTGACATCAATTTTCATATAGCTGCTCAGCTTATCCAGCTGGCGGTTGCGCTCGTCCCGCAGCTCCAGAGCGGGATCCCCGCGAATTTCTGCTTCCCGGATGGTTTCGTTGAGATCGCGGACATTTTTGAGAATATTATTGATATCCGCCACATTTTGTTCAAACTGC
Source organism: Candidatus Avoscillospira sp. LCP25S3_F1 (assembly GCF_052117125.1). Lineage (NCBI taxonomy): Bacteria > Bacillati > Bacillota > Clostridia > Eubacteriales > Oscillospiraceae > Candidatus Avoscillospira > Candidatus Avoscillospira sp. LCP25S3_F1. Next base: position 145,751 of record NZ_JBQKJT010000005.1, on the reverse strand, counting down.
GTATCGTATTTTGCCTGCAAATCTTCCAGTTCTTTGGCATATTGGTTAAACAGGGTGCACAAAGCCTTTGACGACTCACGGATCATGCCGTCATAGCCGTCGATGCCGTTGGTAAGGGCCTTGCTGATCAGGTCCCGCAGATCGTTCATCTGCCGCAGAATCACGCCATCGTCCTGATCCTCGTCGGTGCTGCCCTTGCCCACCTCATCCAGAATGCTGGCAATGTCATTGAGGCCCGTCAGCTTCTGGCTGGCCGAGCCCACGTTGGCCGAAGCGCCCCGGTACTGCAAATCCAGGCCCGGGTCCCGCAACTGGACCACGCCAGCGGTGAGAACGCCCTGGCCAATTCGGACATCGTAGATGGAATGGTATTTATCCGATGCCGAAGAGCTCAGGCTCACCAGATCCAGGCGCTGGCGGGTATAGCCCTGCGTATTGATGTTGGTGATATTGTTGCCCGTAACGTCCAAGCCCGACTGAGCCGCATAAATGCCCAGTCGTGCCACGCCAAAGGCGCCAAATGTTCCGCTCATATATGGTTCCTCCTCAAGCCCTGATATCGGTCCGCATGGTTCTGGGGGGGACGGTGGGTTGTGCGCCGTCTTCGGGATCTGTGGCGACGCCCCGCCGCTCCAGCTCTCCGTTGACTCGCCGCAAATCTGATTCCACCACCGCCCGGGCGGCGTCCTGCGCACTGCGCAGCTCCTGTCCCTGCCGGATCAGACGCTCCACGGCCCGGCTCAGATCGCCGCGGCAGGATTCCGGGCAATGGCCCGCCACCTGCCGGATGGGTACGCCGCCAACGCCCAGCGCTTTCGCCATATTGGCGCGCTTCTGTTCCAGTCCCCGCAGGGCCAGAGACGCCGCCTGCTCTCGCTTCATACAGTCGTTCAGCACCTCCAGATCATGGGCCCGTACGGCTGCAATTTTTTCCGGCTGCAGGGCCGTCAGGTCCCGCAGCGTCTGCTCCAAGTCCTGAAGCATCTGTACATAATCGGTGAATTGTACCGCCATATCAAACCTCCCGGTATTCCGTCATCATCATCCGCGCCGCAATTTCCCGGGCGTTGGGCTGATAGGTGCCGCTGGCAATCCGGCTCTTAAGTTCGGCCAGTTCGGCATGGGTAGGGCGGGTCCGAACCTGGCGAATAATCCGGCTTACCGATTTCTGCACTGTGGCTTCCTGGCTGTTGGGCTGGGCCGACAGCTGAAATTGATCGAAATTCGGCTGTTTGACCGTCTGCTCCCCATGGGTCGGGGTTGGAAGGCCGCTATGGGCCGCAGTGCCGGATACCGGGTAGGCTCCCGGAGGCTTGATCCCTTGAAACATTGCGCATCCTCCTCTGATCCGTCCGCATCCGCCTGATTCTGAAATGCGGCGGGCTCGCTTACCGGTCGTGGTTCTTGTACTATACTTATCGTCTTCTTCCCCGGAATGTTAAGCGTCTGCACCCAAAAAATCAGAAAAACTTTTTTTCTGATCTGCAAAATATCTTTTCCATTTCCCATTAACATTCCGGAATATATGCCGATATAAATAAAGAATATCCATTATTCCTAGTTTGCAGCTATGCTGTACAACACCATTCTAAAAGAACAGGAGACCAGTTCTATGCGTTATGAATTGACAAAAGATCTGCTCACCGGCAATGCGCTGATCGACTCTGAACACAAGCAGTTATTTGACGCTATCAACGCCCTGCTGGACGCCTGCGCCCAGGGAAAGGGCCGTGATTCTCTTCCCAAGACCGGCCAGTTCCTCAACAGCTACGTCACCAAGCACTTCAGTGACGAAGAGCAGTTGCAGGTCTCCAGCAAATATCCCGGTTATCCCGCCCACAAGACGTTCCACGACGGCTACAAGCGCAAGCTTCAGGACGCCACCAACAGTCTGGTGCGCGATGGAGCCACCGTCCGGGCCCTTGGTGAAGTCAACCAGCTGGCCGGCATCCTCATTTCTCACATCCGTACAGAAGACCGGAAGCTGGCCCAGCATCTTCGCGGCAACTGAGGCCGTGCCCCTTGGGGCGGCTTCCAGGAAGGTTGTAGATCATGGAGAAAGATTTTCTGGCGTATTACAACATACTGAACTTTCTGACGGACAGCACCGGCGACTACTTTTTTCTGCTGGATATAGCCGGAGAGAAGCTATATATCCCCAAGCAGCTACATAAGACGCTGGCACTGCCTAACGCTGAAGCCGATTACTGCACCTTGCCGGAATGGTTCGGCATCGTATGGCCCCAGGATTTTACACGGCTGCAGGAGGGGCTGGTTCATGTCCTCTCCGGTGCCTCCGCCGACTATGACGCCGAGTACCGGGTCATGGACCGCACCGGCGGCCTTCTTTGGATCAATTTCTGCGGCAAGGTACATTTCGGCAGCAGCGGCCATCCCCAGTGGATGATGGGCCGTCTGGCCATTTTGCCCTCCCACAGCAAGGCCGATCACCTCACCGGCGCATTCCATATGGATGTGCTGCAGGAGGAGATCAAGCAGCTGCTGGAAAGCGGGCAGGATGGGTTTTTACTGGTGCTGGACGTGGACGATCAGCAGGCCATCAACCTCAAATACGGCCAGACCTACGGGGATCAGCTGCTGAAGCAGGTGGCCGATTCGCTGGAGGCCGCCACCGGCGGCTCCCAGCGGATCTACCGCATGAACGGCGACTCCTTTGCCGTCAATCTGCCGGGCCGCAGCAGCGGCGAAGTCCGGCAGGTCTTTGATCAGCTGCTGGTCCGGTTGCGGAACCAATGTACTCTATCCGGCGGCTGTGTCCCATACCAGACCTACCGGGTTCCCGATGAATGCGTCCTGTATCAGTACGCCGAGACCGCGGTGGACTGCGCCAAAGCCCACGGCAAAAAGATGCTCTGGTTCTTTTCCGCCGAGGACTACCGACGAGAACTGGCCGTTCTGGAACTGAAAGAAGACCTGCAGCGAAGCGTGGACAACGGCTTTGAGGGGTTTTCCGTGTTCTATCAACCCCAGGTGATCTCCCATACCTACGCCCTCCATGGTGCGGAGGCGTTGCTGCGCTACAATTCGCCCCGTCTTGGCCCGGTCAGTCCTGTGGAATTCGTCCCTCTGCTGGAAGATATGCGGCTCATTTGCCGGGTGGGTCTGTGGGTGCTTGCCACAGCCCTGGAGCAGTGCCGCATCTGGCGGCGATACCTTCCCAATTTCTCCATGAGCGTCAACGTGTCCCACGTACAGCTTTGCGACGCCGATATCACCAACCAAGTGCTCCAGTGTGTCCAGCGCAGCGGCCTGCCGGGCAACGCCTTGACCCTGGAACTGACCGAGGGAATCCAGCTGCTGGATTCCCCGCACATCAATGCGATTTTTGCCCAGTGGAAGCAGCAGGGCATTGCCATTTCCATTGACGACTTCGGCACCGGCTATTCCAGCCTGCAGCGCCTGGAGGAAATGGAAATCGAGGAAGTGAAGATTGACCGCTGCTTCGTCCGGGATATCCATAAAAGCGCATACAACTACCGGTTTCTCGGCAATATGCTTCAGCTGGCAGAAAGCAGCCGTATTCGCGTCTGCTGCGAGGGCATCGAGACCGCCGAGGAACTGGCTGCTCTGGAGGAGCTGCGGCCGCGGCTGCTTCAGGGTTTTCTCTTCTCCCGTCCCATCAGCGCCGCCGACTTTACGGCCCGCTATTTTGAAAAAGACTCTCCGGCTTATCAGGCCCGCCTGGAGCAAGAGCACGGCTTCCGTCGTCTGCTCCATAACTACGATCAGGTACCTCTGGCGGAACTGGCGCCGGATGATCTGGCCCAGGCCGTTCTGGACGCAGAAGAGGACATTTTTTACATCAGCGATCCGGAGACGTATGAGCTCTACTATCTCAACCCCGCAGGCCAGCAGCTCTTTGGCGCGCGGGATTACCACGGCAAACGATGTTACAAGGTTCTGCAGGGGAGAGACAGTCCCTGTGTCTTCTGTGTCGGCGGCCAGCTGGATACAGATCGTTTTCTCATACGTGACCATATGAACGAATACTGCGGCCGACACTTCATCCTGCGCGACAAGCTGATTCTTCTCCAGGGAAAGGCTGCCCGGCTCAGCACTGCCATCGACATTACGGAGCAGGAACTGACCAGCCGGGATGTCAAGGATCGGCTGGAGTGCGGTAAGCGCATGGTGCAAGCCGCCGAACGCCTGTCCGAATGCCGCTCGTACCACGAAGCCGTTCGGACGGCTCTGGCCATTCTGGGCGACTTCTATCAAGCCGACCGGGTGTTCCTCTACAAAGCCCCCTGCGGCCCGGCGGAATGCTGGACCGCCAGCTGCCGTTGGGAGCGGCCGGATCTGCTGCCTCGGCCGCCGGAATTGCAGAGTCTCCCGCCCAATCCCCTGCGACGCTGGGTGGAGATGTTCCAACGGGGTCAATCGGTGATCACTCTGGGCGCCGGCCCGCTGCAAACACCGGAAGAGCTGGAGCTGCTTCACACACTGGGTATTTCCCAGCATCTGGCTGTCCCATTGCTGCGGGAAAAGAAGCTGCTGAGCTTTGTGGGCATCAGCAATCCCCGCCACTGTCCCCACAACGACGCCCTGGCCCGAGTTGTGACCCGGCTGCTGGTTACCCGTATGGGCGAATCGCGGTTACAGCATCATCTCAAAGAGCTGAGCCGGTCCAATTACCGGCATATTCTCAGTTCTATGGCGGTAGGCCTGTGGACCATTCGCATGCCTTCCGACGGACGTCCGCCGCAGATGGTGGCCGACGAGACCATGTACCGCGTTTTGGGCGCCCCCACCTCGCTGACACCGGAGGAGTGTTACCAGTTCTGGTACAGCCGCATCAACGCCGGCTATTACAGCTATGTCCATGACGCCGTGCGGAGTATGATTGACACCGGGCAGAAGGTGCAGCTGGAATACATCTGGAATCACCCCAGTCTCAACGAGGTTTTGGTACAATGTACCGGCATTCGGGCCGAAGACGACGGCGATGGCGTTTGTCTACAGGGCTATCACCGCATTCTCAGTGGCACCCACTGTCCGCAATTCCTGCCAGAGCTGGACAAACGGGAGTTATTCGAGTACAATGAGCTAAAACAGACCATCTTCTTCCATACAGACCGGCATCTGATCGCCGGTGAATGCCGCCATGAAAACGGTTTTCCCCAGTGCTGGATTGACAATCACATTGTCCATCCCCACTTCGCGCAGGAGTTTCAGGCTGCATTTTCCCGCGTGTGCCTGAAATCCGATCTGGTTTTGCCGGAGATTTTGCTTCAGTCCAAGGGCGGCACCTATGAGTGGTTCCAACTGGCCCTGCGGCACCCCGGACAGGAGGAAGTGGATCTGAATACCATGGTGGTGTCCGTGGAACCCATTGGCGCCCAGCGGGTTCAGCAGCTGGGGACTATGCGGATTCAGCGGTTTTACCACGCCGTTCTGTCGGAAACCACAGCCCACGCCGAGGTGGACCTGGAAAGCGGTCAACTGCTTTCCGTGGGCGGACTGTGGCGAGAACTTTCCCAAGATTATCGCAACCATTCTGATCACTTTATCCGGATCCTGCAAGACCAGCTTGCCTCGTATCTGTCCCCGGAGGACCTGACGTTGCTGGACGATTATCTGTTCCGAGAACGCTGGTCCAGTTTGCTGGAGCGCAGCGATGAGGCCCGGCGGATCATCTTCCGGATGCCGGTGGATGGAACAGAGCGGCGAGTGGAATTGGTTATTCACCTGTTCCAGGAATCCATGACGCAGAGCGTTTATGCTCTGCTCTATATCCGCAACTGCCGGTGTCAGGAAAGCCCCGACTGAGCATCCCACTGTCCCGCCGTCGCAGAACGGCACTGTTCGCAAGACAAAAAATGAGGAGGAGCCTGTATGTTTCACAAAACAAAAATTAAAACGTATCTGTTGACCATTTTTTCAACCATTATCGTTTTGGCAACCATTATTTGTGCCCTGGGTGTCGCGGGTCTGCTCAACATTCGTGCCAATACGAATGTTTTGACCAATCAGATCATCGCCTCCTCTACCGCGGTCAAGGACTGTCGGATTGCCATCAACTCTGCCGCCCGCGATCTGCGGGAAATGATTATTGCGCTTTCTGTGAACGATACGCAATCCATTCCCCAGCTGAAGTCCAGTGTCCAGAGCAGTCTGGAGGAAGTGCAGAAAAATATTGACCTGTTTGCCGAGATCCACGGCACCGCCGATGGATTGTCGCAGAAATACCAAAACGCATTTGATAATTGGACCGCCATCGCCTCTCATGTTATGGAGCATGTGGAGGAAGGCAATGTGACGGAAGCCGCTGACGCCGTGATCAATGAATGTTCTCCTGCGCTGGCTGAGCTGCGGTCCATTTCCGAAGAGCTGGACAGCTCCGTCTCCAGCCTCGAGTCCGCCCAGGAAACAACGGTAATGAACAATCTGCGTGTATTTATCATCGTTCTGATTGTCTTCTTTGTCCTGGCGCTGGGCATCAGCCTGTATGTGGCCTTTAACACCACCTATCAGCTCAACAATGTGCTCAGTCAGATTTACAAGGCCGCCGATGACCTGTCCCAGGGCAAGCTCAACGCCCATGTGGAATATGACGGCGCCAATGAATTTGGCAAGGTGGCCAGACGCCTGAACTTCTCCTTCAGCGAGCTGAACAAGTACATTTCCGCCATTGACTACGGCATGAGCGAGTTTGCCAGCGGCAACTTCTCCTACGAGTGTCCGCTGCCGTTCCAGGGCGACTTTGCCAATATTCAGCACTCCATTGAGAACTTCCAGGACAAACTCTGTGTGGCTTTGGGTGACCTGGGTACCTCTGCCGCTCAGGTGAATGCCGGTTCCGATCAGGTGGCTGACGGTGCCCAAGCCCTGGCCCAGGGTGCCACGGAGCAGGCCAGCAGCGTCGAAGAGCTGTCCGCCGCCATCAGCGAAATCACCAGCCGGATCAACGACACCGCCGAATTCTCCCGCAAGGCCAACCAGTTGGGTCAGACGGCCCGCGAAACCGTCACCCGCGGCAAGGAGGAAATGGCCCAGCTGCTCAGCGCCATCCGGGATATTGCCGCCGCCTCCAACAATATTCAGAGCATCATCAAGGTCATTGACGATATTGCGTTCCAGACCAATATTCTGGCCCTCAACGCCGCTGTGGAGGCCGCTCGTGCGGGCAACGCCGGTAAGGGCTTTGCCGTGGTGGCCGATGAGGTCCGTTCCCTGGCCCAGAAGTCGGCTGACGCAGCTCAGGAGACTACCGGTCTCATTAAGAACTCCCTACAGCATGTTTCCCGCGGTGAAGATATCGCCCATCGCACCGACACGGCGTTCAACGATGTTGCCACCTCTGCGGAGGATATTCTGACCATGATCGAAAAGATTGCCCATGCTTCCAGTGAGCAGGCTGATGCCATCTCCCAGATCTCTGTGGGCATCGATCAGATTTCCAGCGTGGTGCAGACCAACTCCGCCACCGCCGAGGAGAGCGCTGCTGCCAGCCAGGAGCTGTCCAGCCAGGCCTCTCTCATGAAGAATCTGCTGGACCAGTTCCGTCTCAAGGGTGTGCCTGCCACGTCCGCTGCCGCAGCGGATTCCCGCGACTGTGCCGTTCGCGGGTTCCAGACCGCTGGTTATGTTTCCGACAAATATTGATTCCAGGATACCCAGGCCCGGGGGATGCGACCGCATCCCCCGGGCTGATTCTTTTATTGCACACGTTATAATTTTATGGTATGCTTTTTCCATGAGAAACGTCCATTTTTGCCGTATTATTGTCGGCCATTTGGCATATTTATAATTCTGATCCAAAACTCTGACGGCAAGGAGTTGTTCCGATGCAACATGAATTCTATCGCAGGCGCAGATTTTTGCTGCTTTCCCTGTCTCCTCTGTATTTTCTGATTATCTCTTTTTGTATCCAACCCTTTAACGAGATTCTACAGGGTCTGGTGGCCATTGTGGTAAGCCCCGACTTTCTCATCACCGACTACTTTGTGGTAGGCGGTCCTGGCGCGGCCCTATTCAACGCCAGTGTCTCCACCTTGCTCTGCATCTTAATCATCTATTTACTGGGCATGGAATTTGACGGGCATACCATTACCTCCACAGCTCTGTTATTTGGATTTTCTCTGTTCGGGAAAAACATTCTCAATATCTGGGCTATTATGCTGGGCGTTTGTCTGTACGCCCGCTTTCACCGGGTCAGCATCACCAAATACCTGTACGTGGGGCTGTACGGCACCTCGCTATCTCCCATTATTACACAGATCATGCACATTGCCACGCTGCCATTACCGGCGCGATTGCTGCTCTGCGGCGCCACAGGCTTGCTGCTCGGCTTTATTCTGCCGCCCCTTTCCACCCACACCTATTACGCCCACAAGGGCTATTCCCTGTACAATGTGGGTCTGGCCTGCGGGATCATTGCGACGGTGGTGGTGTCCCTGTTCCGTTCCTTTGACATCACCATTCAGTCCCGACTGATCTGGGCCACCGAGTATGATTTACTCTTCGGCCGCATCCTTCTGGGTCTATTTGCAGTCTGGATACTTCTGCCGCTGATTTTCCACCGGCAGGAGGTTTTGGTGGGCTATCGAATGCTGCTGCAAACCAGCGGCACGTCCCATATGGACTATTTCAAAGTATTTGGCCCTGCCTGCGTCTACTTTAATATGGGCATCAACGGCATGGTGGCCACGCTGCTGCTGTTGGCCGTAGGCGGCGATATCAACGGTCCTACCATTGGCGGTATCTTCACCATTGTGGGCTTCTCCGCCACCGGCAAGCACATCCGCAATATTCTGCCCATCATGGCCGGTGTATACCTGGGCAGCCTGACGAAAAATTGGAGCATTACCGATCCCAGCTGTACCCTGGCGTTCCTGTTTTCTACGACTCTGGCACCCATTGCCGGAGAATTCGGCATCATTGCCGGTATCATTGCCGGGTATCTGCATTCATCGGTGGCCCTCAACGTGGGCATGATCAACAGTGGTATGAACCTTTATAACAACGGATTTGCCGGCGGTCTGGTGGCTATCATTCTGGTTCCGGTCATTCAGTCCTTGATTGACCGCCGTGCCCGTGCCAATAGCGACCTGAGCTTGTAATATCGCAAAAAAACCACCCGAAATCGATGATTTCAGGTGGTTTTTTTATGTATCATCAGGATTCTTTCTGCTCTTTCGGCAGCAGCAGGTTCAGAACCACAGCCAGAATGGTGGCAATGACCACAGGGCTCTTGCCGAAAATCATAGCCACGCTTTCGGGGAACTGGCTCAATGCTGCAGAGGACTGGGAGATGCCCACGCCCAGCGCGGCGCTGAGTCCGACAATGGTGGTGTTACGAGCGTCCAGCTTGGCCGAGGCAATGAGCTTCATACCGGTCATGGCAATGGTAGAAAATACGGTAATAGTAGCGCCACCCAGGACACACTGGGGAATGGTGGTCAGCAGCGCCGAAAACTTGGGCGAAACGCCGGCCAGCAGCAGAAATGCCGCCGCCAGTGTAAACACCGTCCGGTTGACGACCTTGTTGGTGGTGACGATACCCACGTTCTGGGAATAGGTAGCCGTGGGCAGGCCACCCAGACAGGCCCCGATAATATTGGTGATGCCGTAGGCCGTAATGCCGCCCCGCAGCTCTGCATTGGTAGGCTGACGATCCAGGCCACCTACTGTAGTGGCAGTAAAATCGCCGATGGCCTGAATGGCGTTGATGGCAAACAGCAACCCAATGGCAATACAGGCCGACGGCTCAAAGGTGATGCCAAAGGGCAATATTTCCGGCAGAGCAAACCAGGCCGCCTGCCCCACCTTATCAAAGCTCACCATGCCAAAAAACGCCGACAGAATATAGCCGAACACCATACCCAGCAAAATGGACGCCAGCTTGCAGATGCCCTTGCCTTTCTGATTCAGTACCATAACCGCAATCAGTGTTGCCGCAGCCACCAGCCAGTTCTGCCAGGAGCCGTAGATCATGGACTCGGGCAGGCCAGCCGCCGCGACAGCCTCCGCCGTGTTGCCGGTACCGCCGGCCATATAGTTGATGGCCGTGGGGTAGAGGGACAGGCCGATGGTAAAGACCACGGTACCGGTAATGACCGGCGGGAACAGAACGCGGATTTTATCCACCGCAAGTCCCACAATCAAGGCCACGATACCGCCCACCACCATGGCTCCGGCAATCGCCGCCACACCGCCGCCGCCACTGGCAATGGCCTGCATACTGGGAACATAGGCAAAGCTGACACCCAAGATCACCGGCAGACCGGCGCCCAGCCTCATCGCCTTGGGGCCTACGGGAAACAGCTGCAGCAGCGTTGACAGGGCTGATACCACCAGGGAGGATTGGATCAGCAACACCTGTTGGTAGTGGGGCATCCCTACCGCGTTGGCAACGATAATCGCCGGCGTCACACAGCCGACAATCATTGCCACCAGATGCTGCAAGGCCAGGGAAAGGGCAGCACCCATCGGTGGCCGGCCCGTGAACTGGAATAGAGTGTCTCTGTTGCGCTTCTCCATGTCAGCGCTCCTTTCCTGTGGGGCGTTTTTGTTGGTTTGCACCACTTCTATTCCTATTCTACCACAAATTTTGTAAAAGGCAAACAAAAAATTTGTTAGCCTTTCAATCTTTTTAGATGCTCCAGCAAATCGGGAATGGCACGCTCAAATTCCACGCCATACCAATTGGAATCAGGGGTATGGGTGGTAACGTCGATGGTACGGCGGGTGTAGTCGGCGGCCAGGGTCAGCGCCTGTCCCAAATCCAGCCCATTCATCAGTCCGCCAACACAGGTGGAGGCAAAAATGTCGCCGGTGCCGTGGTAGGAGACTGGCAGCAGTTCATTATAGTAGGTAAAGGTCTCGCCGGTCTTCTGATCGTAGGCCATGACACCTACACGGCCTTCAGCAGGCCGCACGCCGGTGACGACCACATGACGGGGCCCCAAGGATGCCAGCCCCTGCAACAGCTCTTTCAGATAGCCCTCATCGTAATCGGTGCGGTAGGGGAGACCGGTCAGCAGCGACGCCTCCGTCAGATTGGGCACAATGATATCGGCTTTGGCGCAGACTTTTGCCATTTCCCTGGGAAACGCTTCGTCAAAGGCGGCGTAGAGTTTGCCGTTATCCGCCATGACCGGGTCCACGAAAATAAAATTGTCCTCGGTTTTAAACTGGTCAAAGAAGCGGCACACGTCGTCAATCTGCTCGGCAGAAGCCAGATACCCTGTGTAGATGGCGTCAAAGCGAATATTTTCCTGCTTCCAGTGGTGGGCAATGGGTCCAATCTGGTCTGTCAGGTCCTTGCAGGTGAAATTCTGGAACATGGTGTGGGTGGACAGCACCGCCGTGGGCAAAATGGCGCATTCCACGCCCATGGCGGAAATGACGGGCAGGGCCACGGTCAGGGAGCATTTGCCCAGGCAGGAAATGTCCTGGATGGTGATGATACGTTTCATGGGTCCTTCCTCCTTTGGTTCTAGGTCCCATTGTACCGTCCCAACTGACTGTATGGAATATCCAATTTTATATTATTTTATGGTATCAGATTTCGTGTCTACCCCGGCAACCTGTCCCATAGGATAGAGGGGAGGTGGTTGGCATGACCAAAAAATTCTGGCAATACCGGGTCCGTCAGCGGATTTTGATCACCGTCTGTCTGCTGGCGGCCCTGAGTCTCTTTCTGCTGCTGGGCGGCGGCAAGGCGATTCCCGTCGGCTCCTGGGGCCTCAGCTTTCAGCAGGAGGGGGAAGCGCCCATCGGCACCGTCAGCAGCGAGGCGCTCTCCGGCTATGACGCCGTCTATGTGGGCGACACATCGGAGCCTGTGCTCTATCTGACCTTTGACGCGGGGTATGAAAACGGGTACACCACGCAGATTCTTGACGTGCTGGCAGCCCATCACGCCCCGGCAGCCTTTTTCCTGGTAGGCAACTATCTGGAAACGGCGCCGGAACTGGTACAGCGGATGGTGGACGAGGGCCATATTGTGGGCAATCACACATACCATCACAAAAATATGTCGGAAATCTCCGACCCGAATGCCTTTGCCGCTGAACTAAAGGCCGTGGAAGACAGTTACCGGGAGATCACCGGTCAGGAGCTGCCCCGGTACTACCGGCCGCCCCAGGGCGAGTACAGCCCGGAGAATCTGCAAATGGCAAAGGAGATGGGGTATCGGACGGTATTCTGGAGTCTGGCCTATGTGGATTGGAATACCGACGACCAGCCCACCAGGGAGGAAGCCTTCTCGAAGCTGATTCCCCGTATCCATAACGGCGCTGTCGTGCTGCTCCACTCCACCTCGGCCACCAACGCGGCCATTCTGGACGAGTTGCTGACCAAGTGGGAAGATATGGGGTACCGGTTTGAAAGTCTCGATCATCTCTTTGATACGCCATGACAAACACGCCCGGATTTCCGTGGAAATCCGGGCGCGTATTGTTGTAATTTATTGGGCGGTTTCTTCCGTGGCGGTGATGGCGATGTGCAGCTCGTCCAGCTGCTTCTGCTCCACGACAGAGGGAGCGCCCATCATAATATCCTGGGCGTTCTTGTTCATGGGGAAGGGGATGATCTCCCGGATGGACTCCTCGCCGGCCAGCAGCATAACCATGCGGTCCACGCCGGGGGCGATGCCCGCATGAGGAGGCGCGCCGTAGCAGAAGGCGTTGTACATGGCCGGGAACTTGCTCTTCACGTCTTCTTCGCCAAGACGGACCATCTCAAATGCCTTAATCATGATCTCCGGATCGTGGTTCCGCACAGCGCCGGAGGACAGTTCCACGCCGTTGCAAACCAGGTCATACTGGAAGGCCGTAATGGACAGAGGATCGATTTCGCCCCGCTCGGCCTTTTCCAGAATCTCCAGGCCGCCGTTGGGCATGGAGAAGGGGTTGTGGCAGAACTCCAGTTCGCCGGACTCCTCGCCGATTTCGTACATGGGGAAGTCCACAATCCAGCAGAACTCATAGCGCTCCTTGTCCATGTGACCCTCACAGGCATAGCCCAGCTTGGTCCGCAGGACACCGGCCGTCTTCTGCGCAGCCGCTTTCTTGCCGGCAGTGAAGCCCACGAAGTCGCCGGGCTTCAGGCCCAGGGCAGCGGTCAGTTCATCCTTGCGGCCGGTGAGGAACTTGGCAATGCCGCCGGCCAGTTCGCCGTTCTCGTCCACCTTGACCCAATAGGCTTTATTACCCGCTTGGACCTCCACCTCAGCCAGCAGCTTGTCGATGGCTTTCCGGGCCAGCTTGCAGTCGGAGACCACCACAGCCTTGACGGTATTGCCCGCAAAGGGTTCAAAGCCACAGTCGGCAAACGCGGTGGCATCCTGTACCGTCAGATCAATGCGCAGGTCCGGCTTGTCGGAACCATAGGTCTCCATAGCTTCGTTGAAGCCGATACGGCGGAAGGGTGCGGAGGACGCCACGTTGTATTTGCCGTACTTGGCAAAGATGGGGGGCAGCACATCCTCCAGAATGGCAAACACGTCGTCCTGAGTAGCAAAGGCCATTTCCATATCCAGCTGGTAGAACTCGCCGGGGCTGCGGTCGCCGCGGGCGTCCTCGTCGCGGAAGCAGGGGGCAATCTGGAAATAGCGGTCAAAGCCGGAGGTCATCAGCAGCTGCTTGAACTGCTGGGGCGCCTGGGGCAGGGCGTAGAACTTGCCGGGATGCTTCCGGGCAGGCACCAGATAGTCGCGAGCGCCCTCGGGGGAGGAAGCCGTCAGAATGGGCGTGGTGATCTCCAGGAAGTCATGGGCGGTCATGGCGGCACGCAAAGCCGAAACCACGTTGCAGCGCAGAATGATATTGTTCTTCACCGCAGGATTCCGCAGGTCCAGATAGCGATACTTGAGCCGGAGGGTCTCGTCGGCATCGCGGCTGCGGTTGATCTCAAAGGGCAGCTCATTGTAGCGGCAGCGGCCCAGGACGGAAATGCTGGTGGGCACCACTTCGATCTCGCCGGTGGGCAGCTTGGGGTTCTTGCTGGCCCGCTCCCGGACGGTACCGGTCACGGAGATGGTGGACTCCTTGTTCAGGGGCTTGATGATCTGCATCATCTCTTCGGTCTCCACCACCACCTGGGTCGTGCCGTAGAAGTCCCGCACCACCACAAAGGCCAGATTGGCGCCCACTTCGCGGACGTTTTCCATCCAGCCTACAATGGTGACCGTCTTGCCGGCATCGGAGAGCCGCAGATCATTACAGGTATGGGTTCTCGATTGAAACATAGTGAAAAATCCTTCCTTTTTCTCTGGAATTATCAAGATAGAGACAGACGAACCGCCGGTACGGTCTGAGCCGTCCGGGTCCAACCTTATTCCACGATGACCGGACCTTCGTTGAGGGCAGCAATACCGGCGGCGATCTTCTCCGCCGCTTCCTCGGGGCTGACCGTCTCCTGTACACCGGTGCGCAGGTCCTTGACGGAGCACTTGCCCTGGGCAATTTCATCTTCTCCCAAAAACAGGACATAGGGGATGCCCAACTTGTCGGCATAGCTCATTTTGGCCTTGAACTTCTTGGCCTCGGTATAGAGCTGGGTCCGGATGCCATCGGCCCGCAGGGCCGTGGCCAGACGGATGGCGGGACCCAGATCACTGGTCATTGGCAGAATCAGGGCGTCGGCCGGGGCCGTGGGCAGGGCGGGATTCAACATCCCCTGTTCGCCCAAGACGTAAAACAGACGGGTCAAACCGATGGAGATGCCCACGCCGGGCAGGGGCTTGTCGATATAGTATCCGGCCAGATTGTCATAGCGGCCGCCGGAGCACACAGAACCGATTTCCGGATGATCCAGCAGCATGGTCTCATAGACCGTGCCGGTGTAGTAGTCGAGACCGCGGGCGATGGTCAGGTCTACGGCGAAATTCTCTGTGGGAACGCCGAAGTTGGAGAGGTTCTCCACCACGGCGGCCAGCTCGTCCAGACCCGTGTCAAAGACCTCGTTCCGGCCCCGATACTGGCCCAGGGCGGCCAGCACATCGCCGTCAATGGCCATAAATTTCAAAATCTCGTCGGCCTGCTCCGCCGTCAGTCCCACATCCTCCGTCAGCAGGACCCGGACCTTGTCGGGTCCGATCTTGTCCAGCTTATCCACGGTGCGCATGATATCGCCAGACCGCTCGGACAGGCCCTGCATGGCATAGAAGCCGTTGAGGATCTTCCGGTTGTTGACGCGAATCTGGAACCGCTTCAGCCCCAGGCGTGAGAACGTCTCGTAGATGATGGCCGGGATTTCCGCCTCGTTGAGAATGGACAGCTGCCCATCACCGATGATATCGATATCGGCCTGATAGAACTCCCGGAAGCGGCCCCGTTGGGCCCGCTCGCCCCGGTAGACCTTACCGATCTGATAGCGGCGGAAGGGGAAGGTCAGTTCGCCATAATGGAGGGCCACATATTTCGCCAGGGGTACCGTCAGGTCAAACCGCAGGGCCAGATCGCTGTCGCCCTTCTGGAAGCGGTAGATCTGTTTTTCGGTCTCACCGCCGCCCTTGGCCAGCAGCACCTCCGCCGACTCGATGGCCGGGGTATCCAGGGGGGTGAAGCCGTAACGGCTGTAGGTCTGCCGCAGAATTTCCATGATGCGCTCCATCTGCTGCTGCGGCGCGGGCAGCAGTTCCATGAAGCCCGACAGGGTGCGGGGTTTCATCTGTGCCATAGTTTCTTGGGTTCCTTTCTCATTTCTAAACTGAACTGCCCTCGCTCCGCCAAAACGGGCGAGGGCAGGGGATATGGACTTAAACGGTCTTTTTGGGACGGATCATCTCACGCCAATCCAGATCGCCGCGCTGGAGACCCAGAATCAGCATTTCCGCCGTAGCCAGATTGGTGGCGACGGGGACGTTGTGCATTTCACACAGGCGCAGCGTCTGCATGACCCGCTGATCCTCCCAGGGGTCGTTATCGTTGGGGTCCGAGAAAATAATGACCATATCGATTTCATTGTAGGCAATGCGGGCGTCCACCTGCTGATGGCCGCCCTGGGACCGTGCCAGGAACAGCGACACGGGCAGGCCCGTGGCATCTGCCACCAGACGGCCCGTGGTGGCCGTGGCGGATAGGTTATGCTTGGCAAAGATGCTCTTATAGGCGGTGCAGAACTGCACCATCAGTTCCTTCTTCTTATCGTGGGCCATAACCGTAATATTCATACTATCACTCCGTATCGTGTCCAGGGATGGAAGATTGGGCAGCGCCTTACAGGCGCAGGAGAGCAGCGCGCCGCCCGCAGAGGCGGCGGGCAATATGGAGACAGGCCACGGCCGCGCCGCGGCTGGTATACAAAATCAACGGCTCCGACGCGGCAGCCGCCAGCGTCACCGATACATCGTCCGGCACAATCCCCAGCAGGGGCAATCCGACGCCGTCCATCACATCGTCCACCGTGGCCCGCAGCTTGCGGTACATCCGCCGGGACACCCGGTTCACCACCAGACGCATGGGCCGGTCCCGCCGGTCTTGCAGTTCAATCAAATCGGCGGCCCGGGCCGCATCCCGCATGGACGCCGGATCGGCAACGGCCACCACCACCAGCTCATCGGCATATCGCGTAGCCAGCTGAAACCCCACGCCCACACCAGCGGGCGCGTCGATGAGACACCAGTCATACTGCCTTCGGGCCTCTTCCAGAAGCCGCCCAAAGGCCTCCTGATCCACATCTTCCGGCAGCTTGGTCACCGGCGCCGTCAGCAAATCCAGGCCCGGTATGCGGGGATGGGTCACGGCATCCTCCAGGGTATACAAGCCGTCCATGACATCTGTAAACGCCACTGTGGCCTCGTCGGCCAGCCCCAGGGAGAGGTCCAGGTTCCGCAGGCCCATGTCACAGTCGATGCACAGCACCTTCTGACCTTCCGCGGCCAGACAGGACGCCACGCCCGCCGTGAGGCTGGTCTTACCTGTGCCGCCTTTGCCGGAGATGACGGCAATCACCTGTCCCACGACGGTTCCTCCCCCCTCTGCCTGCTTCTACAGGCTGTAATCTTTCATATTATACCCGCAAATCCATGGAAGTTCAACAGGGAATGGGGATTTTTCCCGCATTTTTTGCGGCAACCGCCTTCATCTGCGGGCGGAGGTGGCAGGACGTTCTCCCAAAACGAAAAACTGCCGGACCGCAAGCGCGATCCGGCAGGAAAGGACTGGAATCAGTCAACCTCCAGCACGTCGACAGGACAAGCGTCGGCGCACAGGCCGCAGCTGACGCAATCGTCGCCATTGACGATCTCGACATTGTCCTCAACCTTCAGGACCTCCTGGGGGCAGGCCTCAGCGCAAGCGCCGCAAGCAACGCAATCGCCCAGGTTCTTGATGGAAACACCCATTGTCGTGAACCTCCTTTTATAAGATGTACCTACCATACCACGCCGCGGCCATCTTTGCAACCGCATGACCGAAAGTTTCACAAAAAATTTTTTCAAAAAGCCCTTTACAAAAATAAGAATGTATGCTATTATCATCATGCAAGCGATAATCATTACTGAAATGGAGAGACAAATGGAAAAAATTCGCAAACGGTCCAAGAAGCGCGATGCGATTCTGGCCTGTATCTGCGGTACCGATTGTCATCCCAGTGCCGAGTGGGTGTATACCCAGCTCAAGCCCCAGATCCCCGATCTCAGCCTCGGCACAGTCTACCGGAACATCAGCATGTTCCGCGAGGAAGGGATCATTGTATCGGTAGGCGTAGTCAATGGGCTGGAGCGGTTCGACGGCGAAACCCGGCCGCACGTGCACTTCATCTGTGAGGATTGCGGTGCGGTTTTGGATATTAGCGCCATTGAGGTACCCACGGAGCTGGCGGCCCTGGCTGAACAGGCCACCGGCGGTATGGTTTCCGATTGCCGTCTGACATTCCGCGGCCGCTGCAAGCATTGCATGGCTGAGGAAATCGCCTGACGCATCACCTTTACAAGCAAGTTCAATTCCTATACTACATTATTACTATTGGAGGAAATTACTATGAAGAAGTTCGTATGTCCTGTCTGCGGTTACGTTCATGTTGGCGACAGCGCCCCCGAGAAGTGCCCCCAGTGCGGCGTTCCCGGTTCCAAGTTCACCGTGCAGGCTGAGACCAAGAGCTGGGCTGCCGAGCATGTTGTGGGCGTGGGCAAGGTCTTCGGCGCCGATGTGCCCGCTGAGGTCCAGAAGGAGATTCTGGAGGGCCTGAACGCCAACTTCCAGGGCGAGTGCACCGAGGTTGGTATGTACCTGGCCATGAGCCGCGTTGCCCATCGTGAGGGCTACCCCGAGATCGGCCTGTACTGGGAGAAGGCCGCTCTGGAAGAGGCTGAGCACGCTGCCAAGTTTGCCGAGCTGCTGGGCGATGTTGTCACCGACAGCACCAAGAAGAACCTGGAGATGCGCGTGGAAGCCGAGAACGGCGCTACCCTGGGCAAGTTCGAGCTGGCTAAGCTGGCCAAGCAGTACAACCTGGATGCCATCCACGACACCGTCCACGAGATGGCTCGCGACGAGGCTCGTCACGGCAAGGCTTTCGAGGGCCTGCTGAAGCGTTACTTCAACAAGTAAGAAAGTCTGTATATCCGTGCTGGAGCCAGTCTCGGTAATGGCGAAAAGCCAATGATTTCAGCGGTTTTCGGCACAAAAGATACGCAGTAACAGAAATGCGGTTCACAGGTAAGTGTGAGCCGCATTTTTGCGTCTATATGCTGGCCCGGCAAAATCCGTGGGCACTTGGTGGGCACTTTTGCCATCTCACTCTCATTTTTCAAAAAGTGCCCACGAAAATGCCGAAAACCCTAGACGCCATGCGGGTTTGCGGGCACTTCACCCAACTAAAATCCGTGGGCACTTTTTTTGCTGTCATTCATTAGGGCTGTTATACTCTCGTTAGAAAATCAATCTATGGGAGGTTCCAGAAATGAAAGGCAGTATTCGGAAACGGAAGAACAATGCCTGGTCATATCGCATTGATTTAGGCTATGTAGATGGTAAACGTAGACAAGTTGAAAAAGGCGGCTTCAAGAGTGAGCGCGAAGCAACCAAGGCCATGCAGGATGTACTCTACCACCTGAACAACACCGGCGACTATGTGGAGAACAAGAAAGTTTCCTTCCACACCGTCTATGAAGAGTTCATCGAACGCGAGGGTAAAGCTACCAGAGCCTATGCGACCTTGAAGCGATACGATTCCCTCTATCGGAACCATATCAAGGACGAGTTCGGGCCGCTGTATGTCTACCAAATTTCGGACACTATGATTATCGACTTCTTAAATCAGAAGCGGATAAAGTACAGCGAGGAGTATGTGAAGGGAATGTACAAGTTCTTCAATGTGATCCTGCGCTATGCCCACGACCACAAGTATACGAAAAAGAATGTGATGGACTTGGTACCGCCCCCTCCTGATCCGCGCCATGTGGGTGACATCGTGACTTATAACCGCAAGGAGTTGGAGCAGATGATCGAGCGTATCGAATCCACCCGTTCCAAAATCGCATTCCAGCTTGGATTGCAGGCCGGTCTGCGGGAAAGTGAGTGCTTTGCCCTCACATGGAGTGACATCGACTTTGAGAAGAAAAAGATCAAGGTCTGCAAACAGCTTCTCTATCAGGATAAGCAGTGGTGCTTTGCACCACTGAAAACGGTCAATTCCTATCGGTCTGTGAATATCACAGCCGAATTTGCCCAATATCTTGCGGACATGAAGATGCAGCACGACGCAGAGCGCAAACTGTACGGTGATGGCTACAAGCGCAACTTCGTGACGGACCGGCGCGAGCCTAAGAAAGAGGAGGTCATCGAAGTTCCGGACTTCATCAATGTCAAAGCCAACGGCGAGATGCTGACCACCAACGGTGCGAAGTTTCTTGCCCGTATCATCAAGAAGGACTTGGGTATCCACTTCAAGTTCCATAATTTGCGGCATACCTACGCCACAGTGCTGGCGGAAAACGGACTCAATCCCCGTTATGTGCAAGAAATGCTGGGGCATTCCAAACTGGAGTTCACTCTGCGGTACTACACGCACATCACAGAGAAGATGTCTGATGCCGCAGAAAACGCACTGACGGCGGCATTTCGATTTGACTGAATCGTAATAGTATATAACAACTTCATAGACAGCATCAGCGGAGTATTTCATTTGTTTGAAATGCTCCGCTTTTTTATGCAAAAAATCAGAAAGAAAGGACGGAAAAACCTATGCAGACCATCGCAATCGTAAACCAGAAGGGCGGCGTGGGCAAAAGCACCACAGCGGTCAATCTGGGCGCAGGACTTACGCGGCAAGGTAAGCGTGTCCTGCTCATTGACGCAGACAGTCAGGCAAACTTGACCGAAATGCTTGGCTGGCAGCAGCCGGACGAACTATCGCCCACACTGGCTACCATGCTGGAGCGCATCATCTCAGACCGCCCAATCGAGCCGCAGAACGGCATTCTCCACCACAAGGAGGGCATGGACTTACTGCCTGCCAACATTGAGCTTTCCGGCTTGGAGGTGTCCCTTGTGAATACCATGAGCCGCGAAACGGTGCTGCGAACCTATCTGAACGAGGTCAAGCGGCAGTACGACTACATCTTAGTCGATTGCTCCCCGTCGCTCGGTATGCTGACGCTGAACGCGCTGACAGCGGCGGATCGTGTCATTATCCCGGTGCAGTCCCATTATCTTCCCGTAAAAGGCTTGGAGCAACTGCTCCGCACAGTGAGCAAAGTGCAGCGGCAGCTCAACTCCAATCTGAAGATCAGCGGCATCCTCATCACGATGGTAGACAACCGCACGAATTTCGCAAAGGAGATCAGCCAACTTGTGCGGGATACCTACGGCAAGGCAATACGAGTGTATGACACAGAGATACCGCGCGGCATCAAGGCGGCAGAAATGAGCGCCGTGGGTGCCAGCATTTTCAGCTTTGAACCCCGAAGCGCCGTGGCCAAAGCCTACGAGCAATTCACAAAGGAGGTGCTGGAACATGAAAAGTGCCGCGAAAAATATCCAACTCGCCAGCTATGACGACCTGTTCAAGACAGACGAGGAACGGCAGGCAGACACGCAAGAGCGTGTGCAGAGCCTTCCGCTGGATAAGCTGGAGCCATTCCCAAACCATCCGTTCAAGGTAATAGACGATGATAAAATGCTGGAAACGGTCGAGAGTATCAAGGAACGGGGCGTTTTGGTTCCCATTCTGGTACGCCCCACAAATGACGGCAATTTTGAGATCGTATCGGGACACCGCCGTCATCACGCCAGCCTACTTGCGGGTAAGACCGAGATACCGGCTATCGTGCGGGAAATGGATGATGATATGATGAGGACTTGTATCAGGAACTCCAGTTCAAGCTGATAAAAGAAATTCAGAACCGGTTTGAATTGAGCTAAGCAGATTTGCCTGTCCTTCACAGGGAATAACTGCGCGTTGTCCCTTGTGAAAGGCTGGCAAGCGTTTACCAGTCTTACTGTACTTTGAAAACAAAATGAGCGTCCGTATCAGATACAGCGCAGGGGAAGCAGGCCATGACCTCCGGAGAGGAGGTTTCAGGAGCGAGCGTGCCAATGCGTAGAAAACGGTGTCCTGTCACAACAGGCAGTCCATCAGGAACAGGATACGGGTGATACGCCAATAGGACAAAACAGTGGAGCCGCTGCCTTTGTACAGCGGCTCCACATAATATTGGATATAGGAGTGATCAATATGTCATTATCAGAACAGCGGCAGAAAGCCAATGAAACCGCAATGGAAATCTTGGCTTGCCGCGATATTTTATATACCGTCCCGGAAGCAGCAAAACTGTTGCGCGTCAATAAAAATCTGGTCTATGACCTGATCCGCTGCGGGTATCTGCGCTCTATTAAGCTGGGCAGCCGCAAAGTAAGCCGTAAGGCTCTGCTGGACTTTGTTGAGCAGTTTGAGGGTCAGACGGTGGAACTGCCGGGTGTGCGGTCGGAGTAGTGCTATCCGTATAAATTAAAATCTAATGTCACCCAAACTGTCACTCAAGGTATAAAAACTTGAAAATTATATTGGGTACGATGGATTTCGACTTGTTCCCATTTATAACACCTGCTATAATAATAGCAGCTGATGTGATAAAGGGGGCAGAGCAGTGGAATACTCGGATTTGATTTTATGCATTCGCAAACAATGTGCCTTGAGCCAAGAAGAACTGGCAAAGGAATTAGGCGTTAGCTTTGCCTCGGTCAACCGCTGGGAGCGCAAACGAACCAGGCCATCGCAAATGGCAATTCGCTCTATTGAAGAGTTTTGCAAAACACATCAAATCAACTATACAATGAATGGAGGTGTCACCCATGCAGATTAACAGCATCGAAATCAAAAATTTCCGTTGCTTCGAGCGCTTTGAAGCAACGTTCCACCATGAACTGACTGTGATCGTTGGCAATAATGGAAGTGGTAAATCTACGCTTTTGGATGCTGCCTCCATTGCTGTCGGCACATTTTTGGCAGGATTTGATGGAATGAGCAGCCCTGGTATTTCTAAGGATGACGCACTGAATAAGTGTTACGATATGGGCAGTGTGGTTGAACTGCAACCCCAATTTCCTGTTTCTATCAGTGCTTCTGGAGTTATTGGCGGAACGCCTATTGCATGGAAGCGTGAGCTGAGAAGCGCAGAAGGCAAGACCACGGTGGTCGATGCAAAGGAAATTACCGCGATTTCGGCGGCACTGCAAGATCAAGTACGGAATGGAGAAAAACCGGTACTGCCCCTGATCTCTTACTATGGAACAGGACGCTTGTGGGCTCAAAAGCGGGAAAAGAAATCTTCAGAATTGATGAAGTTTAACCGTCAGATGGGTTATGTGGATTGCTTGGATGCAGCATCTAACGAAAAGATGATGCGAAAGTGGATTGAGAAAATGACCTTGCAGAGTGCCACCAATGGCACACAGGCTCCCGAACTGTCCGCAGTCAAGTCTGCGATCATTCAGTGCTTCCAGGGTATCACAGGATTTAACGATGTAGATGTCCAATTCAACTTGGATACACACGAACTCGATATCCTGTACCGGGATGGTAATTCGGATCGAGAACGCTATCCGATGAAAGAATTGAGTGATGGCTACAAAAACACCCTCAGTATGGTGGCTGACATTGCTTATCGTATGGCCGTCTTGAACCCGTGGCTGCTCGATGATGTTCTCAAGGAAACGACTGGCATTGTTTTGATCGATGAGATCGATTTGCATCTGCATCCCCAGTGGCAGCAGCGGATTATCGGCGATTTGCGGACAATTTTCCCGAAAGTCCAGTTTATCGTATCTACCCATGCGCCGCTGGTCATCAACTCCGTGAAGAAAGAAAATCTGCTCATTCTGACGGATCAGCAAGCGGTCGAACCGCAGAACGAGGTGTTTGGTAGGGATGCAAACGCAATTCTGAGCAGCGTCATGGGGGCCAGTGAGCGTCCATCTGAGATCAAGCAAATGTTCCAATCGGTGTACGATGCCATTGACGAACAGCGCTATGACGATGCTGCTTCGATCTTGCAGCAGATTGAAGATAAAATCGGTTCTGCCGATCCTGAACTGACCAGCGCACAAGTGAGCTTGGAACTGGAACGGATGTAGGTGGATCGCAATGCTGTATATAGAGAAAAAGCAAGAGCCAAATGAACTGATTCAAGAGAAATGGAAAGGACTGACGGACTATAGCAATTTGTCCGGAAAACCCAAAGAAGCGGTTCAAGTATCTTTGCTGGAGGAACAAGGGTGCCTGTGTGCCTATTGTATGCGGCGCATCTCGCTGGAGAATGTGCAAATTGAACACTATCTGCCGCAGCATCCCCAAAGTGAGAATTACGACCCTGCCTTGACGATTGATTACCGCAATATGCTCGCTGTATGTTCCGGCAATAAAAAGCAGGCAGGAAAGTTTGAAAATCTGACTTGTGACCAGCATCGAGGAAACGAGCCGTTGACCGTTGACCCGCGAGACCCAGTGTCCATTGAGAAAATCAAGTATAAAACAGACGGAACGATTTGTTCTGATGATGCAGAGATTGAAAAGGATCTGAACATCACACTCAATCTGAATTGTCCGGCATCTTATCTGAAGGAGAACCGTAAAGCGGCGTTGGATGCAGTCAAGCAAGCGTTACATGACAAATTTCCGGGAAAGAAAGTGCCGAAGCAGCAGTTGGAACGTATGCTGAAACAATTTCAGGCCAAGACGAATGGACGATATGCTGAGTTTTCCGGAGTGATTATCTGGTATCTGAAACGACAGATCGCCAGAGTATGAAGGAAGCGAAAAGGCCCTGACTAAAATTAGGTCTGTAATTTTTTGCGAAATGCTCATGCACCCCCTATACTTTTCGGTAGGAGGTGCATGAGCATGAATGCAATGAATGAACAGACCCGTGCTGCGGTAGAGGAAGTCCGGCGAACTGATTGCGAGTTTTTGACGGTTCCACAGGTAGCTAAGATTTTGAAGGTCAACAAGAACATGGTGTATGACCTTATCAGCGTTAAGCTGCTGCGGGCGGTCAAGCTGGGCAGTACCAAAGTGGCGACCATTGCCGTGGAGGACTTCATCCGCGAGATGGATGCCGGACTGATCGAGTACGACCATGTGACCAAGAAAGCCACACGGCACCGGTCTAAAACCAAAGCTGCATCGAGCCAGAATAAGTAAGCATTTCCCTTGTGGAGCCTGACTCGGTACTGGATTTGCAGAGCGTATTTTTTGTGGGCAAAGCGTGGGCAAAAAACTTTTCGATTACGCTGAGAGCCTTATATAGTCTGATTGATACGGTAGAAGAATCCTATCACCAGACGAGGCCCGCCACGGCAAGGCTTTCGAGGGCCTGCTGAAGCGTTACTTCAACAAGTAAGAAAGTCTGTATATCCGTGCTGGAATACGCGGAGGGAACGGCGAAAAGCCCGTAAAACCAGCGGTTTTCAGCACAAAAGATACGCAGTAACAGAAATGCGGTTCACAGTAAAGTGTGAGCCGCATTTTTGCGTCTATATGCTGGCTTGGTGAAATCCGTGGGAACATTGTGGGAACATTTCTCTGCGAGGAGAGATTTTCTAAAATGTTCCCACGAAAATGCCGAAAAACCCAGACGCCATGCGGGTTTGCGGGTACTTCACCTAACTAAAATCCGTGGGAACATTTTTTGCCGTCTTTTCAGATGCCTGCTATACTCTCGTTAGAAAATCAATCTATGGGAGGACCCAGAAATGAAAGGTAGCGTCAGAAAAAAGCGAAAAAACGCATGGTCTTATCGTATTGACTTGGGTACGGTCGATGGTAAGCGCAAGCAGGTTGAAAAGGGTGGCTTCAAGACAGAACGTGAAGCGACCAAAGCGATGCAGGATGTACTCTACCACCTAAACAACACCGGCGACTATGTGGAAAACAAGAAAATTTCGTTTCACACCGTCTACGAGGAGTTTATCGAGCGTGAGGGCAAGGCCACCAGAGCCTATGCTACCTTGAAGAAATATGATTCTCTCTATCGGAACCATATCAAGGACGAGTTCGGGCCGCTGTATGTCTACCAAATTTCGGACACTATCAGATCAACGCCGAGGCATTGGCGCAGGTGCAGCCCACCGACCTCACCGCCAGCGAGATCTCCGTCCGGCTGGGCGCTACATGGCTGGACACTGAATATGTGCGCCGATTTATTTTTGAAACGCTGGGTACACCCCGCAGCGCACAATGGGGCATGAAGGTCCACTATTCTAAAATCACCGGTGAATGGCGCATCGAGGGTAAGAGCAAGGATCGCGGCAATGTCAAGGCCATTAGCACCTACGGCACACAGCGCATCAACGCCTATGAAATCATCGAAGTTACCTTGAATCTGAAGGATGTCCGCATTTTCGATTATGTGTACGATGACGATGGCAGGAAAACCGCTGTCCTCAACAAGAAGGAAACCGCCATCGCCCAGAGCAAGCAGGAACTCATTAAAGATGCCTTTGCTGAGTGGATCTGGAAAGACCCGGACCGGCGCGAAGCCATCTGTAAGACCTATAATATTCTGTTCAACAGCAACCGCCCCCGTGAGTATGATGGCAGTCACATCAGCTTTTCAGGCATGAACCCGGAGATCACGCTCCGCAAGCACCAGGTCAACGCCATCGCGCACATTCTCTACGGTGGAAATACGCTGTTGGCACACGTTGTCGGTGCCGGCAAGACATTTGAAATGGTCGCGGCGGCGATGGAGTCAAAGCGGCTGGGCCTGTGTCAAAAATCTCTCTTTGTGGTGCCCAACCACCTGACAGAGCAGTGGGCCACTGAGTTTTTGCAGCTCTATCCGGCAGCGAACATCCTTGTCGCTACCCGCAAGGATTTTGAGACCAAAAACCGCAAGAAATTCTGTGGCAGAATCGCCACCGGCGACTATGACGCCGTTATTATCGGGCATTCGCAGTTCGAGAAGATCCCTATGAGCGTAGAGCGCCAGCGGGTCATTCTGGAACAGCAGATCGACGAGATCATGGTGGGGATTTCCGATGCCAAGCGAGAAAAAGCCGAGAACTTCACCATCAAACAGATGGAGAAAACCAAGAAGGGCCTGCAAGCCAAGATCGACAAGCTGAATGACCAGAGCCGCAAGGACGATGTGGTCACCTTTGAGGAATTGGGTGTTGACCGTATCTTCATTGATGAGAGCCATTATTTCAAAAATCTCTTTCTTTACACGAAGATGCGCAATGTGGGAGGTATTGCCCAGACCGAAGCGCAGAAATCCAGCGATTTATTTATGAAGTGCCGCTACCTCGACGAGATTACTGGGGGACGCGGCATTGTCTTTGCCACCGGCACCCCCATTTCCAACAGTATGGTGGAGCTTTACACCATCCAGCGTTACTTGCAGATGTCGGCGCTGGAGGAACAGGGCTTGCAGCACTTTGACGCATGGGCGGCGAACTACGGCGAGACCGTCACCGCAATCGAGTTGTCTCCGGAGGGTACCGGCTACCGGGCCAAGACGCGCTTCGCCAAGTTTTATAACCTGCCAGAGTTGATGTCCGTTTTCAAAAATGTGGCGGACATCCAGACGGCGGATATGCTCAAGCTCCCCGTGCCGGAGGCGCATTACCACAACATCGCCCTGAAACCCTCCGAGTATCAGAAAGAGATCGTGGCGTCGCTGGCGGAGCGCGCTGAGAAAGTCCGCAACCGCGAGGTGGACAGCAGCGTGGACAATATGCTGATGATTACCAACGATGGCCGCAAGCTGGCGCTGGATCAGCGACTGGTCAACCCCATGCTTCCCAGCGATCCCAACAGCAAAGCCGCCAAGTGCGCCGAAAATGTGTTTGAGATCTGGCAGCGCACCGCTGGCCAACGCTCCACCCAAATGATTTTTTGCGACCTCAGCACACCGAAGGATGACGGCACCTTCAGCGTTTATGATGATATTCGCGCGAAATTGCTGGAATTGGGCGTTCCCGAAAACGAGATCGCCTTCATCCACAACGCCAAGAGCGAGGTACAGAAGAAAGACCTGTTCGGCAAAGTGCGGAGCGGTCAGGTGCGTATCCTGCTGGGCAGCACCCAGCGCATGGGCGCTGGCACCAACTGTCAGCAAAAACTCATCGCACTCCACCATCTCGATTGCCCGTGGCGTCCGTCCGACCTTCAGCAGCGGGAGGGCCGCATCATCCGGCAGGGCAATGAAAACCCGGAGGTAGACATTTACAGCTATGTCACCGAGGGCACCTTCGATGCCTACTTGTACCAAACCAATGTAGATATGAGCAGCCGCATCATGCTGTTCGACATCTTCGATTTAGGCAGTCAGCTCAAGACCGTGGGAATGCTTGTCATGCTGGACGCGATTTTGAACCGCGTCATTGAGAACCACCGGCGCGGACGGCGCACATGGATCTACATCGACGAAATTTACCTGTTCTTCGCCAACGAGTACAGCACCGGCTTTCTGGAGGAGAGCTGGAAGCGTTTTCGTAAGAAAAATGCCGCCGCGACCGGCATCACGCAGAATGTCACTGACTGCCTGCGCTCTCCCACAGCGAAAAATATGCTGGCGAACTCGGAGTTTCTGCTGATGCTGTCACAGGCTCCCACCGATCAGGAGGAGCTGGTGCGGATGCTCCGCATTTCGGAAGAACAGCTCGGCTACATCAATAACGCTGAGTCGGGACATGGGCTAATCAAGGTTGGCGGCGCACTGGTGCCGTTCATCAACCAGTTCCCGCGGGGTACTGCGTTGTACCGTCTGATGACGACAAAGCCGGGTGAGTCGCTGTGAAAGAGATAAGAACACGCCCCAAAGGCCGGGACATCCAGACCCGGCAGACCACAGCGTTTCTCCCCGAGCAGGCGGCGAAGGTGCTGCGAGAGAACGCAGCCCGTCGTCAGCTCACGGCCAAAAACACAGAGCAGCAGGAAGAAGCGCAGTCTGTGTTCTCGGAACCGGCAAGTCGGTTTGAGACTACCGCACAAAGAGCGGCAGAGATCAGCGCACGGACAGCGTTCCGCTCCGGCAAGGCGCTGGCGCAGAAGCAGTTTGACCGCGCCGTTATTTCCACCAAGCCGAAAGAGAGGGTGGAAAATGCGGCTCCTCTGCGTCAGAGCGATCCGCCGCAAGTCATGCGTGCCAAGCAGCAATTCCGGCAGGAGCAGGCGAAAAAGCAGACTGAACGCCGCCGGGAAACTGTGGTGCGGGAAGCAAAACAGGAGGCCTTTCGAGTGCAGGACGATTTTGCGTTGCAGGAGCATCGCTTTACGGATACGCCCTCCTCTGTCCCTGTCGATACGCCGAGTGTGCATACGCACCGGCGCAGGGAAACCGCATCGACACCGCCCCAAAAAGCAGAAAAGCCGCCCCGTGAACTGATGTTCACAGGGCGGCAAACGCAGTCCATGCGTCAGCAGGCGGCGGCGAAAGTGCAGGCGCAGGTCGCAGCGAAAACAAAAGAGAAAATGCAGCAGCAGTTCGTGCAGGAAACCGCACAAAAGACCGCACAGACGGCAAAACGCACCGCAAAAGGCTTTGCATGGCTTAAAAATGCCGTCATCCGCACTGGACAGGCTGCGGCACGAGCGGCGGTAGGACTTCTGGGCGGTGCTGGTGCGCTTATTGCGCTGATCCTGGTCATCGGCGGTGCGGCGGCGGTCATGGGAACGCCCTTCGGCGTGTTCTGGTCGGGCAACGACAGCGATGCCCAGTCCGTGCCGCAGGCGGTGGCGCGCATCAACAGCGAGTTCGCCTCCGAAATCAGCCGGATACAGGTCGAGAACCCGACCGATAGCGTAGTGATCCACCGGGAGCCGGACGGCGGCAGTGACCTGACCATCCGCAACTGGACGGACATCATCGCGGTATTTGCGGTGAAAACTGCCGGTGCGGATGCCGATGCTACAGATGTTGTGACGATAGACGAGGAGCGTATCGACCTCATCCGGCAGGTGTTCCGGGACATGAACGAGGTGAGCTGGTATGTGCAGACCATCGAGCATGAGGACGACACCGAAACCATCCTCCATATCACGATCACAAGCAAAAAAGCGACCGAAATGCCCGACATCTATCATTTCAGCAAGAGCCAGCGCGAAGCACTGACCGAGGTGCTGAAGCCGGAGTACGCACAGATGCTTGCCGAGTTGGTCGGCACCTACGGCGGCGAGGTCAGTCTGGACGAGGCGCAGATCCGCGCCATGCTTGCTGCTATGCCGAAAGATGTTTCAGCACAGCGGAAAGCGGTGGTGGAGAAAGCCTACTCCCTGCTCGGCAAGGTGAACTATTTCTGGGGTGGCAAAAGCAGCGCCATCGGCTGGGACTCCCGCTGGGGAACACCCACCCGCGTGACCGCGCCGGGAAGCCGCAGCACGGGGACAGTCCGTCCTTACGGGCTAGATTGCTCAGGCTTTGTCGATTGGGTATTCAATAATTCTCTGGGCTATGTGATGGGGCACGGCGGCGGTGCGGCCAGTCAGCACGGCTACTGCAAGCCGATCTCCTGGAGCGAAGCCCTGCCGGGTGATCTGGTGTTCTATCCGGGCGACTCCCATGTGGGCATTTTCGTTGGCAAAGACGAGAGCGGCAGCCCGCTCATCATCCACTGCGCCAGTTCACAGAACAATGTGGTGCTGACCGGTTTGCAGGGGTTTACGAGTATCGGCAGACCGGATTGCTTTTCGTAAACGGTTATGAAAGGATTCGAATCAGACCGACTTTTTATGTTACTTATCGTCATCTGCACCGATGCGGGCTTAATATCCGAAGTGACAAGAATTGTTCATCTGTCCCACTGCTCGTGTGTTTGATTTATAGTGATCTTCCTATGCCGTTTACGGCGTTAGATTTTCGAAATCTGTTTGTGTTCAATCACAGAAGAATCTCTTAAATGCTTATTTCGCAGGATCTATCGTGACATAGACAGTCAGTTTATTCTGCCCCACATCGATCCAATCCATGGGCTGGGTACAATCATAATCGTAGTACAGCTGATAGCCCTCCATGGCATCAAATTCCACCTCCGTGGACTTATCCACCTGGAAAGCCTGTTCCTCGGAATTCTCTTTTCCGGGATTGATGATCACGTTCAGATAGCAGGCGTCCTCCGGGAACAGAATATTCATAGCCGCCTGCTCCTCCATGAGCCGGGGTTCATCGTAGAGAATATTGCTGCGGGTCACGGAGACTACGCTGCCGTCCTCTGCACTATGCTCCGTCACCTCCATACCGGTGATGAGGCCAGTCGCATCGTCAATAAAGTAAATGACCTCGCTGTTGATCCCTGTCAGGCCATTCTGCCTGGCGGCGGTCAGGGTGGTGGTTCCATACTCCGTGCTGTCAGCCTTGTCCACCACGGTCTCATAGTCACACGGTTGACGCGCCAGCCAGCGGTCAGACACCATGGCTTCATACTCAGACGCCGGGCACGGCGTCATCGTTTTCAGACCGTCTTTTTCGCAGGTATACAGGGCACCGGGAACGTCATCGTTGATGTATCCCGCCTCGCAGTATACGACCTGGTCAGCATCATCGTACTGTTCGTAGTCATACCACAGACGGCCATCGGAACTGACGAATTGACGGACAGTCTTATTCTTCCAGTTGTTCTCCCCGTCCCAGGTCTCGGAGACGCAGGTCACCGCGCTGTGTTCCTTCATAATCATGGGGATGCTGTTGCTGTTTCGAAGGTCTGTGATCTCCGGATCATCCTGCCCACTAATGGGCATAACGGAAGCGTTGGAGACGTCGGCTACTTTTCCATCCTTGCAGGTAACATTCAGCGCCCGGATTTCCTCCAGCGCATCATCCCTGGCATAGGTGAAAGACACAACTGTCTCGCCGTCTCCCAGCGCCCGGAAGCTGGCAACAAAGGTGCCGTCATTGTCCTCCTGCGTGAGCAGTTCCAACAGGGTGGTGTCGTCGATGGTAAAGTCCCAAATGAATCCTTCCTTTTCGGCGGGAAGGCGGACGGTCAGAATGCCTGCTTCCTGATCAATTTCATACCAGGTGTCGGATGTTTGTTCTTCCAAGGAGCTTCCGTCAGCTTTTCCTTCACTGGTGTTCTGTCGGCCGCACCCTGCCAGCAGCCCTGTCACGCAGGCGAGAGACAGGATCAGGGCAAGCACCCTTTTTACGTTGTATTTTTCTTTCTGAATCATATCATGTTACCTCGATTCTATTATGTTGATCCATCAGGGAATCCAATAGCGGATGATCTGCACCACCTGCTCCTGCCGGACAGTGATGACCGTGTTGTAGCAGTTGAAGGGCGTTTCGCTGGCCTGAATAGCCGCAGGGACGTCCTCGCACTCATAAACCAGGCCATCAGGTTCCTGTTCCAGGTCGGCGTGGTCTTCAAAGGTGCAGTCAGTGGATACGGGCAGGGTGATCGTTCCCAGATCATAGTAGATCGGCTGGTCATCCATTGCGTTGGTACAATACAGGCCGTCGTCCTCAATCAGTTCCACGCCGCCGTTTTCGATGCCGCCGTTGATGATGACGGTACCGTTATCCCGCTGGATACTCTCAACGGTCACAGGCTTCCGACAGACCTGGATCTGGTCGCCTTCTTTCAAACTCTGAATGTCTTCCAGTTCATAGCGGTCATAGTCATAAATCTTTGCGGTCAGGGAATATCCGCCCCCGGTTTTGACAAGGTCTGCCGCCGTGAAGTCCACGGAGTAGCCGCCATCGGCAAAGGCGTCCTCCGCACTGTCCATTGGATACAGCGGCATAACGTACCCCAGCTTTTCTACAATGGTTTGGGCGGTGTCCAGCAGCACCTGGGCATCGCTGCCGCCGGCAACACACCACTGCACCTCGGCCTCCGGAGCATACCAGCCCACCCAGGCCGCATCCTCGGACTTGCGCAGCTGGACGGAAACATCTTCGCCGCTCCAGTCCAGGCTCTCCGTCCAGTCAGCATAAATACCGGAGATGTCCTGGGGCTGCTCTGCCTTTAAGGCACGGCAGTAGTACGTCTGCCCGCCTTGTTCAAAATTGACTTCGGCCATTTGCTTGTCGCTTGCCCCTGTGTCGATCAGGTAGTAGGAGGTGCCGGAGGCACTGTCCGGCAGGGGGATGGAGTATCCCAGCTGCTGAAACTCAGCTGCGCTGGATTCGTGCATGGGGTTTGTGATCATGGTGGGCTGGTCAGTGCCTCGGTGGGTCATGGTGACGGCAGTTACAGCCACGGCAAGACAGGCGGCAATCGCCCCGGCGCTGTATAGCCAGGAACGCTTCTTTTTCATAGGCTGCTGCGCTTCCTCCAGCAGGTCATCATCCACGGCGTTCATCCATTTCTGAAAACGAGTTTCGTTCATAGTGTAATCCTTTCCTGTTCCAGTTCCGCGCGCAGACGTTCCCTTGTGCGGAACAGCGATGTTTTAACCTTTCCTTCGCTGGCATGGCATTCTTCCGCAATCTCCCGGATGCTCTCTCCATACCAGTAGCGGCGCAAAAAGAACACGCGGGCCTCAGCGCTCTGACGGCGCAGGAAGCCGTTCAGCACCCGGCGCAGCTCTGATGCATCCAGTTCTGTGTCCGGATCACCCTGTCCGGCAACGATCCAGGGTTCCAATTCCTCAAAAGCGTCGGTGAGGGCGGTGCTGCGCTGGGCGGCAGTATTGTACTTATAGCGGTCCAATGCCAGATTCCGGGTGATGCGGGCCAGATAGGCCCGCAAAGAGCGGGGGCGTTCCGGCGGGATGGCATTCCAGACACGAAGGTAGGTGTCACTGACACACTCTTCCGTGTCCCTGGGGTCAGTCAGGAGCCGCTGGGCCACACTGCGGCACAGCGCACCATATTTCTTCTGGGTCTGGGTAATGGCTTCCTCACACCGCTGAAAGAACAACTGAATGATCTGCTGGTCTCCCATGGCGGCTGAAAGTTGAGCTTTCTTTGTTTCGATTTGTTCCATAGTGTTTCCCCCGGTACTTGAAGCGGCTTCATCCTATTAGACGGCACCATATCCGTTTTCGTTTCAAAAGTCAAGTGGAATATTTTTGGGCTATTCCAAGTTTAATGTAAGATTATAGACGGCATCAATAAGATCGACAGTATGCTGCGTACCCCAAATTGTTGCTTGAGAGAAAGGCGCTTATCTGCTACAATCATATTGCAGTAGTACGCTCACTTTGTTGATTAAGCAGGAAAAAGGCATGTCTAACTTGCACGAAAACTGATATTATTAATTTGAAATAAAACAGAGGGTTATCGTAATGGGGGTACCCCCATTACGCAGGAATATATTCCTGCGTAATCTGTTCGGCTGTATGAAAAGAGTGTGGAACCTATGCCAAGCGTTGACAATTTAAATTTTCTCAGTGCCGGAGTGGAATTGTTTGCGGCATCTATTATGGCGATCTTATTGCTGGGCTGCTGGGAAGAACGCCAGTACAGGACAAAGACGAACAGGCTGTTTGTCGCCGTTCTTTCCATTCAGACATTGCTTCTGATCGGCGATTCGGCGATATGGCTCCTGCTGAACGAGCCGACACCGGGCAAAATCCCGCTGGTAAAAACGCTCACATTGATTACCGACATCATGACAGTGGTCCTGACCGTAGCCTATACCTATTTTCTTTCCAACTTCATCTCTCAAAAAAAGCCTATTTCTTTTGTGTTTCCCCACGCTGTATCGGCTATATGCGGTGTGGTCATCCTGCTTTGGATATTCTGTTTGTTCAATGACTGGTACATCTGGTACGACGCAGACGGCAACCAGATCGAGGGCCCGCTTTATAAGCTCTTCTGGCTGTTGGGCACACTGCTATTAATTTTCTGCGTTTTATTCACGGTATGGCATCATCGGGTGCTGGGCAGAAGAGATACCTGTATTCTCTCTACTTACGGAATATTTCCACTGATCGGGTATCTGCTGGAATCCTATTGGCCGGTCACGCCATTGCTTCTGGCACCGACTCTTTCGTTGGTGCTGCTGTATGTGATACTTCACACGCAGCAGACGCGCAGCGCTATGGAGCAGGAGATACAGCTTGCACACATGGAAACAAAACTCGCCAAACAGTCGGCAGAACTGTCTGATAGCCGGATCAACATCATGCTCAGCCAGATCCAGCCACACTTTTTGTTCAACGCCCTCACTTCTATCAGCGTACTGTGTGAAAAAAATCCGATGAAAGCGCAAACAGCGCTCAATGATTTTGCGGATTATCTGCGCGGGAATCTGGATTCTCTCAGGCGCACCGCCCCCGTTCCGTTTTCCAAGGAACTCAAGCACATCAAAATTTACCTTTCCCTGGAGCAAATGCGCTTCGAGTCGGAACTGAATGTCGTCTATGATATAGAAGCCGACAGCTTTCTGCTTCCTGCATTGACGGTGCAGCCGTTGGTGGAAAACGCGGTGAAGTACGGTGTGGGCAAGAAATCGGGCGGCGGCACCGTCACCATCTCTACGCGAGAGGAAGCGACCTGCTTTTCCATCACCGTGGCCGATGACGGCGTGGGTTATGACCCGCAGGAGACGCAATATGACGGGCGCACCCACATCGGCATCGACAACGTGCGCGCCCGTCTGGCCGCCATGGTCGGGGGGACACTGACGATCCAAAGCGAAAAAGGCCGCGGGACCTCTGCCACAATACAACTTCCAAAGGAGAAACTGACATGAACATTCTGGCAGTCGATGATGAGAGAAATGCGCTAGAGGGACTGGAAACTGTGCTGCGCCGTGCACTGCCGGAGGCGGAGGTCTACCCCTTCCGCACCAGCGCGGACGCGCTGGTGGTTGCTGAAAACACCCCCTGCGCTGTCGCCTTCCTTGATATTGAACTGCGGGACATGAACGGGCTGGAACTGGCCAAACGCCTAAAAGACCAGCACGGCGAGACCAACATCGTCTTTGTGACCGGATACAGCGAATACGCCATCGACGCCTTCGACCTCCACGCCAGCGGCTATTTGCTCAAGCCCGCAACGGTGGAAAAGGTACAGGATGCCATGGAAAACCTGAGAATACCGCCGGAAACCATCGGGCATGGCAAACGCGTCCGCATCCAGTGCTTTGGCAATTTCGAGATCTTTGTGGACGGCGTTCCGATCCGCTTTACCCGCCGGCAGACCAAGGAGCTGCTGGCCCTGCTCGTGGACCGCAAGGGCGCGATCATGAATACGGAGCAGCTTTGCGCCACACTCTTCGAGGATGCGATCCCCCTCCTGCAACAGAAAAGCAATCTGCGTAAGCTTGTTTCCGATCTCTCGGCCACCCTGCGGGCGGCGGACGCAGAATCCATCTTTCTGAAACACCGCAACAGCTTTGCCGTGGCAACGGAGAAGTTCGACTGCGACTACTATGACTTTCTGCACGGTCTGCCGTCCGGCGTCAACGCCTATGCGGGCGAGTATATGAGCCAGTATTCGTGGGCGGAGATGACGCTGGCCACACTGGAAGATTGACCCCTTTCCTATCAATATTTGCTTCAAAGAGCCTGGTTTTTCGACCGGGTTCTTTTTTTCGCCCTTGTGGACGCTGCGTGGACGCTTGCTCCTGTATCATAAGATTAACCGGATCAGAAAGCGAGGGATAGAAATCAGGTGATACCAACATGAAGATCATTGCAGTAGACCCGAACCCCGAAAAGCTGATGCGCCTGTCGGCGGAAATCAGAAAGAGTACACCGCCGGGTTCCTCCGTTGAGTGCTTCTGCGACCCGCTATACGCCCATCAGTATTCGTTCTATCATCCCGTTGACGCGCTGTATGCCGCCGCACGGATGGGCCCCCTGACCGGGCTGGAGCTTGCGGAGAATATGCGGTCAAGGTATCCTGCACTGCGTGTGTTCATTCTCTGGCACAACGATGCATTCCGGCAAGAAGCTGAGCAGTTGGAAGTGGACGGCTATCTCATCACGCCGGTCACTGCCGATGCGCTGAAAAAAACGATGGAGGATGCGGAACAATGGGACAGATCATTTTGAAAAAGAAAGGATGTTTTTTTGAAAAGAAGATGTAACACGGAACCATCAGAAAAATCATGATTTGAGGAGGTAATTTGCTGATGAAATGCAAACGAATTTTATCCATGCTGCTGACGCTGTGCATGGTAATGAGCCTGTTCGCCGGGACAACGGTCACGGCAAGCGCGGCAAGCGCGACGGAGGTTTCGACCTGGTCAGATTTGCAGAATGCTTTTACTACCGGGGGAGAAATCACGCTGCTTGGCGATGTCACGTCAACAGATTCTACTTGGAAGGGTCTGTTGACAATCCCCGAGAACGTCACGGTCACGTTGAATCTGGCCGGACATAAAATAGACAGAAACATGACAAATGCGACATCTGACGGCCAAGTAATCAAAGTTTCGGGAACACTGATTATTAATGACTCGGTAGGCGGCGGCACCATAACGGGTGGAAATTGCTCAAGAAGCCAGTTTTTGGCCGGTGCTGTGTGCGTCTTATCGGGCGGATCGTTTACACTAAATGGCGGAAGCATTTGCGGGAATAAGACAAGTGGATCCAACTGCGGCACAGGTGTTGCCGTCTCAGATAGAGCAACATTTATCATGAATGGTGGCAGCATTTGTGAGAATGTTGGGACTGGGAGTGACAGTAATGGCGGCGGCGTAGGTGCGGAATCAGATTCGACCGTAAAGCTGCTTGGCGGAAGAATCGAAAAGAATGCTGTTTCCGGATCTTCCGGCGGCGGATTAATGTTCTATAGCAACAAAGTCACTGTAGGCGGTTCCATTGTGATCAAAGACAATACAGCGAAACAGAAGACAAATAATGTCAAAAGTAGCGGTAAGTACCTCCGTTTGAGTGAAGAGAGGCCGTTGACAAACGAAGCGGAGATCGGCTGGACACTAAATACATTGAATAGCCAACCAAGTGAGACCGGTACACTTGTAGCAAAGGGCAAGAATGCCGCACAGTATGTGGATAACTTCTTTTCCGATCAGGATTCTTCTTATATTATTGGCGTAAAAGAAAACGAATCAGATGCGATTTATATTGCAACAGCCAACAGTACTGTTGTAGCGAAACCGAGCGCACGCAAGGTCGAGATTACTGCGGGTCAGCACATGACAAAAACACAGGATTCCGGTAATGCGAGTCAGACGGTTACGGCATCTGCAATAACAGATATCGTATATACCGCTGATACTGGTCACTATTTCCCTGAGAACTATGTAAGCACTATCAGTAATTTGACTGACGGAGCGCTGAACGGCATCACCGTCACAAGAAACAGTGATTCCACAATCACCGTATCGGGAACACCGACGGCTGATACAACGATCACGCTCAAGGACGCAGCGGAAATTTCCGAGCCGACCTTTAATGACGGCTTCGGCAACGCGAACATTACCTCGGGTAGTTACACGGTTGACAATGAATACGCGGTTGGCAGCGGAAAATATGTATTTGCTGGTTGGTATGCTAGCGCAGATTACTCCGGCGATGCAGTGACCGAATTTACGAACGGAACCACCTACTACGCCAAGTGGACGAAGAACGGCAAGACCGTCCGCACCACTGGCCTCGACCTGACGGTGATCAGTGAGAGCAACACCCTTGGGGCAAAATATGACAATGGCGTTTATGTAAACACAGCCGAGGGCTGGACATGGATGCCTGGTGACAACGGCGGTACGCTGCTCCTCGAAAACTGCACCATTGATGTACCCGGAGTTGCGGACTCTGCTGTGAGCTTGCCTAACGGCGCGACACTTACCACAGCAGCGAACACACAGAATACGCTGTCCAACGTCTCGACGGGTTCGATTGAGGCGCTTTGGGGTGAGGGAGCAGTTACGATTACAGGCTCCGGCAGTTTAAGTCTTAGCGGATATGAGTACGGACTATCTGCGGGCGAAATCACGATCAACGCGCCGATCAC
The DNA here is from genome assembly GCF_052117125.1 of Candidatus Avoscillospira sp. LCP25S3_F1. Taxonomy (NCBI): domain Bacteria; kingdom Bacillati; phylum Bacillota; class Clostridia; order Eubacteriales; family Oscillospiraceae; genus Candidatus Avoscillospira; species Candidatus Avoscillospira sp. LCP25S3_F1. Next base: position 107,464 of record NZ_JBQKJT010000005.1, on the reverse strand, counting down.
CGTGATCGCCACCAATAAGCAAAACGGTACGGCTGTCGCTGGAGGCAGCATCACAATTAATTCTGCTTTGAGCATCACGGAGCCTTCCGGTGGTCAGATTCGTGAGAACGGCGGATTTCATTATATTGCCGACAGAAATGGGAAGTTCGCGACCAACGTCGTCATCGGCGTAGCAGCTCCCACCTTCACCGACGGTCTCGGCAACGCGAACTGCGCGTTTGACACCTATACGAAGGGTGCAACCAACGACAAGGGCTACACCTTCGCCGGCTGGTTCAACGGCGAGACCGAACTGACGAGCGCTGACGCTGCGGTCGCCGGCACGACCTATACCGCCAGATGGACGAAGAACGGCAAGACCGTCCGCACCGCCGTCCTTGATCTGACCAAAATCGGTGAGAGCAATACCTTCGGCGCAACGTTGACAGGCGGCGTTTACACAAATGCCGATGAGGGCTGGAGCTGGAACCCCGAGACCAAGACTCTGACGCTCAGCGGCGCAACGATGGATATTCCCGACCGTGCGCAGGGGAGTCAAGATGATCTGGCTGCGGTTTGCCTGCCTGACGGAGCGATCATCACCACGGCAGCAGGCACACAGAACACACTGTCCAACAGCTCGACGATCGGAATGGGCAGTTCGGCGGTTCTTGGAATGGGAGCCGTTACCGTAAACGGCTTCGGCAGTTTGAGCGTCAGCGGCACAAACGCTGGATTCTATACGATGGGCAACATTGCGATCAACGCGCCTATCACTGCTACCAGCACCGGTACATCCAAGGGCTGCGGTGCAATTTTGGCTGAAGGCCACAACAACAAGGTCGAAATCAAGATTGATTCCTCTTTGAGCATTGTACAGCCTGTTGGCGGACGCGCACTGGAGTCTGAAGGAGTGGCGTGGATTGCCGCAGGGAACAATGAGGAACCCGTGTCGAATGTCGTCATCGGCGTTGCCAAGAAATACACCGTCACCTACAACACAAACGGCGGCAGCGCAGTTGGCTCTGCTACGGTTTCTGAAGGCGGCAAGCTGACTGAACCCCAAGCACCCACGAAGGATGGTTACACCTTCCACGGCTGGTATAAGGACGCAGCATTTACCAACGGCTGGAACTTTGATACGGACACCGTGACCGGCAATATCACCCTCTATGCAAAGTGGGCGGAAACGGCCAAAATCTACGGCATTTCCGGCACGGTTTATGAATCCAACGGCACAACCCCCGCTTCCGGCGTTTCTGTAAAGCTCATGAAGGGCGATACGCAGGTTGCTTCCGCCACTTCCGCACCTGACGGTACATACAGCTTCACCGGCATCGCTCCGGGCGTTTATAACATCGTCGCCGAGAAAGATGATACAACGCAGACAACTCTGGTCATTGTTACAAATCACAACGAAACAGGCAAAAATGTTACTTTGCCGCAAAGCAAGGTGAACTCCAAGCTGACGGTCAACGGTGCCGACACACCCGATGTGGTTGCCGGCGGTCTGGACAAGGAAGCGGCGGCTGTGAAGGGTGCAAACTCCAGTGCGACCTCGGTCAAGGTAGAAATGACCGTCGAGAGTAAGCGCAGCACAGAGATCGGCGATGAGGACAAAACGAGCATCGAAACTTCGGCTTCCGGCAAAACTCTGGAATACCTTGATATCAAGGTTACAAAGACTGTTGACGACACCGACAGCCCGATCACCACGACCGCAACTATGATGGAGATCATCATCCCCTACGACATGACCGGCAAGAGCAACATTACGGTCTATCGTTACCATGACGGTGTGACCGAAGCCTTTGCCGAAAACACCACCAAGGCAGATGGCACCTACTATCTGGACACAGTAAATCACCTGATCTATGTGTATACCCAGAAGTTCTCCACCTACGCCATCGGCTACAACACGCAGTCCGGCGGCGGCAGCGGCAGTGGCGGCTCTTCTTCCGGCGGCGGCTCGTCCTCCAGCAGCGGCGGCTCTTCTTCCGGCAACAGCAGCACCATTTCCACGCCCAGCGCGAAGAACGGTACCGTTTCCGTCAGTCCCAAGAGCGCAAGTAAGGGAACCACGGTGACCGTCACGGTCACACCGGACAAGGGCTATGTGCTGGAAACCCTGACCGTGACGGATGCGAGCGGGAAGAAGCTCGACCTGAAGAATTTGGGCAGCGGCAAGTACAGCTTCACAATGCCCGCAAGCAAGGTGGAGGTCAAGGCGACCTTCATGGAAGATAACACCATGCTCAATTACTTTGTGGATGTCCCCGCGTCCGCGTATTACTATGACGCAGTGCTGTGGGCAGCGGAACAGGGCATTACCGGCGGCACCGATGCCACTCACTTCTCTCCCGACGGTGTCTGCACCCGCGCGCAGGCCGTTACATTCCTGTGGAGAGCGGCCGGAAGTCCCGCGCCGAGCGCGACGGCAATGCCCTTTACTGATGTGGCCGCTGACAGTTACTATTACAACGCTGTGCTGTGGGCCATGGAGAACGGTATCACAGTGGGAACGAGCAGTACCACCTTCAGCCCGGATCTGAAGTGCTCCCGCGCACATATCATGACCTTCCTGTGGCGTTCTGAGAAATCCCCTGCGGCGGGCAGTGTGAACCCCTTCACGGACGTTTCCGCTGACGCTTACTACGCCGACGCGGTACTGTGGGCTGTCAAGGAGAGCGTCACCAACGGCACCAGTTCTGCTACCTTTAGTCCAGACGCAGACTGCACCCGCGCTCAGATCGTGACCTTTATCTGGAGGACATTAACTCGGTAAGGTTCGTCAAAGCGAAAGCAAGAAATTAATTCAATTGAAAGCTGGACGCAAAAACACAAGAGCAGAGAGCCTGCTTCCTACGAATGGGAAGCAGGCTCTTTCTTTATACAATTATCTGATCTGCACAGTTTTGTAAAGGTTTCTTGCAGTGCGATCTAGAATATTTTTCTGATTTTTCCGGGGAAATTGGCATTTCACTTTTCGGATTCGTATTAGTCAGCATCAGGACAAAAGAGTATCCCCTTCCAATCAAGCGCTGAACGCAGGAAAGGGGTGAATACTATGCCGTGGACAGAGGAAGATATTCGCCGTATCGAGGGTAAATTTGATAGCTTCTGCAAAACCGTTTTGAGAAATTTTGCAAGGGACTGGTATCGAGCCAAGCAACGGCGTGGCAAAAACGAGGTCTTGTTTTCGGAATTGCCGGACAATCATTTGCTGGAGCCAATTCATATCGACCCAATCACTTCAGCGGAAAAGTATTTCTTCGATGATTTAGAACGGTCTATCGCCATTGAGAATGACGCGCTGGCACAAGCGTTACATAGCCTTTCCGGACGCAAACGGCAGATCATTCTTCTGGCGTACTTTCTGGATTGGACAGATCAGCAAATCGGAGAGCGGTTCCATGTTGTGCGGAGTACGATACAAGCCGCCAGAACCAAAGCATTAAAGGAAATGAGGGATTTACTTGAAAAACAAGGCAAAGCATAGGCGCGCCATGATACGCCGTATCTCTGTGGATACCATTTTGAACGCAAAGAAAGGCGATGAGAGTGCGATTCAAACCATTTTGAATTACTACAAGGGATATATGCTGGAACTGTGCAAGTTCGAACTGTACGATGCCAGCGGGAAAATCTATGTCTGCTATGATGAGGACTTGTATCAGGAACTTCAGTTCAAGCTGATAAAAGAAATTCAGAACCGGTTTGAATTGAGCTAAGCAGATTTGCCTGTCCTTCACAGGGGATAACTGCGCGTTGTCCCTTGTGAAAGGCTGGCAAGCGTTTACCAGTCTTACTGTACTTTGAAAACAAAATGAGCGTCCGTATCAGATACAGCGCAGGGGAAGCAGGCCATGACCTCCGGAGAGGAGGTTTCAGGAGCGAGCGTGCCAATGTGTAGAAAACGGTGTCCTGTCACAACAGGCAGTCCATCAGGAACAGGATACGGGTGATACGCCGAACATGAAAATACAGTGGAGCCGCTGACTTTGTACAGCGGCTCCACATAATATTGGATATAGGAGTGATCAATATGTCATTATCAGAACAGCGGCAGAAAGCCAATGAAACCGCAATGGAAATCTTGGCTTGCCGCGATATTTTATATACCGTCCCGGAAGCAGCAAAACTGTTGCGCGTCAGTAAAATCTGGTCTATGACCTGATCCGCTGCGGGTATCTGCGCTCTATTAAGCTGGGCAGCCGCAAAGTAAGCCGTAAGGCTCTGCTGGACTTTGTTGAGCAGTTTGAGGGTCAGACGGTGGAATTGCCGGGTGTGCAGTCGGAGTAAAAGTTCAAAAAGCACTGCTTGAACCGAACGCATTTCCATGTTATATTATAAATGAAATAGGATGTGAGAGAATGAGCGATTTGGACTTTGAACGCAAACACGAGGAAGATTTACAGCGTCTTCGTGGCCTTCGCCTGTTGGATGACGATTTTATGAACAAGGTGTTTGAGGATACGGCCTGTGCCGAGTTCCTGCTACAAATCATCTTGCAGCGCACGGACTTGAAGGTGCAGCGTGTTCACGGTCAGCATGATATTCGGAATTTACAAGGGCGTTCTATCCGTCTGGACATTCTGGCTGTTGATGTCTCCGAACGGGTATACAACATTGAGGTGCAGCGCAGCGACAAAGGTGCAGGCGTCAAGCGCGCCCGGTACAACAGTAGCTTGATCGATGCCAATGTCACCGAACCCGGTGATGAGTACGAGAAGCTGAACGAAACCTATGTGATCTTTATCACAGAGCATGATGTGCTGGGTGGCGGCTGCCCGATCTATCACATCGACCGGACAATCAAAGAAACTGGCGCATTATTTGGAGATGAGTCGCATATCATATATGTGAACGCCCAGATTAAGGACGATACGGCACTGGGGCAACTTATGCACGACTTTTCCTGCACCAGTGCTGAACAGATGCACTATCAAATCCTGGCGAATAGGGTTCGCTATTTCAAAGAAGATACGGAAGGAGTTGCGACTATGTGCAAGGCTATGGAAGATATGAGAAACGAAGCTGCGCGTGAAGCGACCAAAGCTAAAACGGTCAGTATTGCACGGCGTATGTTAAAATCGGGCAAATACACCTACGAAGACATTGCTGATATCTTAGAAATCAGCGTAGACGAAGTTAAGGCTCTGGACGAGAGTCAATCGGCCTGACACGGTTTCGTTTTGACTCAATCAAGGGAGTTGCGACTATGTGCAAGGCTATGGAAGATATGAGAAACGAAGCTGCGCGTGAAGCGGCACTTAAAGCTGATAAGGCCCGGATGATTAAAACTGCGCGGCGTATGTTGAAAGCAGGCAAGTACACCTACGAAGATATTGCCGATGTGCTGGAAATCAGCGCGGATGAAGTCAAGGCTCTGGACGAAAGCCAATCAGCCTGACTAAAATTAGGTCTGTAATTTTTTGCGAAATGCTCATGCACCCTCTATACTTTTGAGCAGGAGGTGCATGAGCATGAATGCAATGAATGAACAGACCCGCGCTGCGGTAGAGGAAGTCCGGCGAACCGATTGCGAGTTTTTGACAGTTCCGCAGGTAGCGAAGATTTTGAAGGTCAATAAGAACATGGTGTATGACCTCATCAGCGTCAAGCTGCTGCGGGCGGTCAAGCTGGGCAGTACCAAAGTGGCAACCATTGCCGTAGAGGACTTCATCCGCGAGATGGATGCCGGACTGATCGAGTACGACCATGTGACCAAGAAAGCCACCCGGCATCGGTCTAAAGCCAAATCTGCGACGAGCCAGAATAAGTAAGCATTTCCCTTGTGGAGCCTGACTCGGTACTGGATTTGCAGAGCGTATTTTTTGTGGGCAAAGCGTGGGCAAAAAACTTTTCGATTACGCTGAGAGCCTTATATAGTCTAATTGATACGGTAGAAGAATCCTATCACCAGACGAAGCCCGCCACGGCAAGGCTTTCGAGGGCCTGCTGAACCGTTACTTCGGTTAATTTCCCATGACAAAGGTTACCATCGAACCGGGTATCTGCGGCTTTACCACCATTGTCACCGCGTCCTCTGAAGATCAGCAGGAGGTGGAACTGTCGGTAGCCACCGGCTGCGAAGCCGTTCAGAAAATGATGCAGACCTTGGGTAACAGCTTTGACGCCTATGAACTCTGTCTGGTGCGTCCCGGCTGTGGTCCCCTGTTTGAATATGCATCGGAGCATTTTCCCGTCCACTGCGGTTGTCCGGTGATTGCCGGTATTACCAAGTGCGCAGAAGCGGAGTGCCATTTGGCATTGAAAAAAGACGCTTCTATCCGGTTTCTGGACGCATAACCTCTTTGTCTAATGTATAATTTACAGGAGGGAGCTGTCGTCACGGCTCTCTCCTGTTCTACATCGATTGCAAGAACTTTTTAGGAGGATCTTATCATGAAAATCAGACTGGACAAAGATATCGCAGAGTTTATCCCTGAAACCCCCGCCGAGGCCGTGGAGCTGGAGGCCCTCTGGATCAAGATGGGCAACTGCACCGGCGGCACCAAGCGCCTGGAACCCCTGGGTGTATACGTCCGCACGGAAAACAAGTCCGCCAAGTTCCACATTGAGGGCCTTAGCGAAGAGGAGGCCAAGGCGATTCCTGTGGTGACAGCGCCCTACGACACCGACGTTTACTGCGTCACCTGCAACCGTACTGAGCATGTGAAGAAAGGCGAACCCATTCCGTTCTGCTGCGGCAAGCTCATGGAGATCCTTGACTGAGTTTCGCGTGTGACACGCTCCTTCTGAAGATTGGAAACTGTTTGGAAGCATTGACCTTTGTGATCGTTTTTAGAACGCCTGATAAAACTGAAACGCGATCAAAGGTAAGTGTCAATTCTTACAGCGTATAGCCATCCCGGCTCTGAGATGATTCTCGGAGCCGGGATATTTTTGCTCTGGTCGAACCAAGCATTGCAAAACAATATCCCCGACCGCAACGTTCTTTTAGAAAACCGGCGCCTGCATTTGCTGTACGCATGACAGCAGTATACAAAAGTTTCCATGGTGAAAATAGGACACGTTTCCAGCTTTTTCTACCGATTTACCATTTTTATGATTTAAAGTTTTTAAGACATATTTCCAAAAACGTATAATTTTTCTGCATAGATTGTGTTTTTTACAATGATTTTGTCTAAATTACATAAAAATCCGATTGCATTTCCAATTATTTTCTGCTAGTATGAAATCAGATCATTTTGCCATTGCTTCCTCTGATTGGAATGGAATCCAGTCCTTTTTTCAGACGGTACGCATGGCAGTAAAAATGAATCGGCCTGTGCGCAAAGACGAGAGAGGAGAGGGCCATCCCGGTTTTTCTCACAGGATTCCGCAACAGCAGGGGAGGTATGTCCACCACTTATACATCGGAAACCGGAGCGCGGCTTGCCGCGGTATCACTTGCAGAAAGGATGGTTACTGTATTATGCGAAAACGACTGAACAGAGTTCTCTCCGCCGCGTTGAGCGCAGTCATGCTGCTCTCTCTGTGGCCCACGGCAGCACTTGCCGCCCCAACCAGCACTATCAATCAACCAACCTCTGAGCAATCCCTTTTTACAGATGATAATTTCACATCTACCTTAACGATGGCCCCCCCCAATGGTGCCGCTTCTCCTGTCTACACGCTGGGAGATGATACCGTGTTGCAGGACGGCATGAAGGTCGTTATCTACAACCCTGAATACAAAAAAACCCTCTCGGGTGTCTATAACGGCTTTTACAACACCGGTACCGACATCACCATTGATGGAACCACTATTTCCGGCTTCTCCACCAATGATGTGTGGACGGTTTCGGATAACAGTGACGGCACCTGGTCCTTTGCCTATGAAGGCCAGAAAATCGGTATGGGTGATAAATACTCCCGTATGCCGCTGGGAGAAAAGCATAACACCTGGACTTTGGAAGCCACTTCCGACGGTCTGTACTACATTAAGAACGTTGACCGCAACGTATATATGGAGTGGTTTGCAGCCAAAAACTATTGGAGCGGCTATGGGAAAATCTCCCCCGGCAGCGAGGGAATGTTCGCATTGGGCTTTTATGACGTAAGCGATGTGGAAGTGCCCGCTCCGCCCACGCCGGAAGGCCCCGATCTGCCCTTTAAAGCTGGCGATACCGTTGTCATTTACAATGTGGGCGCCAATGGCGTTCTGGCCGGACAGGATGACAACGTGACCAGCCCCTCCATCAACAACGCCGCAGCCACCGTCAGCGGCACCACTGTAACGCCCGCCAACGGCGGCCGTGTATTCACCGCAGAACAGAACGGTGATTGGTGGCGCTTCAAGACCGAGCATGACGGCTACCTCTGCTCCAACGGCACCGGCAGTAATTCGTTCTACTCCAAGGACGCTTCCGACGATGCCGACTGGAAGCTGGCGGAGTACAACGGCGGCTTTACTCTGGAGAGCCGTACCGCCAAATACAAGGGTAACTCCCAGTATCTGGAGTATTACAGCGACTCTTATAAAACCTACAGCCTGTACAACGACAGTGACAAGGATATCTATACCTTCCAGTTCTACACGGTGGATGGCAACCTCACTGTCACTGAAGGCGTGGTCAATGCGCCGGTCGTGACCTTCGGCGAGCTGCCCAAAGCCTATATCAGCCAGGATTACACGGTTTCCTTTACCGTGGACGCCGTCTTCGGTGTCAAGGGCGAACCGGAGGCCAAATACGGCGAGACACCAGCACAGCTTACCAACACCAACGGTACCTACTCCTTCACCATCCCCGGCGATAAACTGACGGCCGGTGAAATGACCATTACCGTCACCGGTACCGATACCAAGGACGTGCCCTTTACCGGTACGGCCAAGCTGACTGTGGTGGATGAGCCGGTCATCAATACTGTCTCTCCCGCTGCCGGCTCTCAGACCGGCGACAACAAGCAGCCTACCATTCAGGTGGACTTTGCCAACGCCGGTGAGAATCCCACGGTGGTACTGACGCTCAAGGGCCCCACCAGCACACTTCTGGACAAGCAGCCCATGACCGTTCAGGGTAATTCCGCCACCTACGCGGTTTCCGATGCCCTGTCCGATGGGCGGTATACCGCCACCGTTACCGTCACCCGCGCTGACAACAAAACCGTGGAACGCAGCTGGAGTTTCCTGATTGGTACCTCTCAGTATCAGCTCTACTTCGGTCAGCTTCACTCCCACACCGCTGAATACTCCGACGGCGCCGGCACCTTGCAGGAGGGCCTGGACTATGTGGCCAATCTGCCGGAAAGCGCCAATGTGGATTTTGCGGCCTTTACGGATCACTCCAACTATTTCGACACCAGCAGCGCTGCCAATCCCGAGGCTGCCCTCTATGATCCCAGCCAGATGACGGCAGAAAGCCGCGACAAGTGGAACACCTACCGCAATACGGTGTCTGCATTCAACGAGCAGTACGCCGGCACCCGTGTGGCTCTGGCCGGCTTTGAGATGACCTGGTCCGGCGGCCCCGGCCACATCAACACCTTTAATACTCCCGGCCTTGTCTCCCGCAACAACAAAACCCTCAACAGCAAGGAATCCGACGCCGGTATGAAGGCCTACTATGAAGTGCTGAAAAACGAGGCTTTGACTGATTCCATCAGCCAGTTCAACCATCCCGGCGCCACCTTCGGCACCTTTGCGGATTTTGCCTACTATGATCCCGTCATCGATTCGCGGATGTATCTGGTGGAAGTGGGCAACGGTGAAGGCGCCATTGGCTCCGGCGGCTACTTCCCCAGCTATTCCTATTACATCATGGCTCTGGACAAGGGCTGGCATGTGGCCCCCACCAACAACCAGGACAACCATAAGGGCAAGTGGGGCAATGCCAACGACGCCCGCGACGTGGTTCTGACCGATGATTTCAGCCAGGAAGGCATCTACGAGGCCATCCGCAACTATCGCATCTACGCCACCGAAGACAAGAACCTGGAAATCAACTACACCCTCAACGATCAGGTGCTCGGCTCCATCATCGAGCAGGTCCCGGAGACGGTCGAAATCAAGGTCAATGTCTTTGATCCCGATGCCTCCGACTCCACCGCCAAGGTGGAAGTGGTGGTCAACACCGGTAAGGTCGCCTATACCTGGAGCGACGCCGCCGAATTGGCCGCCGGCAACCTGTCCTGCACCCTCCCCGCCGACTATACCTACTACTTTATCCGTGTGACCCAGAGCGACGGCGATATCGCTGTGACAGCCCCTGTCTGGGTGGGTGAAACCCTGAAACTGGGTATTTCCTCCGTGGAGTGCGGTACCTCCATCCCCGTCACCGGCGAGGCTGTGGAGCTGAAAACCAACCTGTTCAACAGTGAGTCGACTCCCGCCACCATCCAGTCCATCACCTATACCAGCAATGGGCAGGTCCTGGGGACCCAGACCGGTCTGGGTGATCTGGCTGCTTCCTCCACGCAGACCGTCAGCTGGAACTTTACGCCCACTGAAGCCCGCCTGACCACCATCACCGTGGCGGTCACCCTGGTACAGAATGGGAAGGAGTTCACCTATACCAGCGACATCACGCTGGATGTTCTGGACGCGGCCCGACTGGTCTATGTGGGCATCGACGCCTCCCATCACAATGAGTACGTCAGCGGCAACTACAACAAGTCCATGGGCAACTTCAGCGCCCTGGCCGCAGGCTATGCCGTGCGCACCGTGGAGCTGAACACCAGCGCGGATTTGCTGGCCGCCTGTGAAAATGCCAACGGCAAGTACCGGGCCATCGTGCTCACCGCGCCCTCCCGCCGCAACGGCAACGCCCTCCGCGATCCCTACGACAACTACAGCGACGAGGAAATCGCCGCATTGAATGCGTTCAACGCCGCAGGCGGCATGGTGGTTCTGGCCGGTTGGTCGGACTACTATGAGAATTACAAGCCGTTCCCGGAAGCGGATCACATGGCTGCTCAGCAGAACAAGATCCTGGCGGCACTGGGTTCCTCTCTGCGCATCAGCGACGATGCCACCATGGACGACGCCCTCAACGGCGGCCAGCCCCAGCGGCTGTACTTCTCCACCTACAACTGGGAGCACTTCCTGATGAAGGGCGTGGAGTTTGACGCCGCCCATCCCAATGACAACAAGTATTCCCAGCGGTTCAGCCAGTACGGCGGCGCGTCCATCTATGCGGTGGATGCCTCCGGACAGCCCACGGCCACGCTGCCGGAGACGGTTTCTCCTGTGGTCTACGGCCATAGCAGCACCTATTCCAAGGACAGCGATCAAATGGGCATTAGCGGCGATGCCGTGCCCACTTACCCCGTGGCCGACGGTGACAACCGTCTGTTGATTCTGGCCACCGAGGAGCTGCCCGGTCAGGGTCTCATCGTGGTTTCCGGCGCGGCGTTCCTGTCCAACTTCGAGGTGCAGGCCCAGGTGGACTCCGCCGCAGAAAAGAACTATTCCAACTACAATATCTGCGAAAACCTCGTAAACTACATCAATCCCACCACCATCAGCCCCATTTCGGAAGTCCAGGCCCAGAAGAATGAAGGCGTCAAGTACACCATTGAGGGCATCGTCACGTCCAACGCCTCCGGCTACGACAAGGATACCGCCTTCTTTGACTGCATCTATGTGCAGGACGGCACCGCCGGTATCAACGCCTTCCCCGTGGCGGGCAACTTCCAGATCGGCGACCGGGTCCGGATCACCGGCACCACCTCCTCCTATCAGGGCGAGCGGCAGATTGCCGTCTCCTCCATCACCAAGGTCGGCACCGACACCGTGCCCGCTCCCAAGGAGATCACCGCCGCACAGCTGAACGACCGCTCTTATCTGGGCAGTCTGGTCACCCTGCGCGGTACCGTGGTATCGTTTGAATCCGCCAATGGTCTCATTCAGACCATTCTGGTCCGCGACAGCGCCGGAACCATCGGCCGTGTCTTTATCGACGGCTACATCACCAAGGATGCCGAGGTGCAGGGCCTGAGCGAGGGCCGCTACATCATCGCAACCGGTCTGGCCTCCTACGATACGTCCTTTGCCGGTGAACCGGCCCGTATCCGCATCCGCAACCGTGCCGACGTGGTCTGCACCGATGCGCCTTCCGGTGGCGGCAGCTCCGGCGGCAGCACCGGTACCACCGGCGGCTCCAGCCAGATCGAGACTGTGACGAACCCCGACGGCTCCACCACCACTACGGAGACCAAGTCCGACGGCACCGTAATCAAAACCACCAAGTATCCCGACGGTTCTTCCCAGTCGGTGGAGACCAAGCCCGACGGCACTGTTACCACGACACGCAAGGAAGCCAACGGCGCCACCTCCACCGCCGTTGCCACCAGCAACAAGACCACGGTGCAGGTGAGCGTTCCCTCCAGTGTGGTGTCTGCCGCTGTCTCCAGTCAGCAGCCCGTGACCCTTCCTCTGCCCGCGCTGTCTGCCTCCAGTAATACCCAGCAGGCTCCTACGGTTACAGTCGGCCTGGGCGGTCAGAAAAATGTCCCCGTGGAGATTCCTGTGGAGAATGCCGATTACGGCACTGTAGCTATGCTGCAAAAGGCAGACGGTAGTCTGGAACTCCTGCGTAGCACCATCCCCTCCGACAACGGCGTGACCGTGTCCCTGTCTGACGGCGATACGGTGGTGCTGGTCGACAATGCTCAGACTTTCGCGGATATTCCCACCGGCCACTGGTCCAGCGATTTCATCGACTTTGTCACCAGCCGTGAGCTGTTTAACGGCACCAGCAACACCACCTTCTCGCCCAGCTCCGACATGACCCGCGGCATGCTGTGGACTGTACTGGCCCGTATGGACGGCGTGGACACCACCACCGGTTCCACCTGGTACGAGGCGGGCAGAACATGGGCCATGACCTCCGGCATTTCTGACGGTACCAACGTGGACGCTCCTCATACGAGAGAGCAGCTGGTCACCATGCTGTGGCGTTATGCCGGCAGCCCCGCTGTCAATTACGATCTGAGCGGCTACTCGGACAGCCACACCGTCAGCGACTGGGCCCAGACGTCTATGGCCTGGGCTGTGGAACAGGGTCTGATTCAGGGTTCCGGCAACAATCTGCTGAGCCCCGATGCCTTGGCTACCCGCGAGCAGGTCGCGACCATTCTGACCCGCTTTGTCATGACGGTACAGCCGTTCTAATCCCCATGGTGCCGTACCTTTCATGCGGCACAACATTCCATCGGAACCGGACGCACGCCGTGCATCCAAGCGCTGATGAAGCGTTGGAAGCAGGTTCCGTATGAAACCATATCGTACACCATTTCCCGGCTGCGTCGGTTCTACCGGCGCAGCCGGATGGATCATTTTCCCGGATTTTTGCGGTCCGTGGACCGTATTAAGAGAGAGGAGCATGTCAATGCCCGGTAAGATCACACCCCGCCGCCTGGCGAGCGCAGGAGTGGGCCTGCTGCTGTTTCTGCTGCTGCTGTTGGGCGGCCTGTTTCTGCGGCAGGAGCGGACAGAACTGACCGCCGCGCAAAAACGGCTGTTTGCACCGGCCAAAGTGACGGCCATCCTGGCAGACAACGCCCAGCCGGAGCCCTGGAGCGAGGGCCTGCGGTTGGGGGCGCAGCAGCTGGAACTGGAGATTCTCCGGGGGCCTTACAAGGGCGCTGTTCTCCAGGCCGTCAACTATCTCAGCGCCTACGCCAATGTGGACTGCCGGGTGGGGACCCGGGTCATTGTCCGTCTGGACCTGGACGACGCTGGAAATCCCTACATTCTCTCCATTCCCAACTATGACAGAGGGACGGTCCTGCTGGCCATGGTGGGCGTCTTCGCGTTGATTCTCGTGCTTATCGGCGGCAAGAAGGGCGTTATGGCGCTGCTGGGACTGGCCTATACCCTGGCAGGCGTCTGGTTCCTGCTGATTCCCATGGTGCTGCGGGGCGCGCCGCCCATTCCGGCGGCGGTGGCCGTTGCAGCACTGACGGCAGCGGCTTCTCTGCTGCTGCTGACAGGATTTACCCGGAAAACCCTGTGTGCCGGTCTGGGCTGTGTCTGCGGCGTAGCCGCTGCCGGCCTCTTCGCATGGATTGTTGGCAAGCTCACCCCCATCAGCGGGTTTAACATGGGAGAAGCAGAGGATTTGGTACTCCGGGCCGGAGAACAGTCTCTGGAAATTCGTGGCCTTTTGATCAGCGGTATTCTCATCGCCTCCCTGGGCGCAGTCATGGATGTGGCCATGTCCATTTCCTCGGCTTGCAGTGAACTGCTGGCGCTGGACCCCAAAATCACCGCCGGACGCCTGTTCCGCTCCGGTATGAACATCGGCCGCGACGCCATGGGCACCATGGCAAATACGCTGATTCTGGCCTTTGCGGGCGCGTCCTTTAATCTGCTGCTGCTGTTTCAGGTCTACGGATACCCCATGATTCAGATTTTCAACAGCGACGCCATGGCCATTGAACTGATTCAGAGTATTTCCGGTTCCGTGGGCATTCTTTTGACCGTCCCCCTGGTCTCCCTCTTTGCCGCGCTGCTGCTGACTCGCTCTTTCCCGAAAAAACCGGGCAAGTCTTCCAAATGATACCCACCGGATGCCCCTACATATTTTTCTTGCGAAACGCCGAAAGATTGTATATAATCGGACTGCCGCTACTCTGCGGCCATTCGACTGCATTCTATTAGGAGCGTATCTATATGAAACTCAGTGCAAGAAATCAGTTCAAAGGCACCGTTGTGGCCATCGAGGAAGGCGCCGTCAACGGCATTGTCCGCATCGATATCGGCGGCGGCAACGTCATCACCTCCACCATCTCCATGGGTTCCATCCGGGAGCTGGGCCTGAAGGTGGGCGGCGAGGCCTATGCCGTGATCAAGGCTACCTCCGTCATGGTGGGCGTGGATCACTGATCCACCGGACAGCTACACCCAGGAGGACCGCTGGGCGGTCCCCCTGGGTTATTTTGCCGCTATTGGACGGCGCGAAAGGAGAATTGCATAACCATGGTCAACTACTGGAATCGGTTCTGTCAATGGGTGGTACACACTCGTCTGTATATCATCGCCATGGCCAAATGGCTGACGCTGGCGGTGGTGGTGGGCGGCTTCTGCGGCCTTATTGGCACAGCGTTTCATATGGGCATTCACGAGGCGGAGGTCCTGCGGACCGCCCATCCCTGGCTCCTGTTCTGTCTGCCTTTGGCTGGTCTGGCTATTGTGGGCCTGTACCAGCTGCTGCGGACCGAGGGTCTGGGTACCAACGACGTCATTGAAGCCGTCCACCACGGCAAACCCCTAACCATTTTGCTGCTGCCCGCCATTTTTGTGGGTACCATGCTGACCCATTTGTGCGGCGGCTCCGCCGGACGGGAGGGCGCGGCCTTGCAGATGGGCGGCACTGTGGGCTGGAACGTGGGGCGGCTGTTTCATCTCGACGACCGGGACCTGCGGACGGCCACCCTCTGCGGTATGGCTGCCTTTTTCTCCGCCCTCTTTGGTACGCCCCTGACGGCCTCGATCTTTGCCATTGTGGTGATCAGCATCGGCGTCCTCTATCACGCCGCGTTTATTCCCTGTCTGACAGCCTCTCTGGTGGCGTTTTGGATTTCCGTCAAGCTGGGCGTTGCCCCCACCCGGTTTACGGTGGCGGCGCCGGCCCTGGCCGCCATTCCTCTGGCACAGGTGGCCGTGCTGGCGGTCGGCTGCGCTCTGGTGGCCCTGTTGTTTTGCCGCATTCTCCACGGGACCGAACATCTGCTGAAGCAGCGTGTCCCCAACCAGTGGCTTCGGGTGGTCCTGGGCGGCGTGGCCGTCATTGGCCTGACGCTGCTATGCGGCACCAGAGACTACAACGGCGCTGGTATGAACATCATCACCGCCGCTCTGGAACAAGGGACCGTCCGGCCCGAAGCCTTCCTGCTGAAAATGATCTTTACCGCTGTGACCCTGGCCGCCGGATTCAAGGGCGGTGAGGTGGTGCCGTCCTTCTTTGTCGGAGCCACCTTTGGCTGTGCCGTGGGGCCTCTGCTGGGGTTGCCGGCGGGATTCTCCGCCGCAGTGGGTCTGGTGTCCGTGTTCTGCGGCGTCACCAACTGCCCGCTGGCCTCCATTTTCCTGTCGCTGGAACTCTTCGGCGACGGCGGCCTGCTGTACTTTGCCGCTGCCTGCGGCATCAGCTATGTCCTGTCCGGTTACGATGGGCTCTACTCCAGTCAGACCATTCTCTATTCCAAGCTCAAGGCCCAGTACATCAACGTTCGGACCACCCATCATCACGCCGGTCAACAGCATTGAGGGGACAGGCACCGATTTCCTTCCGATTTCATAGAATACTACGACCGCGGCGGCCCGTGCCGCGGAATTATCCTTGGAAACGGAGTGGATACCCCATGTCTATGCCCAATATCCCCAATCTGAATCCGCAGATCAGCGTCAATCGTGATGACGCCGTCAACATCATTCTCAGCTCCATCGGTATGGAGGAGCTGTCCCTGGCCTACATTCTCAACGCCGAGGCTGAGAAAATCCAATTTGCTCTGGGTACTCTGGAAACCGCCGGCGGGCAGGCTTCCAGCATGACCGACATTTTGGAGACCAACAAACTGGCCAGCAAGATGGTGCGCAATGTCATCAAGAATCAGATGCTGCTGAGCATGAAGATGGAGGATACCGTGGATCTGGCCGAGCAGGCGCAGCCTGTGACCCAGCCTGTGACGCCGCCTGTCACCGAACCTGTTGTTCCGCCCGTCACCGAACCTGTCACCCCGCCTGTCACCGAGCCTATCGCCTGACGATAAAAACGCCGTGGACGTCTGACCGTCCACGGCGTTTTTTCCGAATTCAATGCGTTTTGGGCCGTCCCAGCCACAGGAACACTACCGTTACCGCCAACAGTACCGGCCAGTGGCTCTGTAATGCCAATCCCTGGGGCGTCAGCCACGACAGCCGTTCCAGCCAGTGGGAGAACTGATCCAGTGGACAGAAACAGCCACCCAGCAGAGATGTGATCAGTGCCAGAAACGGGGCCAGCAAATCCATCCGGCCGCCGACACCCGTCCACCGTGTCACCGCCCGGACCACCACCCCCACGGCCAGTACATAGACCCCCACGGAAAGCCAGTCCGCCGGTGGAGCCTTCAGGGACCACAGGGACAGACCGCCCACCACCGCTCCTGTAAACCACAGGCTCAACAGGTCCGTTCCATAGGAAAGGGTACGGCCGCCATGGACCGACGTCATACGCTGGTCCACCCGCACCGCGTCGGGGCGTGCCATCCAGGCGCCCCAGGTCAGCAGAGTAAAGAGAACCAACAGCAGCGTGCCGCCCAGCGGCGGGGCCGTAGCACTCCAGGGAGCCGCCGCACCCGCTCCGGCTGTCACTGTATAGAGGGGCGGCAGCGCATCATATCGCTGGTCCATATTCGCCAGCAATTCCGTCTTCTCTTCCGCTGTCAAAGGGCGTTCCAGTAACCGTTCCGCATCGTCCAACCCCCGCAGCCGTGCCCGTTGGGCTGTCACCTGTCCGGCCACGATCTCTCTGGCCGCCTGATTGGACGCCGCTGCCGCCGCACTTTCATAGAGCAAAGGCAGTTGTTCTCCGTCTGCAAGAGCTGTTCCATAGCCCTCGCCAATGGTAAGCACGCCCTCGGCGTCGCCCCAGCGAAGGACCGACGCGGTTTTGTCCCGTTCCACCGGATACAGGGCCAGTCCCTCCACCTGTTCCAGCCGCTCCAACAGATCATCGGCCTGTGGACTGTGATCCTCCTGCACCACAGCCACCGTCAAGGCCCCTGGCGTGGAATTGCTGGTGGCCTGGCGGGACACCGCGCCACAGAGCAGCGCCACGGCGCACAGAACTGTCACACCCAACCAGCCACCGGACATGGCCCGGCTTTTCAAAGCCGTCGCTCCGGCCCACCGGCCCGGCGGCAGCGGGAGCTCTAGACCGGAGCGGCGTCGCCGGTCTACCGCCAGATTGTGTTCCAACCGCTGCCAGGACCACAGCAGTCCGCCCACCCCCAGGGCCAAGGGCCACAGGAGGGCAGGGGAGAGGCCCAGTTCCAGGCCCACGGTCAACCCATAAGGCAGCGTCAGCCGCGCCACACCATGGAGCCAGTCCGGCAGCAGGGGAAGGGGATAGACCGCACCACCGGCCAGCAGATTGAGCAGCAAAAACACATTGCCCCGCCGCTGCGCCGCCGCGCCATCCTTGGCCGTCACTGCCAATACCAGCAGCACACCCCAGGCCCCCACATACACAAAAAGCACGGTCCACACAGCCCGCAGCAGAATCTCCCGGCAGAACAGTGCCAGGACCACCGCCAATGTGGGCAGCGTCAGCAGCAGTCCTGTCACCAGTTTTGCCAAGAGAAACGGCAGCATGGACCCGCCGGCGGCGCGGTACCGGGCCAGCACTCCCGTATCCCGCTCTGCGGGGACTGCCTGCACCGACACCATGGGGAAGAACAGGCACAGCATGGACAGAGCACACAGCCGCAAGGCCGATTGCACCGTATCCGCCGTATCGACGGCCATCTGTTCCGTATCAAAGACCAACTGCCGTCCCAGGGCGTCCCGCAGCAGCCGGTTGGAAAACGCCTCCCAAAGCTGGGCCTGTTCCTGCTGGTCCAGGGGGCCGTAGCAGAAGTCGTAGACCGCCAAATGCACGCTTTCATTGGCGGCAATGATATCCATGACCGAGGTAAACACGGCACGAATCAGGCTCGCTTCCAGAGGCATGTCCTCATTGAGGGCCAGATCCACGGTCACCGGTTCCATGGTATAGAGATCATAGAAAAAATCCTTGGGAATAGTGACAACGGCGGCTGCCCCCCGGGCCATCCACGATGCGTCGGTGGCGCTTCCGCCGTCGTAAACTTCCGAAAACAGTTCCACCTGCTTCATCTGTCCGATGAGGGAGGCAGACATCAGCGTTTGGTCCTCATCCCGGACCGCAATGGGGAACGGCTCCACATAGGCCCCGCGGCTCAGATCGCCGCCGCCCAGGGCCAGCGCCCCCAGCAGCACCATGGCCAGCGCCAGAGTCACTACGCCGGACCGGCGAAAAAACAACCGCAGGTCTTTTGCCAGCAGAGCATAAAACCGCTTCATAGGCGCTGCTCCTCTACAACCATTCCCTGGTCCAGGGTCACAATGCGGTTGCAGACCCGCTCCAGCTCCGGACGATGATGGCTGATGAGCACCATGGTACAGCCCTGTCCCCGCAGGTGGAGCAGCAACGACAGAATCTGCTCCACCGACTGGGGATCGGCTCCCGCCGTGGGTTCGTCCAACAGCAGCAGCCGCGGCGAGGCCATCAATGCTGTGGCCAACTGCAACCGCCGCTGCATACCGCCGGAAAACGCGCCCACCGTGTCCTTGCCCCGGTCCAGCAGGTCCAGCTGCTCCAGCAGCCAGCGGCCCCGGACGGACAATATTTTGGACGGCATGCCGTAGACCCGCCCCCAGAACCGCAGGTTGTCCCAGGCCGACAGGCTTTCATACAGGGCAATCTCCTGGGGTACATAGGCGGTGAGCCGCTCCCATTGGGGCGGACGTTCCACCACGCCCCGGTCAGGCCGGTACAGACCGGCCAGAACCTTGAGCAGCGTGCTTTTTCCCGCGCCGTTTCGTCCCTGGAGCCCCAGAACCTCTCCCTGTTCCAGGACCAGGGAGAGGGGTCCCACACCAGGACCGCCTGGGCCAAACCGTTTTTCCATCTGCTCCAGCCGCAGCTGTGCTCGCGTCGTGTGCTCCATCAGTTTGCCAGAGCCATATTGCCCAGAACCGCCGACAGAGATTCCATGAGGCTGCTCTGAATGAGCATGCTCAGCTCTGTGAGTTCCTCATCGGTCATGGAAGAGATATCCACTTCATTGCCCTCGGGCATTTGGATGGTGGCCTCCTTGTCGGTGGAGTGGAACCGCAGCGTCAGCCCGTTAAACCCTGTAGACGAATAAAAGTCGTCGCCGGTGAAGGTCATTACAAGGTCTGTACCGCCGCCTGCGCTTTTCTTCACGGTCATTTCCACAGTCATTACCGTACCGTAGTCCTGGACGGTAAAGCTATAGTTGCCGTAGGCTGTGCCCAGAGGCGAACGCTTCTCCGGATTGACATCCTGATACTCCATGGAAAGAATGGTTTCGCCCCATTCCTGCATGGTCATGGTACCGCTGTACGCACCGCCGTCCTTGGTGTACTCCGCCTCCAGCAGCACGGACGGCCCATCTTCGGAGTAAACATCGTTGATATAGACTGCGTCCCGGCGGCCATTGGCTTCCTTACCCGCAGATTCATAGACATAGGTATCCATCGGATCGTCCGCCAAGCCAAGACCTTGATAGCACACCCGTCCGTCGGCGTAGCCCACGGTCCAGGTAAAGCCCCCGTCCGCAAATTGCTGACCAATTTCAGCAGCAGACTCCCGCAGAGAGGCGGCAGCTTCATCCAAGCTCTGCTGCAAGGTGGCGTCCAAATCCTCCACGTTCAAAGCCTGCTCCACCAGGGCCAGATTACTCCCCGCCAGCGACAGGACAAACTCCCGCAGATCCTCATCCTGTTCCAGGGCGTCAGCCAGCCGCAGCAGCATATTCTCCACATCCTTGGCCGTGGGCCGGAAGACATAGCGGGTACCCTTGACCGTCTCACCCAGATACGGCAATTCGATGTCCTGATCTTTTTCTACCGTCACATTCTCTTCTGTGGCAGTGGCAATAATCACTTCAAAATACGATTTGAGCAGGGCTGTCATGGTGTCCTTGGACAGCTCCGGCAGCGCCAGTTCCGTCACCTCGATGCCTGTATTTTCATAAATGATCTGCTTCAAATCGAGAACATAGCGGTCGTCGGTGATCTCCGGCATAGCCAAAGTCAACATACCGTCGTCCAGGGCCACCACACCGTGGAGTACATCGCTGCCCAGCAGCTGCAACGTGGCATCCAGGGCGAAGGCGTCGCGCTGGGTCTCTAAGCCCATCCGCAAAGCCGTCCCGTCCAAATACAGATCATATTCCGGCACCCCCGTCTCCACCGTCATGGTGATATCCGTGGAGAGGTTGGTCATGGCGTTGTATTGGTCCACAAACTGTTCCAGATACGTCACGCCGCTGTCCAGCAGAAACTCCCGCTGCACCCCGGCAAAAGAGTCATCTCCACCCTTCAGGGCTCCGGTAATGCCGAACACCGCCACCACCAGTACGACCACAGCAACCGCTGCCAGAATGGCCACCTTGCCGATGCCTTTGCCGCCGCCCTTGGGCGCTGTCGGCGTCACTTCAGGCGTCGGCGCCGCCGTGGGCTGAGGCGTTGCAGCCGATGCGTCAGCCGGACTATCGGTATTGTCCAGAGACATCGCGCCGCAGTTGCTGCAAAATACATCCTGATCGTTCATGGTATGTCCGCAGTTTGCACATGTTTTCACTGTTATTACCTCCTGTTCTCTGATTGCCTTACCGCATATGTGTATGGCCCCACTGTGTTTTCCGCACCCCGGGGCCTGCTGATTCTGGACGGCACCTCCTTTTTATGGTATACTCGTAAAAATCAATCCAACCTTGGAAGAAGGAGTGACAGCTTATGAAATTGCGCCACACGTATACTTGTCCGCTGGAACTGGTACACGATATGATCAAGGGAAAATGGAAGCCCATCATCCTGTGGCGTCTGCGTCTGGGCAAGACCTCCCTGGCCCAGCTGGAACGGGATATTGAGGGAATCACTCAAAAAATGCTGCTGGAGCATCTCCAGGAGTTGATCGCCTTTGACTTTGTGGCAAAGGAAGTCTCCGGTGGCTATCCCTTAAAAACGGAATACTATTTGACCCATCCCCAGGGCGATCAGATTCTGGAGGCCTTAAAAATCATGCAGCAAATCGGCATTGACTATATGCTGCGCCACGGTATGGAAGATCAGCTGCGCCAGCGGGGCCTGCTTTGACCGATACCCACAAAAAAGTGGGTAATTTACCTTTTGGGAAACTCCTGCTATGATGAAGACACAAACAAACGAAACAAGGAGGAGTTCCCCATGAAACTCAGAAGCGCTGGTATCGAAAACGGCATCATTGCTGATCGCTTCGGCAAACACGGCACCCAACATAACGAGAACGGTATTCCCTCGTATTCTCTGCCCCTGGAAATCCTGGACGCCCCGGAGACGGCCAAGAGTTTTGCGCTGTTTCTGGAGGACAAGGACGCCTGCCCCGTCTGCGGCGGCTTTTCCTGGGTTCACTGGGTAGCGGCCAACATTACCCGTACCAAGCTGGAGGAAAACGACAGTCTGGCCAACGCCGACTTTGTCCAGGGCCTCAATAGCTGGGTCAGCATTCAGGGCGGCCAGCAGAGCCCGGCCCTGTCGGCCTGCTACGGCGGCATGGCCCCTCCCAATGAGCCCCACACCTACGAGCTCCACGTCTATGCCTTGGACACGCTGCTGGATTTGAAGGACGGCTTCTGGTTCCATGAAATGTTCCGTCAGATGGACGGCCACATTGTGGACCAGGCCACCATAAAGGGAGTGTATCGGAATTGAGCATTCTGGAAGTCATTATGCTGCTGTGCTTTGGCGCCGCCTGGCCCTTTTCCATCGCCCGTTCGTGGAAATCCCGCTCCACTGCCGGAAAAAGTCTCTTTTTCCTCCTGGTGCTGATTCTGGGCTACCTGGCCGGCATCGCCAACAAGCTGCTGTACCATTTCGACGCGGTGCTGTTCCTGTACATTCTCAACGTGCTGATGGTTTCCATCGATGCAATCCTTTGGCTGCGTAACCGGCGTTTGGAACACGCCCACGCAGCGTCAGCCGTAGTTTAAATGGCCGTTCTGCTTAAAATTCATTGATACACAAAAGACGAGCATACATCAGTTCTGGTGGATGCTCGTCTTTCTGTGCAGTCATCAGACTGCCGGCCCAAAAACCATCTGGACTGTCAGATGGTTTTCATTTTATCAGCAAACACACGGTTTCTGCCTTTAACGCTTGCCGGACCATAGTATGCTTTCCTTCGCATAGATGGGATATATGCAAATTTTTGCGATGCTTTTAGAGCATGCTTTTCATGGTCCGCAACGGGGTCTTATTCCATATTCCAAATAGCAAGATACTCCCCATGATACGCCATTTATAAAAACCGTCAAATAAGGCGTTACAATCAGGTGTTTTCCATACCGCCTCGACTTCCATGGTATATTTTAATAAATCCTTCGTATCTCCGGCTGTTTTCAATCCGCTTTCCCTTTGGAAAGTAAACAGACGGTCTCTATATGGGCGCAGCGGGGGAACATATCTACGGCTTTTGTCGCGTGCAAGGCATAACCCTTTTCCCGCAGTAGGCCAATATCCCGGGCCAGGGTAGCCGGGTCACAGGAAACATAGACGATACGTTCCGGCGCCATCTGAGCCATGGCGTCGATGACAGCAGGGGAGAGGCCCTTACGGGGCGGGTCCACCATAATGACCTGGGGCGCTATGCCCTCCCGGGCAAAACGCTCGGCAGCCTGGCCAGCGTCGGCACAGAAAAACTCCACATTGTCAATCCCGTTGCGTTTGGCGTTTTCCCAGGCATCCGCAATTGCAGCGTCAATGATCTCCACGCCGTAGACCTTTCCGGCTTTCCGGGCCATGCACAGGGTGATGGTGCCGGTGCCGCAGTACAAATCCAGGGCCGTGGTATCGGCATCCAACTGGGCCTGTTCCAATGCCGTATCATAGAGCCGCTGGGCCTGCTGTCGGTTGACCTGAAAGAAGGACCGGGGCGACAGGCGGAATTTCAGGCCGCACAGCGTCTCTTCCAGGTATCCCTGGCCCCATAACGTCTCAAAGCGGTCACCCAGAACGCTGTTGCCGGGACGGCGGTTGATATTCCAAACCACGCCCACCAAATCCGGTACGGCTCCCTGCAACAACTGTATCAGTGTATTTGCCACCTCCGGCGCGCCGCCGTTGGCCACAATGCAGACCAGGGTACCGGCGGACGCCGTCCGCACATAGATATGACGGACCAGTCCCCGCTGGGAATCCTCGTCATAGGCGGAGATATTCTCCAGCTCCATCCATTCCATGACTGCGGTTTTGGCCTCGTCGGCCCGCGGGTCCTGAATCCGGCACCGCTGCACCGGCAGAATTTCATGACTGCGGGCCATATAGAAGCCCGCCACCGGCTGGCCGAAATCACTGGCCCCCACGGGGAACTGGGCTTTGTTTCGGTAACCCTCCATGGTTCCCGGCAGAACCGTCACTTCGCCTGGGTCCACGCCGCCAATGCGGCTGAGGGCATCTCGAACCCGCTGACCTTTCAGCCGCAATTCCTCTTCATAATCCATATGCCAGAAATTGCAGCCGCCGCACCGTTTGCCAATGGGACAAGCCCGGTTGACCCGGTGGGGGGACACCTCCAGCAACTTGACAATATGGGCATGGGCCGCCGTCTTGCCCACGTGATCAATCTCCACTTCCGCCACTTCACCGGCAATGGCATCGGTAACAAAGACCGCCATTCCCTCGGGATGACGGGCCACGCCCTGGCCCTCGCTGGTATAGCCGGTGATGGTAACAGTAATATGCTCTTTCTTCTTGACCATAGATTCCCTCCGGTCACTGTGCGGTGATGCCCTGGAGCTCTGTCCAGGGAATTGCAAAGTAAATCACGCCCTCCTGACCCAGTGCGCCGTCCTGATAAAACACACAGAAGGCATCGGGGGTGACATAAAATTGATCTTTATTGAATGCGCTGTAGGCCAAATCCGACCACTGTTGGGACAACGTCTCACTGTGGTATGGGTTTTCACTGATGGTCCGGCGGACCAAATCCACCACACGGTTGGTCCAGGTTGCTTCGTCCACCGAGAAGAAGTCTCCGGCCAGCAGCAATGCGCCGTCGGACAGGCGAAAGGTCTCCGCCTGTTGGGTAATGGTACTCTCCTGGGTGTGGGTATTGGTAACAATGGTTTGGCGCACAATGGACAGCCGTTCCGGCGTGTTTTCCTCCACATTGAAATTGGTGGTTAGGTGGAAGCTGAGATGGTCATTGATGGCCTGCTCATAGATCTCGCCCCAGCAGAGGTCCTCCAGCTTGCCGGTCTGGTTGGCATAGTAGTCATTGAGAATCGTATCCACAGCGCTGTCGCCGGTGGAGACCGATGGCATGGTGATCAAATAGGTAACCCGGTCCTCAATGCTGTTTTCCGTCTCCACAACTGTCAATTCCGCGCCCAGCGCTCCATTGGTCGCCGGAGTGTCTTCCGGCTCCTGGTTGTCTGGTTGTTCTTGCGGATTCTCCGATGTGTCCGGCTCCTGGGATAGGGAGTCGTCCGGCTCCTCTTCCACCGGTTCCGTAACCGTTTCTTCCGGCACTTTCGGTTCTTCCGGTGTTTTTTCTTTATGGCAGCCGGTAACGCTCACCAGCAGTAAAACGGCCAGCAGGGCCGCAAGCAATTTTCTCATTGGGAACTTCCTCCTTATTGGATGCCCTTTATTTTACCACAGATCGTTCCTTGCGTAAACCGTTCTTGCGGTTTTCTGCCGGGATTCGTATACTATTGGTATCAAGCTGACGAGGTGATCCACTTGTTGACATATGAACACTGTACCCTCTGTCCCCGGGCCTGCGGCGTAGACCGCAGCAGGGGAGCGTTGGGCTTTTGCCGAATGCCGGGCCAGGCTCACGCCGCTCGGGCAGCCCTCCACTACTGGGAAGAACCCATTATTTCGGGCAGCTTTGGTTCCGGCACGGTCTTTTTTTCCGGCTGTACCCTCCGCTGCGGATTCTGCCAGAACCACACCATTTCCCTTCAACAGTACGGCGCACCGGTGGACAGCGGCCGTCTTCGGGAAATTTTCCTTTCCCTTGTTGACGAGGGGGCCCAAAACATCAATTTGGTAACGCCTGCCCACTTTCTCCCGGACATTCTCCCGGCGCTGACGCCCAAACTGCCGGTGCCGGTTCTATACAACTGTGGCGGCTATGAATCGGTGGAGACGCTGCGGCAACTGGAGGGTCTCATTGACATTTACCTGCCGGATTTCAAGTATTCCGACCGTCGATTGGCGGCTCGGTTGTCCGGGGCAGGAGATTATCCGGCGGTGGCCGCTGCCGCCATTCTGGAAATGGTGCGTCAGACCGGCCCCTGTGTGGTACAGGACGATCAGCTGTTACGCGGCACCATGGTACGTCATCTGGTATTGCCGGGCTGTGTAGACAATTCTCTGGGCGTGGTCGATTGGTTTGCAGACCACTTCCCAGACGGGACGGTATTTTTCTCTTTGATGGCCCAGTACACGCCCCTGGGTCCCGTTTCCAAAACGCCGCCCTTTGACCGGACGGTGACGGAGGAGGAATACGCCGCGGTGGAAAGCTGGATGGAGCTGTGCGGCATCGAGCACGGCTTTGTACAGGACTTCGCCGCCGCCCGCCGGGACTATGTGCCCGATTTCGACTTGACGGGCATTTGACGTTGCATTTGTTTGGTTTTTATGGTATGATGACCATATATACCACAGAAAGGGGGCCCATTTATGGCACGAACCAGTACAAAGCAGCAGGATATTCTGGAGTTTCTTCGGGCGTTTACAGCAGAAAACGGGTATGCGCCGTCGGTGCGGGAGATCTGCGCCGCCGTGGGCCTTCGGTCCACTGCCTCGGTTCATTACCATCTGGCAGAATTAAAACGACAGGGTCAGATTGATATCGATGAAAATAAAAACCGAGCCATTACCTTATCGGAAGCCCATCAGCCGGGCCGCATTCCTATCATTGGCACTGTGGCCGCCGGTATGCCCATTCTGGCCCAGGAAAACATTGAGGGCTATCTGCCCTGGGATGGCGATGACACCTGTTTTGCCCTGCGGGTCCAGGGCTACTCCATGATCAATGCCGGAATCCTGGACGGTGATCATGTGGTGGTACGGCCCCAATCCACGGCAGATACCGGTGACATCGTAGTAGCGCTGCTGGATGATGAAGCGACGGTCAAACGGTTCCGTCGGGACACCAGCGGCGGCATTTGGCTGTTGCCGGAAAATCCCGACTATCAGCCTTTGGATGGACGGTACGCCAAGATTTTAGGGAAGGTCAAGGCTGTCTATCGGGAATACTGATGTTTCACGTGAAACATAGTGATCAAAAGAGAGAGAATCGAGGCTATTGTTTTGCTGCACAGACTTCACCGCAAGGCAGCCTGCGCATTTTTGGCTGCCACCACTGCCGCCGCCATGATTTTGCCTGTGGGCGCGACCACCATTTATTTTGATGTTTCCCCCAATGATTGGTACTACAGCGCGGTGCAATACGGGGTTACCACCGGATTGTTGGCCGATACCATCGGCGACTTCAACCCCAATCAAGCCGCTACCCGGGCGATGCTGTACACCATGCTACATCGGGCTGCCGGTTCTCCCGAAGGGCAGGGCGAGCTTCCGCCGGACGTTTCCACAGGGGCGTGGTACGCGGAAACCGTTCGTTGGGCAGTAGGGGAGGGGATTTGGCCGTCTATGGTATCCTTTGGCGCAGAGCAGGTTTTGACCCGTGCCGAGCTTTGCACTGCATTGCTTGCCTACGACCAGGCCACCGGCGGAAATCGACTGCCCGCATCGGCTGCCAATACCTTTACGGATTTGGGCGAACTTTCCACCACGGCCCAAGCCGCCGTATCCCTTTGCCGTGCGGCCGGTATTGTCTCCGGCCGCAGTGCCAACACCTTTGCGCCTACCGATCCCATGACCCGCGCTGAGTTGATGACCGCAATACAACGGTTTTTTGTAGATCAAGGGCAGACTTTGCTGGCGTTCCGGTACGATGGTATGGGCGATCTGACACAGCTTACCGGCTGGACCGGAACTGTGCAGCTGGACTTTCCCTTGTCCACGGTGGATACCGTAACAGAAGCGATGGTGGTTTCCCTGAACCAACGAATGTTGCAGGAAAACAGCCCAAAAAATACCGCTGCATTGGGACAGTCCATTGATGGGGACCAAAAGCATCTGACCAATTATGGTCGTACCGTATATGATTGCTATCAGATAAAGACCATTCTCCCCAACACGAAAAATAATGTGGCCGCCGGTGTGGCCCTGTCTGGCAGACAGGAATATTATGGCTATGCCCTACAGGTATCTGATACATCGGTTCAGGACACCTGGCACCAAATGGCCGAAGCCACTGGCAAGGACCCGTGGCAATGCACCTGGTGGGCCTGGGGCCGGGCTGCCCAATATGTAGAACTGGTCCACGGGCAATCTCTCGCTGCTTTGTGCGATGGTGTCACATTACTGGGCAACGGCAGCGAC
Source organism: Candidatus Avoscillospira sp. LCP25S3_F1 (assembly GCF_052117125.1). NCBI lineage: Bacteria > Bacillati > Bacillota > Clostridia > Eubacteriales > Oscillospiraceae > Candidatus Avoscillospira > Candidatus Avoscillospira sp. LCP25S3_F1. Next base: position 79,284 of record NZ_JBQKJT010000005.1, on the reverse strand, counting down.
TATTACCGAACCTTGTCGCCCTACTTCCAAGGTTCTGCCACAACACCCCGGGCCAATTCCATTGTCTCCTGGTCCGGTGGACAGTACGGCCATGTAGGCTATGTGGAAGCCGTGGACGACGGTGGCATTTGGGTTTCCATGGCCGATGCAGGCCACGCTTGGAGAGGCATTACCTACATACCCAAGTCCACAAATCCCAGCAATCCCTATCCCTTGTACTGGTATGGCGCAAGCGAGCGGTGCAACGGGTTTATTTATCTTGATTTGCCCAAATAACTGTGAAATGTTTCACGTGAAACGCGTAAAAGTGCCGTGTTTCACGTGAAACATTTTTTGTTCCGGCCCGTCTATTAGTTGCATTTCCAGCCGCATAGTGGTATAATGGGGAGAACCCGCAATCCCGATTTTTTCGGAATTTCGGGCAAATTCATGTACATTACCCGGCTTGAAAGGAGTTTGCCCATGGGAATGATCCTCTCCGTCGTGAATCAAAAAGGCGGCGTGGGAAAAACTACCTCTGCGGTCAATCTGACTGCGGCCCTCCATTTGGCGGGCAAAAAGGTTTTGCTGTGTGATTTTGACCCCCAGGCCAATTCCACCTCTGGCCTGGGCGTGGACAAAGAGGCGCTGGAGACCAGCATCTATGATGTCATCATCAACGGCGCCGACCCCAAATCGGCTATAGTGGAAACGGAATGGGGCCATGTCCTCCCGTCATCCGCTACCTTGTCCGGTGCAGGCATAGAACTGATTTCCATGCCCGACCGGGAACATCAGCTCCGCAAGGCCCTGGATGCGCTGCGGAATGACTATGATTACATTTTTGTGGACTGTCCGCCGTCCCTGGAGCTGCTGACCCTTAACGCCCTCTGTGCCGCCGATCACATATTAATTCCGGTGCAGTGCGAATACTACGCCCTGGAGGGACTGCGGGACCTGATGACCACGCTGCGGGCCGTCAATCGCTCCCTGAACAAAAAGCTGGACATTTTCGGCGTCATTCTCACCATGTTTGACGGCCGTACCAATCTGTCCATGCAGGTGGCCGAGGAGGTCCGGCGATACTTCCCGGGCAAGGTGTTTGCCACAGTGATCCCCCGCAATGTGCGGCTGTCTGAGGCGCCCAGCCATGGAATGCCAATTATGGCCTATGACCGGTTCAGCCGCGGGGCCGAGAGCTATCAGGCCTTGGCCCAGGAATTTTTGAAGAAGGAGGGACGTTGATGGCCGAGAAAAAAGGCGGTAAGGGCCTGGGCAAAGGCCTGGGCGCTTTGTTTGGCGATATGACGCCGCCCACCGACGAACCCCAGCAGCCCGATCTGCAACTACCGTTGCAGAAGATTGAGCCCAACCCCAACCAGCCCCGTAAACACTTCGATGAGGCGGAGTTACAGGCGTTGGCCGACTCCATTGCCATTCACGGTGTCATACAACCTCTGACCGTCCGCAAGGGGGCCAACGGATTTTATCAAATCATTGCCGGTGAGCGTCGTTGGCGGGCCGCCCGTCTGGCCGGTCTGGACACGGTACCGGCTGTGATTATGGAGGCCGATGACGAAAAGGCCACGGAATTGGCGCTGATTGAAAACCTCCAACGCCAGGATCTAAACCCGGTGGAAGAGGCCCTGGGGTATCAAAAACTTATTGAGGAATACGGTATGACCCAGGATTGGGCCGCCCAGCGGGTAGGAAAATCCCGCCCCACGGTGGCCAATGCGTTACGTCTTCTGGCTCTGCCCGCGGATTTGCTGCAAATGGTGGCCGATGGCCGTCTGTCGCCGGGCCACGCCCGGGCGGTATTGACGTTAAAGGACGAAAAACAGCAGCGGGCCGCGGCACAGAAAATTGCGTCCTTACAGCTGTCGGTGCGACAGGCGGAGCTGATGTGCCGTTCCATGGCCCGGGAAACCCCGGTGGAAGAACCATCCAAGCCCCTGACCGTGGACTATATTGCCGAATGTGCCAAACAGTTGTCAAAGCAGCTGGGCCGCGGCGTAAAAATTACAAATGGAAAACGTAAGGGCCACCTGGACATTGAATTTTACGGGCCCGACGACCTGCAGCAGCTGTTGGATGCTCTGGAGCAGCTGCAACGCAAGGAGGCAACAACATGACCGAGCAATCGAAGCCCCAGGAGCAGAATGAGGAGCTTGTGGAGCAGACCACCGCACCGGCCGAACCCGCCAAAGCGCCCCTTTCCGATGAAAAACGCACGGCGCTGCTGCGGTATATGGCCATTCTGTTTGGCGTGGCTTTTCTGCTGGTGCTTCTGACATTTCTGATTCAGCTGCGGGACTCCAAGCAGACCATTTCGGAGTTGAACAAATCCAATGCCAGCGCCCTGCAAAATGCCGGGAAGCTGCAAGATGAGAACCAGGCCCTATCTGCCGCCAACGCCACGCTGGAGGGCCAGCTGGACGATTTGGAATCCCAGGTGGAGGAGCTGGAGAAGAGCAAGAAAACGCTGGAAAAGACCCAGTCTCAGCTGGAGCAGGAACTGGAAAAAGCCAATCAAAAGGTGATCGACACCCAGACCGCCTATGTGCTGCTGGCTCAGGCCAAAACAGCCGCATCAGAAGAGGATCACGAAACCCTGTCCACGGTTATGGAGCAGTTGAATCCCTTGCTGGACCTGCTGACCGACAACGATCAGGCCACCGTGGCCCAACTGCAAACCCAGCTGGACGAAGCCCAATAAAGGGCCATACCCCATCAAAACGGCGGCTATGCCGCCCTAACATAGGAGTGAATTCTTGTGATTGATATCAAGCGCATTAAGGACAATCCCGAAGCCGTCAAGGCCGGTTATCGGGCCAAGGAAGTGGATTGCGACGAGGCTGTAGACCGTATTCTGGAACTGGATGCCGCCCGACGCGCTGCCATCGCTGAGACCGAGGCCATGAAGGCCGAACAGAACAAGGTCTCCAAGCAGATTCCCCAGCTGAAAAAGGCCGGTGAGGACGTGGCCCCCATCTTTGCCCGTATGGGTGAATTGAAATCCGCCATCGCCGCCAACGATGAGAAGCTGGGCACCATTGAAGCCGAGTACCGGACGCTGATGCTGAGCCTGCCCAATCTGCCCGACCCCGACCTGACCCCCGGCGGCAAGGAGAACAACGAGCCCCTGCGCTACTATGGCGATCCCCATCAATTTGACTTTGAGCCCAAGCACCATGTGGACCTCTGCACCGACCTGGGCCTCATCGACTACGAGCGGGGTGTCAAGCTGGCCGGCAGCGGCTTTTGGCTGTACAAGGGCATGGGCGCCCGTCTGGAGTGGGCTCTGCTCAACTACTTTATGGACTGCCATTTGGCCGACGGCTATGAGATGGTGATGCTGCCCCATATGCTCGAATACAAGTGTGGTGAAACCGCCGGTCAGTTCCCCAAATTCGCCGATGAGGTGTACAAGATCGAGAATCCCACCGACGACCGGATGCACTTTATGCTGCCCACAGCCGAGACGGCCCTGGCCTCCCTGTATCGCGATGAGATTTTGCCGGAGTCCATGCTGCCCCGGAAGTTCTTTGCGTATACGCCCTGCTTCCGTCGCGAAGCCGGTTCCCATCGTGCCGACGAGCGCGGTATGGTCCGTGGTCATCAGTTCAACAAGATCGAGATGTTCCAGTACACTCTGCCGGAGAAGTCCGACGAAGCCTTTGAGGAGCTGGTCACCAAGGCAGAAAACCTCGTCAAAGGCCTGGGCTTCCACTTCCGCACCGTGAAGCTGGCCGCCGGTGACTGTTCGGCTTCCATGGCCCGCACCTACGACATCGAGATTCAGATTCCCTCCATGAACGGCTACAAGGAGGTTTCCTCCGTATCCAACGCACGGGACTATCAGGCCCGCCGCGGCAATATCCGCTTCCGCCGCGAAGCCACCGGCAAGCCCGAGTTTGTCCACACCCTCAATGGTTCCGGTCTGGCCACCAGCCGGATTTTCCCCGCCATGGTGGAGCAGAATCAGCGGGCCGACGGTTCTATTGTCGTCCCTGAGGTCCTGCGCAAGTACCTGGGCGGTATTGAGGTCATTGAAAAGAAGTAATTAAGAAATATACAGAAATCCCGTTGTTTCCAGTGGAAACAACGGGATTTTTACAGTTCAAAGTGATTAAGAATGTGCCGCCGTAGCATCGTCCTCCGGGGTGGACTCAGCCGCCGCCGTCCGGGATACCAAAACCAGATCGATAATATTATCGCCCTGATAATCAAAAATGCTCAGCACATCCTGTGGCTGCAGCTGATCAATGGCCGCACGATTGACTCGCTCGTAATTGATATAATAGGTAGTGTCGTTGCCGAATTGCAGGTTGCCGTACTCCATCACCACGGGCAGCTCGGAGGGGTGGAGATTTCCGGCGCTGTAACCCGTGTCCTTCACGACCTGGGGAACACCGTAAATGCGGTTATAATCCTCAAAAAATCGGGCATAAACCGTCACATTGCACCCCACCAACGACATATCGTTGGCCACCTCTTCGCTGACCTGAAAGTCCTTGGTATATCCGGCGATGTGCAGCAGGTTGCCCTCCAGCGAGCTGCCGCCCCGCAGGTCCACCTGTGCGTTGGCCTCCACAACACCCACCACGGGAATGACCTTAAAGCGATATTGCAGCAGTGAGAGCGGCTCCATCATTTCATCCAATATGTACACCATACTGCCGTCCCGCTGCTCCACCTGCACGGGGCATTGCAGAGCGTTGCTGATCAGAAGACAGGCCTGCTGGCGCGTCACATACAGATCCCGCGCCAACGTGTAGCCGTTGTAAATACCCAAGGCATCGGCATCCTCGTCCACGGCCTCGGCCCAGCCATCCCCCACATAGGCGCTGCTGTCCTGGCCCAGGACCACCAGCAATGCCTTGGCCAGCTCCCGGGCCGTCACATAGTCCTTTGGGCGGAACTGCCCGTTATATCCGGCCAGAATGCCCAGCTGGGAACAGTATTCAATATAGTCACCGGCCCAGGTATCGGCTGTATCGGTGTAGCTGCTGGTGGTATACTGCGGCACAGTGTCTTCCCGCAGAAACGAGACAATCTTGGCAATCTCTGCGCGGGTAATGGGGTCATCGGGGCGGAAACTGTTGTCGGCATAACCGCCGACCACGCCCAGAGATGTGAGTATGGATACCTGGGACTGATAATCCACCTGATTCCAGTCGGTAAAGTCAAAGGCGGACGTCTCCACCGCCGCAGCGCCTGCGGACAGAGCGAGAGCCAATGTCAATGCGAGAAAACAACGTCGTAGGGTTTTCACGGCGGGACCTCCTTGTAATGATTTCAAATTTCTGCCACAGGGAATCCCCGGCAGCACAGTCAGTATACCCCGTTTTTTAACCTTTCGTCAATAAAATCGGCTAACTTGTAATGAAACCGTAACATTCTGCCGCCCTCGGTTTCGACGCGATTGGACTGCATTCGACCATTTGTTAAATATTCATAAGTTTTGTGGAAATTCAAAATAAATCTTGTAATATTCCACCATTTGCCGTATACTATAGGTAGCAAAGGGGGATTGTCCTATGATTATTACCATTGACCGTAAATACGGCTCCGGTGGCCGTATGGTGGGCGAAAAGCTGGCCAAGCTGCTGGGTTACCGCTTCTATGACCGGGAGCTTTTGAAGATTGCAGCCCGGGAGAGCGGCATGCATGAGGATGTGGTGAGCCACTTTGACGAGCGGCCTGCCGGGTCCTTGTTGTACAGCACTTTCCTCTATGCCACCATGCCTGTCACCGACGCCCTGCCGTTGAATCAGAAGTTGGCATTCGCCCAGTTCGACGTCATTCGCCGCGTGGCCCAGGATGGCGACTGCGTCATTGTCGGACGGTGCGCGGACTATGTGCTCCAGGAACAGCACGATTGCTTCAACGTCTTTGTAACGGCTTCTACCGAAGTTCGCCGTGAACGCCTGGTCAAATACTATGGCATCCCCAGTGAGCTGACCGACAAGACCATCAAAAAAGAAGATAAGATGCGTTCGGAATACTACAATTTCTTTACCCAGCGCAAGTGGGGCGACGCCTCCAATTATCACATGACCGTGGACACGGGCCGCTTTACGCTGGATGGCGCCGCCGCGCTGTTGGTCGATGCCGTTCACCGTCTGGAAGCCCTGTAACAGCCCCTCTCCGCGACCTGCCGGAGCGGAGTATCCCTGTTGCACCAGTTTCCCAACCTGCTTCTTCTTTGTTTCCCTACCCATATTCCAACCTCTGTTTACCTACCTCATTTCTCCTTCCACCCTGTATCCCATTGATCCCGCCCGCTCCGGCAGGCCGCATCTCTGGTTTGGAACAGAGAGAGGCAAAACAATATTACAGCAAAAAAGCTGCCGTCCGCCACCCGCTATGGGGTGGGGACGGCGGCCTTTTTGCTTTAGAGTTTTTTGGCTTTTGCTTAAAATTTCTTACTTTCAGCCACGGCCAACTGGTCACAACGGTTATTTTTCGGATTATCGGCATGGCCCTTGACCCAATGGAAATGGACCGTATGGCGGCGGATCTGCACTAAAAGCTGCTGCCAGAGGTCCGCATTGAGAGCGGGCTTTTTGTCCTTTTTGACCCAGTTGTTCTTCTCCCAGTTGTAGACCCATCCCTTTTCCAGGGAGTCCAGCACATACTTGGAATCGCTGTACAGTTCCACAATGCAGGGCTCTTTCAGCTTTTCCAGCGCCACAATGACGGCGGTCAGCTCCATACGGTTGTTGGTGGTCTGGGCCTCGCCGCCGGACAGTTCCCGGACATGGGGGCCATATTCCAGGATGGCCCCCCAGCCGCCGGGGCCGGGGTTGCCGGAGCAAGCGCCGTCGGTGTAGACGGTAACGGTTTTCATGGTCCCTCCTCAGTCGTTGTCCAGCTTCAGGACGGCCATAAAGGCTTCCGACGGCACCGACACGGTACCGAAGGAGCGCATGCGCTTCTTGCCCTCCTTCTGCTTCTCCAGCAGCTTCTTCTTTCTGGTGATATCGCCGCCGTAGCACTTGGCCAGAACGTCCTTGCGCAGGGCCTTGATGGTCTCACGGGCAATGACCTTGCCGCCGATGGCTGCCTGGACCGGAATCTCAAACATCTGACGGGGAATATTCTCCTTGAGCCGCTCGCAGATTTTTCTGGCCCGGGGATAAGCGTTATCCGCGAAAAGGATGAAGCTCAGGGCGTCCACAATCTCGCCGTTGAGGAGAATATCCAGCTTCACCAGCTTACTGGGCCGGTAGCCGCACAATTCGTAATCCAGCGACGCATAGCCACGGGTCCGGGATTTCAGCGAATCGAAGAAGTCGTAGATGATCTCATTGAGCGGCATCTCGTAGTGAAGTTCCACGCGGTTGGCGTCCAAATACTGCATGTCCTTATAGTCGCCGCGCCGCTGCTGACACAGTTCCATAATATTGCCCACGTACTCCTGGGGCGTGATGATGCTGGCCTTGACGAACGGTTCCTCGGCCTGCTCAATCTCCGCCGGGTCCGGGTAGTTCAGCGGCGTATAGACCTCCAGCTTTTCGCCGTTGGTCTTGGTGATATGATACACGACGTTGGGAGCCGTGGTGATCAAATCCAGATTATACTCTCGTTCCAGCCGTTCCATAATGATCTCCATATGGAGCAGGCCCAGGAAGCCGCAGCGGAAACCAAAGCCCAAAGCGATGGAACTCTCCTGAACAAAACTCATGGAAGCGTCGTTGAGCTGAAGTTTTTCCAGAGCGTCCCGCAGGTCGCCGTACTTGCTGCCGTCAGCAGGGTAGATACCGGCAAACACCATGGGTTGGACCGTCTTATAACCGGGCAGCGCCTCCGGCGTGGGGTTTTCCTCACCGGTCACCGTATCGCCCACCCGGGTGTCGGAGACATTCTTGATGGAGGCCGTCAGATAGCCGACCTCACCGGCGCCCAGGGCCGTCGTGGGAATCATGCCCAGGGGGCTCAGATAGCCTACCTCCACCACCTTGTAAACAGCACCGGTTGCCATCATCTTCACATCCATACCGGGCTTCACAACACCGTTAAACACGCGCAGATAGACGATGACGCCCCGATAGGAGTCATACTGGCTGTCAAAGATCAAGGCCTGTAGCGGGGCATCCCGGTCGCCCCGAGGGGCCGGCACATCCCGGACAATCATCTCCAGGACGCTGTGGATGTTGGTGCCGTTTTTCGCGGAAATCTCCGGCGCGTCCATGGCGGGCAGGCCGATGACGTCTTCTACCTCCTGCTTGACCTCCTGGGGCCGGGCGGCGGGCAGGTCGATTTTATTGACCACCGGCAGGACCTCCAGACCCTCATCGATGGCCAGATAGGTATTGGCCAGCGTCTGGGCCTCAATGCCCTGGGAGGCGTCCACCACCAGCACCGCGCCCTCGCAGGCTTTCAGGCTCCGGGATACCTCGTAGTTGAAGTCCACATGTCCCGGGGTGTCGATCAGGTTCAGCACATAGTTCTCACCGTCGTCGGCCTTGTAGTCCAGCCGGACAGCCCGGGCCTTGATGGTGATGCCACGTTCCCGTTCCAGCTCCATGGAGTCCAGAATCTGATCCTCCATCTCCCGCTTGTCAATGGTGTCGCATTCCTCCAGCAGCCGGTCGGCCAGAGTGGATTTTCCGTGGTCGATATGGGCTACAATGGAGAAGTTGCGGATTTTGCTTAAATCTGTCATATTTCACCTCAAAAAAGCAAGGTTTATTCCATTCTAAATAAATAGTATATCGGATTTTCCGTGATTTGTAAAGACTTGGCTCAGGCGGTACACGGGATTTCGCGCCTTGCGAGGCGCGACCGGGGCGCTGTCCCTGAACCCCTCAGTTCTTTTGTAGTAAAAACTTTTATTTCTAGATTTTTTATAATGGCTACCCAATAAAATTGGAAAGGGGCGCTGCCCGAAGACAGCGCCCCTTGGGTATGGACTTTAGCAGCAGCCGCAGTCGTTGCTGTTGCCGCAGCCGCAGTTGTTGGTATTGCAGCCGCAACCGTTGTTGCCCCAGCACAGGACAATGATGATCAACAGGATGATCCACCACCAGCTGTTGCCAAAGGCAAAGATACCGGAAGAACCGCAGGACATAGAATTACAGGACATAGTCGTTACCTCCCAATGAAATTTTGAGGAGCTTTGCCGCTCATTCCATGGTATGTGGGAGGCTTCAAAGTGTGAAAGGTGCCGTCAGGAAATTTTCCCGCCGGTGACCTGGGCCAGTCCCTGGGCCAACTGCTGCCGCGTGACGGCGCCGCTTTCCACCAGATCATTCATCAACAGGCCGCCCTGCTCCTGGTCCACCCCGAAGAGGCCCGCAAAGGACAGATAGGCCATCTTATACCGGGCAAAGTCCCCGGAGGACAGGCCGCGGCTCTCCGCCGCTGTCAGAATCCCTTTCTCCGTCAGATCATTGACCGCGTTGGCATAGGTGAAATCCTCATTCTCCGTATAACCCAAGGCCCGCAGCAGGAACGTGGCGTACTGCTGGCAAGTAATTTTAGAGTTGGGAGAAAAGGTCGTTGGGGAGGTGCCGCCGGTGAGCCCCTGGCTGTAGCCATAGGCCACATACCGCTCCGCCCAATGGTCTTTCACGTCCGTAAACGGGCAGGAGCCTGTGTAGGCCAACGCTTCATCCTCCAGCCCCAGCAGCCGCAAAAACATGACAAGCCCCTGGGCCCGATCTGCCGTAGATTCCAGCTGAAATCCCGTATTGGTTCCGAGGAACAGTCCCATCTGCTCCAGCGCCCGGACCCGGGAACCATAATCCACACTGTCCGACGGCGACAGGCTGTAACTGCCGTTGACCGTCACTTCACAGGTAGCCGACTGCACCTTCAGTTCCCCCGTGGCCGTATCGCCCATCATATAAAGGCGGCCCGGCGTCAAAACAGCGTACTTGGCCGCCACGCTGCCGCCGGTGACATCCACCAGATAGGAGGTGTCGGCCATCAGGGAGCCGTTTTTTACTGTCACCTTGCAACCCGGCGCGGCTGTCAGCATGTCGCCCTGTTTCAGCAGCAGCACACCCTCGCCCTTCTGCTGTACCGCGGACTGCTGCTTCTGGGCCGACAGGCGCACAGCGGCATAGCTGTCCACTGCGGTTCGAAGCTGGTCGCCGTAAACGGTCCCCAGACCGTCATAAAGGACTTGCTGCACGTCTGCTTCCAGCTGGGGTGTAAATTTCTGTTCTAAATAGCTCAGGGAAATGACCGGGTCATCGCCGGTGCCGCCGGCAGCCCACACGGTACCCACCAGCGCCGCCGTCAGCGTCGCCGCTGCCATGATACGTTTCCAATATTGCTTCATCGTCGGTTCCTCACTATATCCGATCTGTGACCGGAAGACTGTTGTTATTGTACCCGCTGACGCTTTTCTTGTCAAATACGGCAGCGGCGACGCCGTGGCGGACCGCCAAATTGTTTTTCGCAGAAAATCCGAAAAACGCCGAAATTGAAATGCAGCATGACGAACAAAAGAGCGAAACGTTTTTTGTGTATTTTATATAATCCTGAAAATGTTTTCCGTATTTATTTCCAAAAAAAATTCTGTTTCTGCTATGTTTTATACAAAAATTACAGTTTCATTTGCAGCATTTCGCCTACTTTTTCGTGATATTGTCCATTCCCCGCTGTATATGAGCACGTTTTTAAAAACATTGCACAATGTTTGATAAAATTCCACTTCTGCGGTTTTCAAACGGTGGGCCGTGTGTTATACTCCTTTTGTTAAAATCATTTTTTGCACTTCCAGGAAGTACAACGCTCCCTAGATATGGAAAGGGGTCAATGAAAACTATGTCCACCAAATACATCTACCTGTTCTCCGAGGGCAATGGTAGCATGCGCGAATTGCTGGGCGGCAAGGGCGCCAACCTGGCGGAAATGACCAGCATGGGTATGCCCGTGCCTCGCGGCTTCACCATCAGCACCGAGGCCTGCACCCAGTACTATGCCGATGACCGGACCATCAATCCCGAGATTGAAGGTCAGATTATGGAATATATCAAAAAGCTGGAGGAGATCACCGGCAAGCAGTTCGGCTCCATGACCAATCCGCTGCTGGTTTCCGTCCGCTCCGGCGCCCGGGCCTCCATGCCCGGCATGATGGACACCATCCTGAATCTGGGCCTCAACGACGAGGTGGTGGAAGCCTTCGCCAAGAAGACCAAGAACCCCCGGTTTGCCTACGATTCCTACCGCCGCTTTATCCAGATGTACTCCGACGTGGTCATGGAGGTGGGCAAGAAGTATTTTGAGCAGCTCATCGATGAGATGAAGGAGAAGCGCGGCGTTACCCAGGATACCGAGCTGACGGCCAAGGACCTGAAGGAACTGGCCGAGATGTTCAAGGCCGAGTACCGCACCAAGCTGGGCGAGGAGTTCCCCCAGGACCCCAAGGAGCAGCTCATGGGCGCCGTCAAGGCCGTGTTCCGTTCCTGGGACAACCCCCGTGCCATTTACTACCGCCGCATGAACGACATTCCTTCCTCCTGGGGTACCGCAGTCAACGTCCAGGAGATGGTTTTCGGCAACATGGGCGACACCTCCGGCACCGGCGTTGCCTTTACCCGTAACCCCGCCACCGGCGAAAAGAAGCTCTTCGGTGAGTTCCTCATGAACGCCCAGGGCGAAGACGTGGTGGCCGGCGTCCGTACACCCCAGACCATTGACCAGCTGAAAGACGTCATGCCTGAGGTCTATGATCAGTTTGTGGATATCTGCCACAAGCTGGAGTACCATTACCGCGACATGCAGGACATGGAGTTCACCATTGAGAACAAGAAGCTCTTCATGCTCCAGACCCGTAACGGCAAGCGCACCGCCGCCGCCGCTTTGAAGATTGCCTGCGACCTGGTGGACGAAGGCATGATCACCGAGCAGGAAGCCGTGGCCATGATTGACCCCAAGAGCCTGGACGCCCTGCTGCATCCCACCTTCCCCAAGGAGGAACTGGAACGCGCCAAGCCCATCGGCCAGGGTCTGGCCGCCTCTCCCGGCGCTGCCGCTGGCCGTATTGTCTTCACCGCCGATGACGTGGTCACCTGGGTGGATAAGGGCGAGAAGGTCATTCTGGTGCGTCTGGAAACCTCTCCCGAGGACATTGAAGGCATGCACTACGCCCGCGGCATCCTGACGGTCCGCGGCGGTATGACCTCCCACGCCGCCGTTGTGGCCCGTGGTATGGGTACCTGCTGCGTCTCCGGCTGCGGCGCCATCAAGATGGACGAGGCCAACAAGAAGTTTGAGCTGGGCGGCAAGGTCTACAAGGAGGGCGACTGGATCTCCCTCGACGGCTCCACCGGCAACATCTACGGCGAGCGGCTCCACACAGCCGAGGCCGAAATCTCCGGTGAGTTTGGCCGCATCATGGCCTGGGCCGACAAGTTCCGCGCTCTGCAGGTCCGTACCAACGCCGACACCCCCAAGGACGCCCGTCAGGCTGTCAACTTTGGCGCCGAGGGCATCGGCCTGTGCCGTACCGAGCATATGTTCTTTGACCCCGACCGCATTTCCGCCATCCGCCAGATGATCGTCTCCGACACGGTGGAGCAGCGTGAGAAGGCGCTGAGCAAGCTGGAGCCCATGCAGCAGGCCGACTTTGAGGCCATCTACGAGGCCATGAAGGGCCGCCCGGTCACCATCCGTCTCCTGGACCCCCCGCTGCATGAGTTCGTTCCCACGGACCCCGCCGATATTGAAGCACTGGCCAAGGAAATGAACATCACCGTGGAGCATCTGACCAATGTGGTCCACTCTCTCCACGAGTTTAACCCCATGATGGGCCATCGCGGCTGCCGTCTGGACGTGACCTTCCCCGAAATCGCCCGGATGCAGACCTCCGCCATCATCAAGGCAGCTCTGGCCGTCCGCAGCCGCCGTCCCGCCTGGCAGATCGAGCCGGAGATCATGGTTCCCCTGGTTGGCGAGGCCCGCGAACTGGCTTACGTCAAAAACGTCATCGACGCCACGGCCCAGAAGCTCATCAAGGAAGCCGGTTCCGATATGCACTACAAGGTCGGCACCATGATTGAGATTCCCCGTGCGGCACTGACTGCCGATGACATTGCCAAGGAGGCCGAATTCTTCTCCTTCGGCACCAACGACCTGACCCAGATGACCTTCGGCTTCTCCCGTGACGATGCCGGCAAGTTCCTGGCCAGCTACTATGACAACAAGATTTATGAGTCCGATCCCTTCTCCAAGCTGGACCAGGCCGGTGTAGGCCGTCTGGTGGAGATGGCCTGTGAACTGGGCCGCAAGACCCGCCCCGACATCAAGCTGGGTATCTGCGGCGAGCAGGGCGGCGATCCCAGCACCGTGGAGTTCTGCCACAACGTGGGCTTGACCTACGTTTCCTGCAGCCCCTTCCGCGTGCCCATTGCCAGACTGGCTGCTGCGCAGGCCAATATCAAGAACCCCAGAAAGTAAACGCTGTCAGTCCTTTTGCCGTCCGGTGCGGAATGATCCATTCCGCACCGGACGTTCTTTCTGCCATACCGGCAAGACAGTCCAAAAAAAGCAAACGAGAGGCCCCCAAAGTTGGGGGTCTCTCGTTTTGTCGTGTTCTGACGGCCCAGGAGCTGTCACTGGTCCAGCAGGGTGTCCAAAACCTTTTTTACATCGGATACAGTGCTGTCGATCTCCTCCACAACCTGACCAATGGTGGACATTTTTTTGTCCTGATTGGCAATTTCCTCATTGAGCAGCTCAAACTGCTGGGCCACATTTTGTACGTACTGCTGCATTTGATTCAGGTCCGTGGAAATTTCCTTGGACACTGTATCGCTGTTCTGTGCCAGACTGCGCACCTCGTCGGCCACCACAGCAAATCCCTTGCCTGCGGCTCCGGCCCGGGCCGCCTCCACAGAGGCATTGAGGGACAGGAGATTCGTCTGGCGGGAAATATTCTGAATGGCACTGACGGCGCTGGCCGTCTGCTCCATCTGTTCCTGGGAATCCTTCAAAATCTGGGCCAGTTCAGCCTGCCGATTCATGACCTGCTGCATGGCCTCCGTATTTTCCCCGATCATCTGGTTGATTTTTTCCAGACAATCCCCCAAGGTGCGGACATGGGTGTTCATGTTTTGCTCCACCAGTTCCCGGGTATTGTGCAGCTGGGTGATATCGCTGATGACCCCCACCATGGACAGCTCCCGGTCATTCTGCTCCTTGCCCACGCGGATGACGGCGTGGACCCACAGATACGTTCCATTTTGATGCTGAATGCGGTACTCCGTCTCAAACAGGCCGTTTTGCTGGGAAATGCAGCTGTTGACCTCCTGAAGGAATCCGGGCAAATCCTCCGGGTGAATCCGGTCCAGCCACTGGTTCAGCTGATTGGGGAAGTCCGTCTCTCCCATAAAGCCCAGCTGCTTGCGGAACGGGTCTGAAAACCAGACCACATTTTCCGGCGCTTTCAGGGTATTGCGGTACAGTTTGATATAGAAAGAACCCTGGGTGGTCACGTAGTCAATGGCTGCATAGCGCCGGAGCACACGGTCCAACTCCACCTTTCGCTGGTGCTCGTCGTTGACGTCCACAAAAATGCCGATGAACTGGACGGCCCGGCCCTCCTGGTTTCGCTGCACGTTGCCCGCCGCCCGGTACCAACGGTAGCCCCGGTCCCTTGTTTTCAGACGGTACTCCAAGTCATACCTGGTTCTGCCTGTGGTGTCCGCCAGCGTCTGGACAAACATCTGCAACGTCCGGTCCTTATCCTCCGGATGGAGCAGATCGGACCAGGATTCCAGCCGGTCGGGGAAGTCCTGCACGCTGTTATAGCCAATCATATGGCGGAAATCGTCGGACCAATAGGCCGCCGTCACTTGATTGCCCGGACCAATATCCATATTCCACAGGCCGGAGGAAATGGTCTGATTCACCAGATGTACATTGTTGCTTTCCCATTGAATCCTCTGGTGATACAGCTCCAGCACCCGATTGAGTTCCGTTTGCAGCGCGCCGCCATTGGGCAGCTGCAAGCTCGTAGGAATCTGCTGCACATCGGTAAACACATCAAAGGAGATGTTCCGCAGAGCATCTATGGTTTGCTTGCTACCAAAAGAGAACATCATTCACTATCCTTTCTCATCTTGTTGGGTCACAGCTTTTTTGATACTCTCTGTGGCTCTTCGTGCGTACACGCGTCAAAAAAGCGCGCCGCCATCCCTAAATTGCGGGACAAGTCGGCGCACCTTCACAGCCTTTTCTCGCAGTCGCACACGAAAACTGTTTTTCGTATCGAGTGTATCGCAAGCATTTCCGTCTGTCAAGATTTTTCTTGTTATCCAGGATTCGGAATTTTGTAAGTAGCTGCCCTGGAGATACCCCCTGTGCGCCGCCCTCTGCGCGGTAGAGGCAGGGCAAGCCGCACCAGCAGCGGCAGCATGGTTCCTCCGGAAAGCCGTTTCTCTATACGTGTTGTTACTCCATTTTCAAAAAACGCCTGACAAAAAATCGCCAACAAGCATACACTTGTTGGCGATACTGTATGAAATGAAGTACTCCTGCCGCAGAACGCATGATATCCCCGGCACACCGTTGTTCAAGGATGTGGTTCAGCGGAATACGACATCCATGCCTTTCTGCACCAAAGGGTTGATATCCAACAGCACCGGGTCCCCGGCATGGCAGTCCACGTCGGTCACATCCACCATACAGTGGAGCATCCCCACATGGCCCCGAACGGGACACCGTTGGTCGCCGATGCGGACTGTCAATTTTTTTCGCTGCAAAAACACCTTGAGAAGCGACAGGCTGCCCCGGATGCAGTCCCGGAACCGGAAGCTGTCCCGGCCATACTCCACGCCGAAACCGTGATACCAGCCCACGGGCACCGCTGCCAGCCGCGTAGGCTTTTTGGCCCGCCACGCACCGCCATAGCCGGTGGTGCCGCCTTTTGGCACCCAATGAATCTCTTGGACCCGGGCTACGCAGTAGCCCACCCGCCGCAGGTTATGGCCCCGGACATTGATGCGGCCCAGCCAGGCCGAGCCAATACGGACGCCGCCCAGGTACATATCCTTCCAGCGGAAGAACGCCGCCGAGTTGCAGCAGTGGGGCGTTCCCGTCTCAAATCCCCGGCCGGTGATCTGGTCCAAGACATAGGTAAACTGTTCAAACTGCTCCCGGGTTTTTTTCTCCGAGCAGAAGGCCATAGGGAAGTGGGTATAAATGCCGGAGACGGCAATGCCGTCCATATACTCATAGATGGAGAGGATCTTGTCCATCTCCTTGGGGAGAAAGCCGTAGCGGCCCATCCCCACGTCGATTTTAATGTGGGCCTCGGCCACCATGTCTTTCTCGTTGGCAATGCCGTTGAGCACCACGGCGTCGTCGCGGCTGGACACGGTGCAAATCACATGGAGGTCCAGAAGCTGCTCCAGAATCTCCCGCTCCACCGTGGGCTGTAGCATCAGAATGGCTTCCTCTGTAAAGCCCGCCTGGCGCAGCGCCTTGGCCTCCCGCAGTTCTGTGACGCAGAAGTGGGTGACGCCCTGCTCCCGCAGCATTTTGGCAAAGGGCACGATCCCCAGGCCGTAGCCGTCGCCCTTGAGGACAGCCCACACCGGCACATCTCCGGCCCGCTGCAAAATGGCCCGGATATTGCTTTGCAGCGTCTCTTTCTCTACTACATAGGCCCGCATGGCCTACCCCTCCTTCTGGTGATGGATTACAGTTTATCCCGGCGCAGGAGCCAGGCCGTTTTCAGACTGTCCTTCATGGTCCGCAGGACCCGCATTTTGCTCTCGCCGCCCTTATTGTCGTAGCGCAGAGAGAAGGGCACCTCATCAAAGGTGCAGCCGCAGCGGTGGAGCTTATAGAGCAGCTCCATCATGCAGGCAAAGGACCGCTGAGTGATCAGGCGGCTGCCGTACTGCTGCCGTGCCTTCTGCAAAGCCGCGAACTTATAAAGCCGGTAACCGCAGGTATAATCCCGGACCTTTGGCACCGAGAGCATCATGGTATAGTAGGCCTTGGCCCCGTCGCTGAGGAACAGCCGGTGGCGGGGTACACCGTGGATTTCCGCCCCCGACTGATACCGGGACGCGATGACCACGTCGGCGCTCCGCAGCTTGTCCAGCATAGCATGGACGTAACAGGGGTCGTGGGTGTTGTCGCCGTCCATGACGGCCATGACGTCGCCGGGCCCGCCATGGGACAACACATAGTCCACGGCGGTGTTGAGGCCGCCGCCCAGGTTCCGGTTTTCCGGGTGGGCCACCACAGTGACCTGGGGATGCTCCGCCGCCAGAGCCTGCATCTTCTCCAAGGTGGCGTCGGTGCTTTTATCGTCAATCGCCACCACTTCCAGCCGGTAGCCGCGGCGCTGGAGCTGGTCCTCCTGGGCCAGCCAACCCTCCACCAGAGGGACAATATTCTGCTCCTCGTTGTAGCAGGGCAGGCAGGCAAACATGGTATTCATTGGTTTTTTCTCCTTTTTACCAATCCATACAGGAATTTTCTAAGGAAATACAGTGCAAAGAAGGGGCCCACAATGGAGCAGCCCTTGGCAAACAAAAAGGCCAGATGATCGCCCAGCAGTCCCACGCTGAAGCTGAACGCCGTGGTAATAATCCAGTTGGCCAGCAGCAGTCCCAGGACAAACGTGCCGAAATAGATCACGGCGCCAATGGGCCCGAACTCCATGTCGAAGACTTGCCCCGATGCCATGGTATAGTGGATGATCTGACCCACAATGACGCCGGCGGTGTTGGCCGCCGTCAGATTCACCGACAACTGCATGGATAAAATCCACACCACCACCGTGTCAATGACCGTCACAAAAACGGAGATCGCCAGATATTTTGCCATGGGCGGTAATTTTCGATATCGCTGTAACAGCCCTTGCATCATTTGGCCGCCTCCAGATCAAAAATGGTACACAATTCGTCATCCCATGCAGTCTCACAGGTGTCCCGGAGCAGTTGCATATACGCTTCGCCGTCCTGTCCCGCCACCTGTCCGCCGGGGGCGATGAACCACCGGACGCCGTGATTGCGGTAGTAATCCAGCTCCGCCGCCGGTTCTGTGGGGATGTAATCATAATAACGGATGTTGGCCCGGTATCCCATGCGCTCACAGGCCCCCAGCAAAACCGGGTCCGAAGCAGCAATGGCCACGCAATCGCCCTTCGCCGTCACGCTTTGAATGATCTCCGCCTGTTGGGTGATGGTGTCCTTGACGTCCACCACGGTCCGGGCCGTTTCCAGGCTGTGCCACCCGGCAAAAGCCGCCACCGCGCAGACCACCGCCGTTGCCGCCGCCCATCCGGCCTTGCGGAAACGGGCCAGCTCCGGCACCCAGGCCGCCGTCAGCAGCGCCACCAGGGGGGACAGGAAAATCAGATAGTAACCCAGGCGAATGACCGCCACAATGGTGGCCGCTTCCAGAATCATGGCAATGGCCCACAGGGATAGCGCCCCCCGCCGCCGAATCAGGCACAAGACCAGCCCCACAACCGCCGCAAAGACGGCAGGCCAGGTGAAGAAGTAGGGGAGCTGGGTATCGAAAAACTGCCGGGCCTCCGGCGTGAACAGGGCCGTAAACATCTTGGTGAAGATGTGGTTTTCCGCGATGCCCTCCACAAAGGTAAAGGTGGCGATCTGGGCCGCTACCCAGTAGTACAGCAGGGGAATCCCCAGGGATATCACGCCGTAGGCATAGAACCGCCAGTCCCGGAAGGTTTTTGTCCGGCACTTGACAAAGTACAGCACCACAATCATCAGGCCGGCAAACGCCGTCGGCGTCTTCTCCATGATGGCAATTGCCATAAACACCGCTGAAATCAGCAGGGAAGGGGTCCTGTTCTCCTCATACCATCGGAGGAATAACCACACGGCCCCGGTGTAGAACAAAAGGGCCACGGACTCGGGCATAATGGCCCGGCCATAGAGGACGTTGATGGGCAGAACCAGATAAACCGCCGCAGCCGCCAGACCGGCCCAGGGCGTTTTCAGCATTCGTCCCCCCAGGGCATAGACAAACACGGCCGAGCCCAGGAAACACAGCATACTCATCAGCCGCATGACCCAGTAGGGGTCGTCGCCCATCATACGGTAGATCAGGGATGCCAGCCAGGGCAGAATTTGCAGTTCCAGCTGCACGAAGTTGTCGCCGGTGCCATCATAGTTGAACTGCGGATGGAACGGGTTGCCGTCGTAGCGGACGAAATTCTGGGCCAGGGTATAGGTGTCGGTCTGCCGCCAGCTGTCGTAATACTCCCAGGGGGCGTTATTGAGATGGGGCAGCTGCACCAGGAAAAAGGCCAGCAGCAGTACCAGCAGCAGAAGCTGCGGGAGTCTCTCTCTGTTTTTCATGGCCGGTCACTTGCGGTTCTTCAGCAGATAGACCTTCTTGCGGACGTCCTTGAGGACGTTGGTGCCGTGTTCCACGGCAAAATAGACGGGCTTGTTGAGAACCAGGTCCATCTCACCGACGAACTCGGTAAAGTCGCCGCCGAAGCCCTTCTTGAACTTGTAAAGACCATAGAGGGGGTTGTCCTCACTGACGTCGCCGGACACGCCGCGGAAGTCGTAGATGCGGCAGCCGGTCTCGATGGCCCACTGAATCATGTTCCACTGGAGCAGATAGTTGGGCATGAGGTTGCGGTGCTCGTTGGAGGACGCGCCGTACAGATACCACACCTTGTCGCCGTAGTGGATGGCCAGAGTACCGGCAATGGGTTTGCCCTCGTAGAACGCCATATAGAGACGGCAGTGCTCGCCGAGATTGTCCAGCATCTGGGCAAAGTATTCCGGCTGACGGGTCACAAAGCCGTCGCGAACACCAGTTTCCAGCATGATGCGGGCGAAGTCCGGCACCATCTCTTTGCCGCAGATCTTCACCTCTACGCCCTTGCGCTGGGCCACGCGGATGTTGTATCTCCATTTCTGGTGGAACCCCGCCATGACCTCTTCCTCCGTCTTGCCCTCCACGTTGAGACGGAAGACATATCGGGGCTGGATGGCTTCAAAATTCTTGCCGCCCTCCTTGAGCCGGAAGCCCTGGCCCAGCATGAAGTTCCGGAACTGCTCGTTGGAGGAGGGGATATCCGGGTCCAGCTTGATGACATAGGATTTGTACTGCTTGGCAAGCTGTTTGGCGCCCTGGAGCAAATCCTTGATGGTGTCATGGTCGGCGGGGTCACAGACGGGACCGCGGCAGCCGTACATGAGGGTAAAGGGCGTGCCCGGCACCTTGCGGATCAACACTGCCAGGGTACCTTTGATGCTGCCGTCCTTGCCGCGGGTGGCAATGGCCTTCCAGGTCCACATGGGCTTTTGCTTGGCCCATAGAACGCTCTGTGCAAAGTTGCCCTTGGGGCAACTTTGTACAAAGGCTTCGTATTCTTCCAATGTCTTTTCGGTGATCAATTCCGACATAGTAGTTAACTCCTGTCACTTCATACTCATTCTAAGGCGATACTCTATACCATCGTAGCACAATCGCCCCCATTATGCAAGGGCGGGGGCATGATGGGCCCCATACCTTAAAGAATAGCCGCAGGCAGAGAACAATATGCTCTCTGCCTGCGGCAGCATCACGAAATTAACGAGTCATCCGCGCGGCGGTTATTTTCCGCAGACGCCAGACATACAGCAGCCCCCAATAAACCACGATGGCCGGTATCATAAACTCCACAATCAGCATTTGTGGAAAGTAATAAAAAACCGTAAAGACGGCACTGTCCACCCCGTATCCAGGAGCCGTGTAAAACAACGCCACACTGATCAGAAGCACGGCGGCGTACAGACCCAGAAAAACCGCCAAGTCTCTGCCATAGGCCTGCTTACCCGAATAAAGTTTCAGCCGTCTGCCGACCCACGCGCCCAGCAGGCCGCATCCAACGCCGGTGACAAACAGCGGGAACCAGTCCAGCCGTAGAGAAACACCCACAAGATGCAGCGGAATATACAAGCCCACAAATACAAGAACTGCCCTGAAAATCGATTTTTTCATCTGCACAACCACCCTTTCCAATCTGGTGTTTACCGCTGTTGTCCGTGTCTGGTTCTGTACTTCCATCATACGAGGTTTCCCCTGATTGCGCAAGTGCTGTGCTGTCATTTCTCAAAAGTCCCCGATAGGTCCAAATATCTGTTTATACAAACATTTGTTTTGTTTTACTCATTGTAAGACTGCGGGATTTTTGGTATAATACTATACCAAAACAACGTAAGAGAACTGCAAGGAGCTTTACGCCATGCGAGATCAAATCACCATCCGGGGCGCCCGGGAAAACAACCTGAAAAATGTGGATGTGACGCTGCCGCGGGATCAGCTGGTGGTCTTCACGGGCCTGTCCGGCTCCGGCAAATCGTCCCTGGCCTTTGACACCATCTACGCCGAGGGCCAGCGGCGATACGTGGAGAGCCTGTCTTCCTACGCCCGCATGTTCCTGGGGCAGATGGACAAGCCCGATGTGGACAGCATCGACGGTCTCAGCCCCGCCATTTCCATCGACCAGAAAACCACCTCCAAAAACCCCCGCTCCACCGTTGGCACCGTCACGGAGATTTATGACTATTTGCGTCTGCTGTGGGCCAGAGCCGGTACGCCCCACTGCCCCAAGTGCGGCCGGGAAATTGAAAAGCAGACCATTGACCAGATTGTGGACAAGATTCTGCGGCTGCCGGAGGGCACCCGCTTTCAGATTCTCTCCCCGGTGGTCCGGGGTAAAAAAGGCGAGCACCAGAAGGTGTTGGAGGACGCCCGCAAGGGCGGCTTCTCCCGGGTCCGTGTGGACGGCAACCTCTATGACCTGACCGAAGAGATTTCCCTGGAAAAGAACAAGAAGCACCACATCGAAGTGGTCATCGACCGGTTGATTATGAAGGAGGGGCTGGAGCGCCGTCTGACGGATTCCATCGAAACCGCCGTTTCCCACTCCGGCGGCATTGTTCTGGTCAACGACCTGACGGACAACAGCGATACTCTGTACTCCCTCAACTATGCCTGTGAACCCTGCGGTGTATCCATGCCGGAGCTGTCGCCCCGGATGTTCTCCTTCAACAACCCCTACGGTGCCTGTCCCACCTGCACGGGCCTGGGCTTCCAGCTGGTGGCGGACCCGGAGCTGATCGTGCCCAACCCGGACCTGTCGCTGCTGGACGGCTGTCTTCAGGTGTCCGGCTGGGGCAACATGAAGGACGACTCCATCGCCCGGATGTATTTCGAGGCCATGGCCAAGCAGTATCATTTTGATTTGAACACCCCCTTTGCCAAGCTGTCGGACAAGGCCAAGGAGGTCATCCTCTACGGTACCGGCAAGGAAAAACTGACGCTGTGCTATGAGCGGGGCAACGGCCACGGCGTTTTGGAACAGCCCTTTGAGGGCGTGCTGCACAATGTGGAGCGCCGCTATCAGGAGACCCAATCGGACTACGTCCGTAAGGAGCTGGAGGAGTGCATGGCCAACCGGCCCTGTCCCGACTGCGGCGGCGACCGTCTCAGTGAGATTTCCCGCGCCGTCACCGTAGGCGGCATGCGCATTGCCGATTTCTGCAAGCTGCCCATTGTGGAGGGGCTGACTTTTATGCGGAACCTCAAGCTGGAGGGCGGCGCGGCTATTATCGCCGAGCAGATTCTCCGGGAGATCTGCGCCCGGCTGGAATTCCTCCATTCGGTGGGGCTTCAATATCTGACGCTGAGCCGCAGCGCCGGCACCCTGTCCGGCGGCGAAAGCCAGCGCATCCGCCTGGCCACCCAAATCGGTTCCAGTCTCATGGGTGTGCTTTACATTCTCGACGAACCCTCCATCGGTCTCCACCAGAGGGACAATGACAAGCTGCTGGAAACGCTGAAACGGCTCCGGGACCTGGGCAACACGCTGGTGGTGGTAGAACACGATGAAGACACCATCCGGGCTGCCGACTATATTGTGGATGTGGGTCCCTACGCCGGTATCCACGGCGGCGAGATTGTGGCCACCGGTTCCGTGGAAGACCTGATGAACGAGCCCCGCTCTCTGACGGGCCAATACCTGTCCGGCGTCCGAAAAATCGAGGTGCCCAAGGAGCGCCGCCCCGGCAACGGCCGGTTTTTGCGGGTCACCGGCTGCCGGGAGAACAATTTGCAGGATGTGACGGCGGAAATTCCCTTGGGAACTCTGACCTGTGTCACCGGTGTGTCCGGCTCCGGCAAATCGTCCCTGGTCAATGAGATTCTCTATAAGCGGCTTGCCACCAAGCTGAACCATGCCCGGCTCCGGGCCGGTAAGTTTGACAAGCTGGAGGGCCTGGAATATCTCGATAAGGTCATCAACATCGATCAAAGCCCCATCGGCCGGACGCCCCGCTCCAACCCCGCCACCTATACGGGGCTGTTCAACGATATCCGTGATTTGTTCGCCGCCACCACTGAGGCCAAAGCCCGCGGCTACGGTCCCGGCCGGTTCAGCTTCAACGTCAAGGGCGGCCGCTGCGAAGCCTGTCAGGGCGACGGCCTGTTAAAAATCGAAATGCACTTTCTGCCCGATGTGTATGTGCCTTGCGACGTGTGCCACGGCAAGCGGTACAACCGGGAAACGCTGGAGGTGCGCTATCGCGGCAAGACCATTGCCGATGTGCTGGACATGACCGCCGATGAGGCATTGGAATTCTTTGAAAATCTGCCCCGCATCCGCCGGAAGATTGAGACGCTGGTGGAGGTGGGATTGGGCTATGTAAAGCTGGGCCAGTCCTCCACGACCCTGTCCGGCGGCGAGGCCCAACGGGTCAAGCTGGCCACGGAACTGAGCAAGCGTTCCACCGGCTCTACCATCTATATTCTTGACGAGCCTACCACCGGATTGCACATGTACGACGTCCACAAGCTCATCGACGTTCTACAGCAGTTCGTAGACAAGGGCAACACGGTCCTGGTCATTGAGCACAATCTGGACGTCATCAAGGTGGCCGACCATATCATCGACCTGGGCCCCGAGGGCGGCAGCGGCGGCGGCACCATTGTCGCCACAGGCACGCCGGAACAGGTGGCGGACAACCCCGCCAGCTTTACGGGCAAGTATTTGCAAAAACTCCTGTAACCAAGGAGGGAGGACCATGCTCACCCCCGAGGAGTTTCGCCGTCGGGCCATCCGGCGGTTCCACCGGCTGGGACGGCTGGACAACTACGACGATTTGCAGGTTCTGGAACTGCTGCTGCTCTTCGCTTTGCCGCCGGAATCGGCCCAGGCCGCAGCGACGGAACTGCTGGACTACTATGGCAGCGTGGCTTCGATTCTGGAGGCCCCCACGTTGGAGCTGCAAACCTTTCCCCATATGACCGTGGAGGCCATGGCTCTGATTCATCTGGTACCGGAGCTGGGCCGGTATCACATGGTCCAGCGGGCCTGTCTGGCCCGGCCCCTGAACACCACCACCGACTGCGGCAACTACCTGCTGCCCCATTTTCACGGGGAACAGGACGAGGTGGTATATCTGCTGTGTCTCGACGCCAACTATCAGCCCCGGGACTGCCGGATGCTGTTTCGGGGCAGCGTCAACACGGCGGGCGTATCGGTGCGCTCCATTGTCCGAGTGGCCCTGGCCTGTAATGCCACCTGGGTGGTATTGGCCCACAACCACACCAGTGACGTACCCATGCCGTCGGTGGAGGATGAACGAACCACCCATCGGGTTTGGAAAGCCCTGGACGCTGTGGGGATCGGTCTGGCCGACCATATCATTGTGGCCGGCGGCTCCTTTGTGTCCATGATGGACCTGGGTCTGCTGACGGACCACGGCGCCGGGTCCGGTGAACCGCCCGCAACCTGATTGTCTGTTTCCCACAATCCTACAGGAGGTGTTTCTGTCCTTGGAATTTGAACTCCATGCCCCATACCAACCCACCGGCGATCAGCCGGAAGCCATTGCCCAGCTGGTGGCCGGCGTCAAAAACGGTCTTCATGAGCAGTCTTTGCTGGGTGTCACCGGCTCCGGCAAGACGTATACCATGGCCAACGTCATCGCCCAGGTCCAGCGGCCCACGCTGGTGCTGGCCCACAACAAGACGCTGGCCGCTCAGCTCTGCGCCGAGTTCCGGGAGTTTTTCCCCAACAACGCCGTGGAATATTTTGTCTCCTATTACGACTACTACCAGCCTGAGGCGTACATTGCCCACACGGACACCTATATTGAAAAGGACGCCTCCACCAACGATGAGATCGACCGGCTGCGGCTGTCGGCCACCTGCTCCCTGCTGGAGCGGCGGGACGTCATTGTGGTGGCGTCGGTCAGCTGCATCTACGGTTTGGGCGAACCCGACGACTTTGCCAAAATGATGATCTCCCTGCGGCCCGGCATGACCATGGAGGTGTCGGAACTTCAGAAACGGCTGGTGGAATCCCGCTACGAGCGCAACGACATCGATTTTTCAAGAAATCATTTTCGCGTCCGGGGCGACACCGTGGATATCTATCCGGCCTACTGGAAAGAGAAAGCCATCCGGGTGGAATTTTTCGGCGATGAAATCGACCGCATTTCCCAGATCAACGCCGTCACCGGTATGCCGGAAAAGGTGCTCTCCCATGTCCCCATCTACCCGGCCACCCACTACATTACACCCAAGGAAAAAATGGCCAAGGCGCTGGTGGAGATTGACAAGGAGCTGTGGGAGCGGGTCAAATACTTTGAGGAGCATGACAAGCTGGTGGAGGCCCAGCGCATCCGCCAGCGGACCCTCTACGATATGGAAATGATGCAGGAATTGGGATTCTGCTCCGGCATTGAGAACTATTCCCGGGTCATCTCCGGCCGTCCGGTCGGCTCGGCTCCCATGACCCTTTTGGACTACTTCCCCAAGGATTTTCTGCTGTTGGTAGACGAGAGCCATGTGACGCTGCCCCAGGTCCGGGCCATGTACAACGGTGACCGGGCCAGAAAGGAAAGTCTGGTGGAGTACGGCTTCCGCCTGCCCTGCGCCTTCGACAACCGGCCCCTGAAATTTGAGGAATTTGAGGAGCGCATCAATCAGGTCATCTACGTTTCCGCCACCCCAGGCGACTATGAGCGGGAGCGGTCCGGCCAGATTGTGGAACAGGTCATCCGGCCCACGGGCCTGCTGGACCCGAAAATCGACGTGCGGCCCATCGAGGGGCAGATCGATGATTTGATGGAGGAAATCCAGCTGCGGACCGAAAAGGACGAGCGGACGCTGATTACCACGTTGACCAAGAAGATGGCCGAGGATTTGACCACGTATCTGTCCACCAACGGCGTCCGGGTCCGGTATATGCACTCCGATGTGGGCGCCATAGAGCGTATGGAGATCATCCGGGATCTGCGCCTGGGCAAATTCGATGTGCTGGTGGGTATTAACCTGCTCCGCGAGGGCCTCGATTTGCCGGAAGTCAGTCTGGTAGCCATTTTGGATGCCGACAAGGAGGGCTTTCTCCGTTCCGAGACCAGCCTGATTCAGACCATTGGCCGCGCCGCAAGAAACGCCGAGGGCCAGGTCATCCTCTACGCCGACAAGATCACCGCCGCCATGCGGTCCGCCATCGATGAGACGGAGCGCCGCCGCTCCATCCAGAACGCCTATAACGAAGCCCACGGTATTGTCCCCAAAACCATCCGCAAGCCGGTCCATGAGCTGATTGAGATTTCCAAGGACGCCACGGAAACCCTGAAAAAGGACGGCGTCCGCATGACCAGCCGGGAGCGGGAGCAGGCCATTGCTCAGCTGGAAAAGCAGATGCGTGAAGCGGCCCGCATGATGGAATACGAATACGCCGCCGCCCTCCGCGATCAGATCATCGAGCTGCGGGGGCTGCAAAATCAGAAAAAATCGAAAAAGAGAAAGGAAGACCCGTCATGATCAAGCGCAGAGAATCCATGTCCATGGACCACCAGGAGAATTTCAAGGGTGGTACCGGTTCCCTGTCTTTTGTCCACCTGTTCACAAAAGATGAGCTGCCCAAAACCCGCCTCTGCTCCGTACTGACCGTAGAGCCGGGGGCCTCTGTGGGCCAGCACAGCCATACGGGGGAAGGGGAGTTGTATGTGGTCCTGGACGGCCCCGTCACGTTGCAGGAGGACGGCGTGGACCACATTCTCCACACCGGCGACGCCGAATATTGTTCCGACGGTCACTCCCACGGTGTCTACAACCACACGGATAAGCCGGCGGTGCTTATGGCCATTGTCATGCTGTGACCCGCTCGACACAAACAGCGCCCGGATTCCTGGTGGAATCCGGGCGCTGTTTGTCTATTCCGTCTTTTCCCGTTTCCGCCGGTCCCGCAAGTCTCGGAAAAAGGTTTTTAAAATCTCGGCGCACCGTTCCTGTTCCAATCCTTTTTCCGCCCGGGGATGGTGGTTAAAGGACATGCAGAACAGATCGCAGACGCTGCCGCAGGCACCGGCCTTGGGGTCCTCGGCTCCGTAGACCACCCGGGGAATCCGGGCGTTGAGAATGGCCCCGGCGCACATGGGGCAAGGCTCCAGCGTCACATACAGCGTACATTGCCACAGCCGCCAGCCCCCCAGCGTCCGGCAGGCCTCGTCGATGGCCTCCAGCTCCGCATGGGCCAGGGCGTGCTTCGCCGTCTCCCGGCGGTTGCGGCCCCGTCCCACAACGCGGTCCCCCAGAGCCACAACGCAGCCCACCGGCACCTCGCCTTCAGCGGCCGCCGCCGCTGCAAGGGCCAACGCCTCCTCCATCATTTTTTGATCCACAGTCCATGCTTCCCCTGTGGAATACTCCGGTTTTATGTTCATTCCTTCCCCCATTTTTTACTCACATCTGCTTGTGGATAACTATGTGAACTCTGTGGATAACCGTGGACAATCTGTGGAAACACCTTGTGGAGCCACTAAATACCGTGGTTTTCGACCATATGTTTGCGCATATCTTGGGGTTATCCACATATCCACAATTTTATCCACATCTGTCAACAACTGTGGAAATTATTTCAACAGACTCAGTTTATGGTCAACCTGTTGAAATACCCGTTCCAGCACCGCCACCTCCTGATCGCTCAGGTCTTCCGTGAGAAAATGAAAGAATTCCTTCTGGGACTGCCGCAGCAGACGCACCGGCAAAGAGGCCCGCTCAGTCAGGTAGAGATACTGTACCCGCCGGTCCGCTGCCGACTGCACTGTAGTCAGCAGCTCCTGCCGCACCAGGCTTTCCACAGACCGGGAGACGTACGTCTTGGAGAATCCCCGGTACTGGACCACATCCCTGGCGGTGTTGTGTTGTGGATTATTGGCCAGAAACAGCAGTACATCGGCCTCAGGCTTGGCCAACCCCAGCCGATGGGCCGTCTCTTCAATCCGTCGGTTATAGGCCTGAATGGCCTGTTTCTGCATTCGCAGGAATTTTGTAATATGCTCCATGGCAATGACGGCCATACGCGTTCCTCCCAAGTCGTGGACCCCATGCAAATTGGTTGTCATGTAAACTATATTGACAAAAATTAGTTTTTGTGTAAACTATATTGTATCCATCAACGGGTATCTTGTCAATGACCCGGGAAAGAAGTGTTACCTTTGCAACAGAAACAAACGGAAGCGCTGGGTACCCAACCCATCGGCAAGCTGCTCCTGCGGTTGGCGGCACCGGCTGTGGCGGCCCAGATCATCAACCTGCTGTATAATCTGGTAGACCGTATGTACATCGGCCACATTGCTCCCACGGATACGGTGGGCCGGGTAGCCCTGACCGGCGTCGGCGTCTGTCTGCCCCTGATTATGATTATTTCAGCCTTTGCGGCCCTGGCGGGTCAGGGCGCCGCGCCCCGTGCCTCCATCTATCTGGGCAAAGGCGAGACCGACAAGGCCGAGGAGGTCCTGGGCAACGCCACCTCGACCCTGGTTGTTCTGTCCGTGGTGCTGACCGCCGTCTTTTATCTCTTTGCCGAACCCATGCTGCTGGCCTTCGGTGCCAACGACGGTACCGGCAACACCGACAATACGCTGCTGTATGGCTTTGAATACCTGCGGCTGTACTCCCTGGGCACCCTTTTTGTCCTTGTAACACTGGGCCTGAACACCTTTATCAGCGCC
Source organism: Candidatus Avoscillospira sp. LCP25S3_F1 (assembly GCF_052117125.1). NCBI lineage: Bacteria > Bacillati > Bacillota > Clostridia > Eubacteriales > Oscillospiraceae > Candidatus Avoscillospira > Candidatus Avoscillospira sp. LCP25S3_F1. The sequence continues at coordinate 50,323 of NZ_JBQKJT010000005.1, read as the reverse complement.
CAGGGCTTTACGGTCACCAGCATGCTGACGGTCCTTATCGGCGCCGTCTGCAATATCATCCTTGATCCCATCTTTATTTTTGGATTCCATATGGGTGTTCGCGGCGCTGCCCTGGCCACCATTCTCTCCCAGGCCGTCAGCATGGTTTGGATTCTCAAATTCCTGACGGGCAAAAAAACCACCATCCGCATTCGTCTGCGGTATCTCAAGCCCAACTGGTCCGTATTGCTTCCCAGTCTGGCCCTGGGCCTGTCGCCCTTTATTATGATGGCCACGGAAAGCCTCATTGCCGTGTGCTTCAACACCTCCCTCCGAAAATACGGCGGCGACCTGGCCGTGGGCGCCATGACCATTCTCTCCAGCGTCATGCAGTTTTCCATGCTGCCCCTTCAGGGGCTGACCCAAGGCGCACAGCCCATCATCAGCTACAACTACGGCGCGGGCAACGCCGACCGGGTCCGTCATGCCTTCCGGTTGCAAGTCCTCTGCACCACCACCTTTTCCGTAATGCTTTGGCTGGCGGTACAGTGTTTTCCGGAACTTTTTATCAAAATTTTTAACGATGCCCCAGCCCTGGTGGAAGTGGCCCGTCCGGCCCTGCGGATTTATACCGCCGCCGTCTGTCTCCTGGGCGTGCAGATCGGCTGTCAGCAGACCTTTGTCGCCATCGGCAACGCCAAAAGCTCCCTTTTCCTGGCCCTGCTGCGGAAGGTGTTTCTGCTGATTCCCTTTATCTACATCCTGCCCAACATTCTGCCGTTCCAGAAGACCACCTCTGTTTTTCTGGCCGAGCCTGCGGCCGACATTCTGGCCGTAGCCACCACCGTCACTCTATTCTCCATCCAGTTCCGCCGTGCCATGAAGCGTCTGGAAAATTGTTCCTGACCCTGGAGCAAAATCTTTACGGTTTACCGCATTTACAAGCCAATGAAAATTTGGTATGATATACTTTAATTGGTAAATGAAATGAGGGGGAAACCGGGGATGCTACAGCCAAGAACCATGAATATCTCGGCCATGATACTGTTCGGAACGTTGTCCATTTTTGTCCGGGGCGTTGACCTGAGCTCCCTGGAGACGGCCTTCTGGCGGGGCCTGATCGCCCTGGCAGTATTGTCGCTGCTGCGGCTCGTAACACCCCGCAATGAAACGCCCCCGCTGTCGGGCCGTCAGAAGCTCATTATGGTACTGACGGGCATGGCCGTGGGATTGAACTGGGCGCTGTTGTTTACCGCGTACAATTACACCAGCGTGGCCGTAGCCACATTGGCCTATTACTTTGCGCCGGTACTGGTCATGGCGTTGAGCCCCCTGCTGTTCCGGGAACGGACCACCCCCTGGCAGCTCCTCTGCTTCTTCGCCGCCACGGCAGGGCTGGTTTTGGTCATTTCCGGCGGCGCTACCCTGACGGCGGGCAAGCTGGTGGGGGTGGGCTTCGGCCTGGGCGCCGCCTGTCTCTACGCCACAGTGGTACTGATCAACAAATTTTGTCCCGGCGGCACGGGACTGGACCGGTCTATTTATCAGATGGCGGGGTCCTGTCTGCTGCTGGTGGTGCTGGTGCCCCTGCGGGGCGGCTTCCACCTGTTGGACTGCGATGTGACGTCCCTGGTCAATCTGCTGATTGTGGGCGTTGTCCACACCGGTCTGGCCTACTGGCTCTACTTCACCTCCATTCGGGACTTGCCGGGCACGCAGACAGCCATTCTCAGCTATATCGATCCGGTGGTAGCCATTTTTGTATCCACGTTGTTTTTCCGGGAATCCGTGGCCATTTCCCAGTGGATGGGCGCGGCTCTGATTCTCGGCTTTACGGGGTTGTATCAGGTTTTGTCCATCCGGCGGCCGGCCCCGGCCAAGTGAGGTTGACCCGGTGGACGCTTCGTGGTATGATGAGTCCATCTTGATACAGGAGGGATCGACCATGGTATCCAATGAAATGATCTGTAAATGTAAGCAGGTGTCCTATCTCGATGTGGAAAATGCGCTCCATGAGATGACCCGCTTCGAGGATGTGCTCCAGGCCTTTGACGAGGTCCAGAAGATCACCCACTGCTCCACCGGCTGCGGCGGATGTCACGACAAGATCCTCGACGCCATTTCCCAGATCATGATGCAGTAACCGTCTTTCGCCGCACCGCAGGTGCGGCGAATTTTTTAATTTTTATTTTGTTGTATTTCCAACATACGAATGATTCCACTTCCGATATACTGAACCCATGAATTGAAAAACCCCCGGAAAAAGGAGTTTCTTGTATGGATCAGAAAATGTTTTGCTATCAATGTCAGGAAGCCGCCGGCTGCACCGGCTGTACCAACGCCGGTGTCTGCGGCAAGAAGCCGGACGTGGCCGCCGCTCAGGATCTGCTGGTACACGTAACCCGCGGCCTGGCCGCCGTCACCACGGCTCTACGGGCCCAGGGCCAGGATATTGCCCCGGAAGTCGACCGGCTCATCACCCTGAACCTGTTTACCACCATTACCAATGCCAATTTTGACAAAGAAGCCATCGACGCCCGGACCCGGGAAACCCTGTCCGTCAAGGCCGATCTGCTGAACCGTCTGAGCACCACCGACGGACTGCCCAAGGCCGCTCTGTGGAACGGCGAGGGCGATTGGGAAGCCTATGCCCGCACCGTGGGCGTTCTGTCCACGGAAAACGAGGACGTCCGCTCCCTCCGTGAGCTGATCACCTACGGTCTCAAGGGTCTGTCCGCCTATTCCAAACACGCCAACGCCCTTTTGAAGCAGGACGCCGCCATCGATGCGTTCCTGCAAAAGGCCCTGGCCGCCACCATTGATGACTCCCTGACCGGCGACGATCTGGTTGCACTGGCTTTGGAGTGCGGCAAGTACGGCGTGGACGGTATGGCTCTGCTGGACGCTGCCAACACCAGCGCTTACGGCAACCCGGAGATCACCTCTGTTAACATCGGCGTGGGCAAGAATCCCGGCATTTTGATTTCCGGCCACGATCTGCGCGACCTGGAGATGCTGCTGGAGCAGACCCAGGGTACCGGTGTGGATGTGTACACCCACTCTGAGATGCTGCCCGCCCACTACTATCCTTTCTTCAAGAAGTACCCCAACTTTGTCGGCAATTACGGCAACGCCTGGTGGAAGCAGAAGGAGGAATTTGAATCCTTTAACGGTCCCATTCTCGTCACCACCAACTGCCTGGTGCCGCCCCGCGACAGCTACAAGGACCGCCTCTGGACCACCGGCTGCACTGGGTATCCCGGCTGCAAGCACATTCCCGGCGAGGTAGGGGAGACCAAGGACTTCTCCGCCATCATCGAGCAGGCCAAAACCTGCGCCGCACCCACCGAGATCGAGACCGGCTCCATCGTCGGCGGTTTCGCCCATGCCCAGGTCCTGGCCGTGGCCGATCAGGTGGTGGAAGCCGTCAAGAGCGGTGCGATCACCAAGTTTGTCGTCATGGCCGGTTGTGACGGTCGGGCCAAGAGCCGCGACTACTACACGGAGTTTGCCAAGGCTCTGCCGGAGAGCGCCGTGATTCTGACAGCGGGCTGTGCCAAGTACAAGTACAACAAGCTGAACCTGGGCGACATCGGTGGGATTCCCCGCGTGCTGGACGCTGGACAGTGCAACGACTGCTACTCCCTGGCCGTCATTGCGCTGAAGCTGAAAGAGGTCTTCGGTCTGGAGGATATCAACGATCTGCCCATCGTCTATAACGTGGCCTGGTACGAGCAGAAAGCCGTTATCGTGCTGCTGGCGCTCCTGTACCTGGGGGTGAAGAACATCCATCTGGGCCCCACGCTGCCCGCTTTCCTGAGCCCCAATGTGGCTAAGGTACTGGTGGAGAACTTCGGCATTGCCGGTATCGGTACCGTGGAAGACGATTTGAAGCTGTTCTTTGGCGCATAATGAAAACGTTCCCCTTGGTCGGGGCCGCTGTGCGGCCCCGACCAAATTTTTTCCCTTGTACAATATGCCAACAGTTGTTATACTCAATCTTGAAAATCCATCAAGGAGGGAGCAACGATGAACCATCTGAAATCCCTGGCCGCCACCGCCCTGGCCTTGTCCATGACATTGGGACTGGCAATACCGGCCCTGGCTGCCAACGACATTGTGATTCGGCAGAACTATACCGGCGGCAAACGGGACCTGTTCACCGTGCAGGGCATCACCGCTACATCTACCGTCACCGTCGGTGCAGACTATACCGGCGAAAGCTGTATGCTGCTGCACAAGGGTGACACCAAGACGGTCTACGAAGTGACAGTGGGCCAGCCCGTCATGTTTCATGCCGTGGAACGCGCAGAGATTTTAAGCGCAGAAATCCGCAACGGTCAGGTCTACATCACCGGCGACACAAATCTGTCCGGCCTATTTGACGATCTGACCGTTTCCCAGGAACCTTGGGAGGAAGACCCCACTGTGACCTTTGACCTCTATTCGGGTCCCCTGAATATCAGCAAGGCCGGCTACTATGCCGTATCCGGTTACGTGGGCGGTTCCCCAGTTTCGCCCGATCTGGAGACCGTCTCCACCATTCTCCATGTGGTCGACGCCCCTGCCACAGAGCCGGAAGGCCCCGCCGCCGATACAACGTTCACCGACGTGTCCGCCAACGCCTACTATTCTGCGGCTGTCAACTGGGCCGTGAAACAGGGTATCACCGGCGGAACCAGCGCCAACACGTTCTCTCCCGACGATGCCTGTACCCGCGCCCAGGTCATTACGTTCCTGTATCGGGCTGCCGGCAGCCCCGACGTCAGCGCTTATCAAAATCCCTTCGACGATGTGACCACGGACGATTACTATTACGCCGCCGCCATTTGGGCCGCTGCCAACCGCATTGCCGGCGGTACCAGTTCCACCACCTTCGCCCCCGGCGCCACCTGTACCCGATCCCAGGTCGTGACCTTCCTCTATCGGGCCGCCGGTAGTCCGTCCACCAAGGTGACCGACGCCTTTACGGATGTGGCTCCCACAGATTACTTTGCGTCTGCTGTGGCCTGGGCCGCCGCCAACAACATTACCGGTGGTACCGGCGCCGGCACTTTTTCTCCCAACGCCGCCTGCTCCCGCGCCCAGGTAGTGACCTTTCTGTTCCGGTCCAATGCCGACTGAACCTGTGAAAAACTCCACAGATTTTTAAAAACTGTGGAATTCTTCACAGGGAAAAACCGTCCTCCGCTTTTAGCGGAAGACGGTTTTTTTCAAAATTGTTGCGGTTTTTTATTCAATTCCGGAAAATTCACAACCCCGATGCCGGAAGCTCTGGTGTAGGGGTTATAGTTATCCGCAGATTTACTCCACACCCTGTGGAGTAAATCTGTGTATTACCCGCCGAAGGCGGGTCGCGCAAAATTAAAAAATGCCCCCTGCGCTGAAGCGCAGGGGGCATCGGTTATTTCTCGGTGCTGCGATAGCGGCTGTATGCCACCACAATGCGGCGGTTGGGCTCCGTGCCCGTGGAATAGGTCGTCACATCGGGCGTATCCTGGAGGGCCGCGTGAATCACATGGCGCTCGTAGGCGTTCATGGGCTCCAGAGTGATGTTGCGGCGGTAGCGCACCACCTTACCGGCCACCTTATTAGCCAGACGGGCCAGCGATTCCTCCCGCTTCTGGCGGTAGCACTCGGCGTCGATGTTGATGCGGGCCCGCTTTCCGGCCTCCCGGTTCACTACATAGTTGGTCAGGTGCTGAATGGCGTCCAGCGTCTCGCCCCGGTGGCCGATGAGCATACCCAGACTGTTGCCCACCAGGTCCACGTTGTACACATCGTCGCCGGACTTGACGGCGTGGGGTACCGCATCGGAGCCCATGTGCTCCAGCAAACCCTTGACAAAGACCTCAATGCGCTCCTCGGTGGAACCGGCCTCGGCCACGGGATACTCCTTGACCACTTTCGGCTCCTGGGGCTTGGGGGACTCGGGCTTTTTCTCAGGCTTCCGCTCGGTCCGCTGCGGCTTGGGCGCCGCAGGCGTTTCCGCTTTGGGTGCGGGCGCGGGAGCGGGTTTGGCCTCAAACTTGATCTCAGCCTTGGACTGTTCAGCGGTCTTCTGGGCCTTGGGCTTGCTGCGGGAGGCGGAGGACAGAGCGGCGGCGGGAACGGCCACCGGCTCGTCGGCCTCATAGCTCACCTTGACCTTGGCAGGCTGGGCGCCGAAGCCCAAAAAGCCGGACTTAGGCTGCTCCAAAACCTCCACCGACACGCTGGTGCGGTCCAGCTTCAGCTCCTCCAGAGCGGCGGCAATGGCCAGATCCAGCGTCTTACCGGTGGTAATAATAAACTTTTCCATATTCACTGCTCCTTGCTATAAACGTCAGCTGTTGCAGAGTCTCATTCTTCTTCCAGATTGGCTTGGCTGGTGTTCCGGCCGTAGCGCTGGGGCTGATAAGCACGGCCACGGCAGTAGGGCCGGTCTTCGATGCCGGAGAAGTGACGCTCCTCGTCGGCCTTTTCCTTTGCCAGACGCAGCGCTTCCTTCTGTTCCGCCGTCAGCTTGCCTTCCACCTGGTTGGCTCGCTCAGCTTTCTCTTTGGCAGCCAACTTCTTCTTGGAGGTGTTGGGGTCCGCCGCATCGCCCAGCTTGGCGCGGCGTTCCGCTCGCAGGCGTTCTTTCTCGGCCTCCCGGGCCTCTTCCTCGGCGTACTCCTGGCGGCGAATTTCATCCTCGGCATCGTACACCTTGCGATAGTGCTTTGTCAGGAAGAACTCCTGCACCAGACCGAACAGACCTTGAGTAATCCAGTAGACGGACATACCGGCGGGCATGGAAAAGCCAATCCAGAGGGACATGACAGGCATGATGATATTCATGGACTTCATGGACTGGTTGACGGCGGAAGCCGCGTCGTTGTCCTGCTCACCGCGATTGTTGGTCGCCACAGAAGCGTTGAACTTCTGCATAACGAACATGGAGAACCACTGGGAGGCAGCGGAAATGACGGGCATCAGGAACAGGCCGATCTCCGCCCAGCCGGTCAGGGTCCAGAACTGCCAGGTGGGAATTTTGCCCAGATTGACCCCCAGGAAACTAAAGTTAATGGGAGACAGGTCCACATTGGCCAGAGCCGGAATGGCCGTCTTGACTTCGTCCACATACTGGCCCAGGTAGCTGGCGGCAGCCAGCTGGTGATAATAGGTGTTGCCGCCCAGCTCTACATGCTGGCCGACAATGTTGACAATCTCGGTCGCCTGCTCACGGCTCAGGTGCATCATATAGACCATGGGCTCGCGAATGACCTGATACAGAGGAATCAGGATCAGCAGGGGGATGAAGGCCCACAGACAGCCGCCGGTGGTGGAGACGCCCTCTTTTTTGTAGAGCTTCATAACCTCCATCTGATATTTGGTTTTGTCGTCGCCGTACTTGGCTTCCAGGGCCTTGACCCGGGGGGCCATACGGGACATCTTCATCATGCTTTTCTTGCTCTTGGCGCTGACCGGCAGCAGAATCAGTTTGATGGCAATGCCGAAGAGGATCAGAGCCAGGCCGTAATTGCCGGAAAAGTTATAGAGAAACTCCAGCACATAGCCAAAGGGGATCCGAATGATGTCAGCAATTGAAGTCAAAGTATTCTTCCTTTCCTGTGTGGCTCCAAAGGGACGGGTCCCTTACGGAACCGGATCGAAGTAGTCCCCCTTATAAAAGGGGTGGCAGCGCAGAAGCCGCCGAATGGTCAGCCAGCCGCCCTTCCAGGCGCCGTACTTCTCAATGGCCTCCAGCGCGTACTGGGAACACGTGGGGCTGAAGCGGCACTGTGGCGGAAAGGCGGGCGAGACAAATCGGCGGTAGAAGCGAATGAGGGCTAACAGCAGACGTTTCATAAGTCTCCTTCCAGCAAATGAAGCTTTTTGGCCAGTGCCAGATATGACCGTTCCAGCTGCTGGTACGATGCGTCCACGGCACGGCTGCGGGCCACGACTACAATATCATAGCCGCGGCAGAAGGACCCTTCGTTCAGCCGGTAGATCTCCCGCAGACGGCGGCGCAGCTTGTTGCGGACCACAGCATGTCCCAGCTTGGCCGAAACGGTCAAGCCGATGCGGTTGGTCTGAGAACCGTTGCGGCGGCAGTAGAGTACCAGGTAGCCGTTGGCGGCGCTGGAACCCTTTCGATACAGGCGACGAAACAGGTGATTGAGCTTCAGAGACTTGGAAAATTCCATGGAATTTCTGCCTCCCGTAAATAGACGGAGGGGGCGAACAGAAACAGGTTTCCATTCACCCCTCTAACATTCGCTTCTCGAGCAGTATTCTGCGAGCCGGGATCAGTAGGACAGCTTGGCTCTGCCCTTGGCACGGCGGCGGGCCAGGACCTTACGGCCGTTGGCGGTGGACATTCTCTTGCGGAAGCCGCAGACCTTGGAACGGTAGCGCTTCTTGGGCTGATAGGTACGAACGGTAGCCATTGTGGTACACCTCCTGAGTCAGAATCATGCTCAACAGCCGCCCAGTGCGGCCGCAGCGAGTAAATTTAGGCATAATTTCCCCAAAGGGAAACGATACGAGAGATATTATATCCCATGTGCCTAGGGAATGTCAATAAAAATTCCTGATTTTTTTACAGAACCAATACAATTCCTCAATTTTATGGGATTCTATCGGTTTTGCAAATCCCTGTAGGGATTCCGCGCCATGGGCGGCGCAGTCATCCCGCAGGGAGAACAAGGCTTTGCCCCGGAACCCCTGTAAAAAATCCAGCAGAAACTTTAATTTGCAGGTCTATTGCGGCACTACCGGCCACGGCGGGTCAGAGGCTGGGACCGCTCCTGAAGCTCCAGCAATCCGCCGATGATCCGGTTGGATAACAGAAATCCCTTGGGCGTCAGGTGCCAGCATCCCTCCTCGCAGACAGCCAGACCCTTTTCAGCATAAAAGCGCATCCCCTTTTCCAAAATGTCAAAGGGCAGCAGGAACCGGCTTTCATACTCGTCGCCGTTGATGCCCTGGCTGGTCCGCAGCCGCAGCATCAGATATTCGCCGGCCCGCTCCCGGGGCGCAATGGTCTCGCACTCCGACAAAATCACGCCGCCGCCGTGGACGCCTTTCAGATACGTGTCCAAACTGGCCGCCGCCGTAAACCGCTTTCCAGCAAAATCCGATGAGGCCGAGGGGCCGAAACCAATATATTCACCGCCGGTCCAGTATTTCAGGTTGTGGCGGCAGGCCATGCCCTCCCGTGCAAAATTGGAAATTTCATATTGGGCATAGCCGAAATTCTCCAGCGTCTCCACGGCGTAGAGGTACATATCCGCCTGGGTGTCGTCATCCGGCAGGTTGGCGCTCTCGTAATACGTGGACAACGGCGTACCCGGCTCCACCTTGAGCCCGTAACAGGACAGATGGTCCGGCCGCAAATCCAGAACCGTCCGCAGGGTCTGCATCCACTTTTCTCTGGTCTGATTGGGCAAACCGTACATCAAGTCAAGAGAAATATTCTCAAAACCTGCTTTTCTTGCGTTTTCCACCGCAAAAACGGCCTGCTCATAGGTATGGGGACGGCCCAACGCCTTCAAAACCTCGTCAGCCTCATTCTGGACACCCAGACTCATGCGGTTGAACCCGGCGGAGCGCAGCTTGTGCAGCGTCATGGCGTTGACGGATTCCGGGTTGGCCTCAAAGGTCACCTCACAGTCCCGGTCCATATTGAACCGCTTGCGAATCTCCGCCAGAATCCGTTTCAGACCGTCGGCGCCGAAAAAGGAGGGCGTACCGCCGCCAAAATACACCGTATCCACCAGATAGTCGGGGGCCAGAGCCGCCGTCTCCCGGATGTGTAGAATCAGGGCATGGAGGTACCGGTCCATCAGCTCCTTGCTGCGGCCGCCGCCCAGGGAGTAAAAGTCGCAGTATTCGCATTTACTGCGGCAAAAGGGGATATGGACGTAAACGCCCAGTGTTTTTTCCATAGCATCACCTCGTGGTGGATTTCCCGCATTACCGGCCCCGGAGTTTCCGAACCTCGGCGTCATACTCCTCCCGGGTCAACAGTCCTGCTTCATAGAGCGTTCTGCGGTTTTCGATGAGCCGCGCCCCATTGCTCTGGGACTGGCGGGGCGATTCATAATGGCGATGGGGTTCCGGATTGGGGCAGGACGGTTCTTTTGGCTGGGGTTTTGCCGCCTGCTGTTGGGGCTGCCACTGCTGCGCACGCTGCTGGGTTCTGTTCTCCGCCATGCGCACTGCCTCCTTGACCTGTTTGGATACTTCCTGTTTGGCCTGGAGAATGGGCTCCCGGTACAGCTGCCGGGCCTGCCGAAGTGCCTCGCGGGTTTCCTGCCGGCGCTGCTTTTTACCGGAACCGGCAAACAGCATCACCAGACCGATGATGGCCACAACGAAGCTGGGAACACCCTCGCCGGAAAAGGCGTTGCCCAGACCGGCAAGCAGCAGCAGGATGCCCAGGACCCGGACGATGCCGGTGGCACAGCCGATGGATGTGCCGTTGGTGTTCTGTGCCATAAATTCTCCCCCGTTTCTCTGCCCGGCAAACGGTTATTCTTCCGTCTCCTCGCCGGATTCTTCCTTTTCCACCCGTTCCAACGCAATGACCCGGTTACCCTCGTCAATGCGCATAACAATGACGCCCTGGGTGTCGCGCTTGTAGATGTTGATATCGGAGGCGGCCATACGAATCATCACACCGCCGTCCTCAATGAGCATGACGTCGTCGTCGTCGCAGACCACCCGGACACCGGCGATGGGGCCGGTCTTTTCCGTGAGATTGTAGGCTTTCAGTCCCTTGCCGCCGCGCTTCTGGGGCTGACGGGTGCCATCCTCGCCGGTACGCAGATATTCCTCCACGTTGGTGCGCTTGCCGTAGCCGTTTTCCGTGACGGCCAGCAGCTGCTTGCCCTCCTGGTACAGCTCCGCGCCCACCACCCGGTCGCCGTCTTCCAGACGGATGCCCCGAACGCCCTGGGCGTCGCGGCCCATGGGCCGGACATCGTTTTCATCGCAGCAGAGAGCCATACCGTCTTTGGTGCAGATAAGAATTTGATCGCTGCCGTTGGTTTTCAGCACGGAAATCAGCTTGTCGCCTTCTTCCAGCGTCAGCGCCCGGATACCGGCCTTGCGGGCCGTATGGATGGATTCCATGACGAGCCGTTTGACGGTACCGCCCTGGGTGACCATGAACAGATAGCTGTCCTCGCCAAATTCCCGGGTGGCCAGCATGGCCGTCACCTGTTCGCCGGGCTCCAGTGGCAAAATATTGACGATGGCCGTACCGCGGGCCGTCCGTCCAGCCTCGGGAATCCGATAGCCCTTGCGGCGGTGGACCTTGCCGGTACTGGTGAAGAACAGCAAATAATCGTGGGTGGACGCCGTCACCATGGAGCGGACATAGTCCTCCTCCTTAAGGTTCTGGGCGTTGACGCCACGGCCGCCACGGCGCTGGGTCCGGTAGGTGGAGGCAGGCATCCGCTTGATGTAGCCCTGACGGGACAGGGTATAGCAGCACTCCTCTTCCTCAATGAGGTCCTCGATATCGATTTCGTCCTCCACGTCCTCAATGTCCGTGTGGCGGTCGTCGCCAAATTTTTCGGCAATCTCCAGCAGCTCTTCCTTGAGAACCTGCTTCTGCATTTCCTCGCTGGCCAGCAGCCGGTTGTAATAGTCGATGCGCTCCTCCAGCTCCTTGTACTCGGCTTCCAGCTTCTCCCGGTTCAGACCCTGGAGGGCAATGAGCCGCATGTCGCAGATGGCCTGGGCCTGGACGTCCGACAGGGAAAACCGGTCCATGAGCCGCTGTTTGGCATCGTCATAGCTGGTGCGGATGATGCGGATGACCTCGTCGATGTTATCCTGGGCAATCAGCAGACCTTCCAACAGATGCGCCCGCTCCTGGGCCTTACGCAGATCGTACTGGGTCCGGCGGATGATCACCTGCTGCTGGTAGTGGAGATACTCGTCGAGAATATGCCGCAAAGACAGGATTTTCGGCTGCAATTTGCCGTTGACCTCCGTCAAGGCCAGCATATTGATGGCAAAGGTCGTTTGCAGCTGGGTCTGGGCAAACAGGCGGTTCAGAACCACCTGCGGATTGGCGTCACGCTTGAGTTCGATGACAATGCGCATGCCGTTGCGGTCAGACTCGTCCCGAATGTCGGAAATACCCTCCAGCCGCTTATCCTCCACCTGATCGGCCATGTTCTTGATGAGCATACGCTTGTTGACCTGGTAGGGGATCTCTGTGACGATGATGCGGGTCCGGTCCTTATTGAACTCCTCAAATTCCGTCTTGGCCCGGACCATGACGCGGCCCCGGCCCGTGGCGTAGGCGGCCCGGATGCCGCTGCGGCCCATGATGGTGCCGCCGGTGGGAAAGTCGGGGCCCTGGACGTGCTCCATCAGGTCGATGAGCTCGGCTTCCGGATTGTCCAGCACCTCCACCGCCGCGCCGATGACCTCCCGCAGGTTGTGGGGCGGGATATTGGTAGCCATACCGACGGCAATGCCGCTGGAGCCGTTGACCAGCAGGTTGGGGAACCGGGAGGGCAGCACCTTGGGCTCCTTCCGTGTCTCGTCGAAGTTGGGGTCCCAGTCCACCGTTTCCTTTTCAATATCCCGCAGCATTTCAGCGGAAATTTTGGCCAACCGAGCCTCGGTGTAACGGTAGGCGGCGGCGGGGTCTCCATCGACGGAACCGAAGTTGCCGTGACCATCCACCAGCGGGTAGCGCATGGAAAAATCCTGGGCCAACCGGACCAGAGCGTCATAAACAGAGGCGTCGCCGTGGGGATGGTACCGGCCCAGCACGTCGCCCACGCAGGTGGCCGACTTTTTGAAGGGCTTGTCATGGGTCAGATTGTCCTCGTACATGGCGTAGAGGATGCGCCGGTGGACCGGCTTGAGGCCGTCGCGGACGTCGGGCAGCGCTCTGCCCACGATGACCGACATGGCGTATTCGATATAGGACTTTTCCATCTCCTCCACCAGCGGGGCGGAGACGATGGTCTGATCCGGGAATCGAATCTCCTCGGGATCGTATTGTGGTTTCTTGCTCATGTATGTGCCTTCCTTTTCTCGTTGGCGATTGGAAACTTAGTAGTCGAGATTCACAGCATATTTGGCGTTTTTCTCGATGAATTCCTTACGCGGCTCCACCTTTTCGCCCATGAGGATCGTAAAGGTCTCGTCGGCCTTCACCGCGTCCTCCAGGTCGATGCGCTTGAGCGTTCTGGTGGCCGGGTCCATGGTGGTCTCCCACAGTTCGTGGGGGTCCATCTCACCGAGGCCCTTGTAGCGGCTGATCTCCACCTTGGCGTTGGGGTTATCGCCGCGCATTTCAGCGGCCACTTGCTCCCGCTCTTCCTCGGAGAATGCCACCCGCTGCTGCTTGCCGCGGGTCAGTTTGTAAAGGGGTGGCACGGCGGCGTAGACATAGCCGTGCTCGATGAGGGGCCGCATGAACCGGAAGAAGAAGGTCAAAAGCAGCGTCCGAATATGGGCGCCGTCCACGTCGGCATCGGCCATGATGACGATTTTATGATACCGCAGCTTGTTCAGGTCGAACTCGTCGCCGATGCCCGCACCCAAGGCGGTGATCACCGGCAGCAGCTTGTCATTGCCGTAGACCTTATCGGCCCGGGCCTTTTCCACGTTGAGCATCTTGCCCCAAAGCGGCAAAATGGCCTGGAATCTGGAATCTCTGCCCTGGGTGGCAGAGCCGCCGGCGGAATCACCCTCGACGATATACAGTTCCGTCAGTTCCGGGTTGCGCTCATTGCAGTCGCGGAGCTTGTCAGGCATACCGCTGCCGCCCAGCGCCGTCTTGCGGCGAATGGACTCGCGGGCCTTTTTGGCAGCCTCTCTGGCCCGATTGGCCATCATGGCCTTTTCCAGAATGACCTTTGCCACCTGGGGATGCTCTTCAAAGTAAGTGGTCAGCTGCTCATTGACGATGTTGTCCACCAGAGTACGGATATAGGCGTTGCCCAGCTTGGCCTTGGTCTGGCCCTCAAACTGGGCCTCCGTCAGCTTGACAGAGATGATGCAGCTGAGACCCTCACGGCAGTCCTCGCCGCTAACCTTGTCGGCGTCGGTTTTGATGATGTTGTTTTTCTGACCATAGGCATTCAAAACGCGGGTCAGAGCCGTCTTGAAGCCTGTCTCGTGCATACCGCCTTCGGGCGTATGAATGTTGTTGGCAAAGGAAAGGATGGTCTCGTTATAGCTGTCGTTATACTGCATGGCCACCTCTGCCATGGCGTCGCCCTTCTGGCCCTGCATATAGATGGCCTCGGGATGCAGGGGCGTTTTGGCCCGGTTGAGCCAAGTGGCAAACTGCCGGATACCACCCTCATAGTGCATGGTGTCCTGCTGCTCCATTCCCGGACGCCGGTCGGTGGTGGTGATGCGGAGACCGGCGTTGAGAAATGCCTGTTCCCGCATTCTCGTATGCAGAATGTCATAGTCATAGACCAGATCATCGAAAATTTCCCCGTCCGGCTTGAAGGTGACGGTGGTGCCGGAATGGTCCGTGGTGCCGATGACCTTCATTTCCTGGGTGATGTTGCCCCGGGAGAATCTCATCTCGTAGATTTTGCCGTCCCGATGGACCTGGACCGTCAGCCACTCGGACAGAGCGTTGACGACACTGGCGCCGACGCCATGCAGGCCGCCGGAAACCTTGTAGCCGCCGCCGCCGAATTTACCGCCGGCATGGAGCACCGTATAGACAACCTCCAACGCGGGCCGTCCCGTTTGGGCCTGGATATCCACAGGGATGCCGCGGCCGTTGTCGGTGACGGTGATGGTATTGCCCTCGTTGATGGTGACGGTGATCTCCGTGCAGAAGCCCGCCAGGGCTTCATCGATGGCGTTGTCCACAATCTCGTAAACCAGATGGTGCAGGCCCGACGAGGATGTGGAGCCGATATACATACCGGGACGCTTCCGCACCGCTTCCAGGCCCTCCAGAACCTGGATTTGGGCCGCGTCGTATTCCTGCTCCAGCAGGGGATTCAATTCTTCTGCCATGCTATGCGCTCCTAACTTGATGGTTGGAAAACCTACTTGGTTTGTTTCTGACCGGCGGCTTCGCAGCGGGCCGCCACGGTGGCCGTGGAAAACTGGGTCAGATACACCCGGTCCATGGTGAACTCCCGGGTCAGAATAAAGGCTTTGGGCAATTCATCGGTGACGGTGACCACCTGGCCCCCGTCCTCGGCCTGCTTGAGAAAGGCCCGGGTATCCTTGGAACTGGTGGTATTATCCAGGTCAAAAATGCCGATGATGGACGAGTCCCGCAGGGACATGTCGCTGCCAATGGGTAAATACATCCGTTCACGCTCCTTCCAGCAGCGCGCCGTGTTCGATGGTCAGCACTTTGCCGATCTCCGTCACGCGGCTGCGCTCACAGCAGGTGATAAACACCTGGCCCGAGGCGATGCGGTTGAGAATAAAGTCCTGCCGGGCCGGGTCCAGCTCCGACAGTACATCATCCAGCAGCAGCACCGGTTCCTCGCCGGTGTCCCGCCGGAAAATTTCCCGCTCGGCCAGCTTTAAGGAAATGGCCGCCGTGCGGATCTGGCCCTGAGAACCG
Source organism: Candidatus Avoscillospira sp. LCP25S3_F1 (assembly GCF_052117125.1). Taxonomy (NCBI): domain Bacteria; kingdom Bacillati; phylum Bacillota; class Clostridia; order Eubacteriales; family Oscillospiraceae; genus Candidatus Avoscillospira; species Candidatus Avoscillospira sp. LCP25S3_F1. The sequence goes on along the minus strand of NZ_JBQKJT010000005.1, from coordinate 34,788 downwards.
TAGCCTTTCAGACTGACGCCGTCCAGCAATACGTCGAAATCGTCCCGATGGGGGCCGGAAAGACACTGGCACGATTCCAGCTCCGCCCGATAATGGCTGTGCTGGTGTTCCAGCAGCTTTTGCAGCACCTCCTGCTGAGGGGCCAAGGGGTCGGGAATATTGGAAACCGTCTGGTAGGTGACGGTCAAATGCTCTTTTCCGCCGGAAAACTCCTGGTGAAAATCGGCGGCCAGCTGGGCCAGCCGCTCCATAAATCGTGCCCGATAGGCAATCAAAATTGCACCCACCTGGGCCATACGGAGGTTGAAGTCCGGCAGCGTCTCCAACAGGGATGGATTTTGAAACCGGTCCTTTAATATCCGGCTTTTGTGGTCGTGGAGGCGGGTGTATTGGGTCAGCGCCCGCTCATAACCGGGCCGCAGCTGGGTCAGGGCGTTGTCCAGCAGCCGGCGCCGGGCCGACGGGCCCATTTTCAGCGTCAGCAGATCCTCGGGGCAAAACAGCACCGTGGTGAGAATGCCGGGCAGCTCCGCCGCCGTTTTCTGGCGGACACCGCCGATGTACAGCTGTCGGGACCGGCGGCCGGGAAACAAAACGGCCCGAATGGACTGTTCCCGTCCCTGGGAAAACAGCTTCGCCTCCAATTCCGCAAACTCCGCCCCCATTCCGATGAGCTCCTGCTCCTTCCGGGTACGGAAGGAGTGGCCCATGGACAGATAGGTGATGGCCTCCAGCAGATTGGTCTTTCCCTGGGCGTTGTCCCCGACAATCAGGTTGACGCCGGGGACAAAGTCGGCCGTCAGCGATTCGTAGTTGCGAAAGCCCCGCAGCCGCAGCTGCTCAAGCCTCATGGGCAGTCACCTGCCAGCGGTTGGGACCAAAGGAGACCACGTCGCCGGGATACAGCTTCCGGCCCCGGCGGGTCTCCGTTTCTCCATTGACGGCAATTTCCCCGTTCTGAATGAAATTCTTGGCCATGCCGCCGGAGGAAACCGCGTCACAGAACTTCAAAAAGTCCTGCAACTTGATAAATTCCGTGTGAATGGCCACGGGAATGGGGGCATCCGATTGTTTTCTGGTGACGCGAACTTTCATAACCAATCGTCCTTTACAAAATGTTGCGCTCTGCTCTTACATGGATTCTTTCAATCGAACCGGCAGAACCATATAGGCAAACTGGTCGCTGCCGTCGGTGGGGGTCAGGACAATGGGGCTCAAGCCGTTGCTCAGCTCCAACGTAACCTCCTGGGCGGGAACGGCCTTCAAGGCATCCAGCAGATAGCGGCAGTTGAAGCCGATCTCCAGATTTTTGCCGTCGCCGGCCACGGGGCACACATCGTGGGCCGCACCGATGGTGGTCACGGTCTTGAAATCGGCGCTGTTGTCGGAAAAGACACAGCGGACCGGGCTTTTGAGCCGTTCGGAGACGATCAAACTCACACGCTCGATGGAAGCGTTGAGCTGTTCCACATTGGCCGTCAGCTTGATGGGATTTTCCGTAGGCAGCACCCGCCGCCAATCGAGGAATTCACCCTCCAGCAGGCGGCAAACCAGGGTAGCCTCTCCGATCTGAAACATCAGATGCTTGCTGCCCAGGGTAAACCGGGCCTCCTCATCGGTATCGCCCAGAATTTTTTCCACTTCCTTCAACGCGGCGCCGGGCGCCACAAAGGTCATCACGCGGCCGGAGGCCTCTTCAAAATGGAACCGGCGCAGCGCCAGACGGTAACCGTCCACGGCCACCACAGTCATATCTTTTTCGGTGACCTCAAAGCGACAGCCGGTGTGAACCGGACGGGTCTGGTTTTCCGATACGGCAAAAATGGTACCGGAGATCAGCTCCTTCAAGGCCCGCTGGGGGATGGAAACGCCGTTGGCGTATTCCACATCCGGCAGTTCCGGATAGTTTTCGGCGTCGGTGGCAGTAATGGTAAAGGAGGAAATGCCGCAGCGGATGGATACTTTGTAGCTGTCATCCACCGAGACGGTGACTTCCTCATCGGGGAGCTTCCGCACAATATCGAAAAACAGACGGGCAGGCAGAATACAGGTACCGGTTTCCACAATCTCTGCCGGTACCGAAACGGTAATACCAGTCTCCAAATTATAACCAGTGAGTTGTAACTTCATGCCGGCATGGACGTGAATGCCTTCCAGGGCCGCCATGGGACTCTTCGGGGCCACCGTCCGGGAGGCCACAGAAATAGCGGAAACCAGAAGCGCTTTTTCACAGACAAATTTCATGAACAGTTCCTCCGTGTTGTCTCTCTTAGTAGAAAGAAAGGATTTTTTAGTAGTTGCAGTAGTCGTAGAAGAAATTTATGTGGAAAACTGCCGCAAGCCCTGTCGTATCAACGGTTTTTTCTCCACAGGCCCCTGTGTATTCCACAGGAAGTTTTCACAGTCCATTGTGGAGAAAATTTTTTCTTTCAAAAAACCGCAAATTTTCCACAAAAATTACCTAACATTCCACAAGCCGCTGTGGAAAACTTTTGGCGTGACAAAATCCACTGCCGGAGCCGACAAAAAACACTCCGGCGTTCCTGTGAAGCACAGTGTCCCCATCCATCTCCGCAACAATGCAAAGCATGGATTCAAAGCTTACTGCACCAGTTCAGTTGCGCTGCACTGTTAAATGTCAAATGCAATCTATATCCAAATAAAGTTTTACTCGATTTTTTTCAAAAAATCGCGGTTTCCAAAGGCAGCGCCTTTGGTCGCGCCTCGCAGGGCGCGAAATACCCCTACATCAGCACCTCTTACAACCGATTGTTGATGTTGGCGGTGATGTCGCGGATGGTTTCGGCCAGGACGCCGCCCTGATCCATGGCTTTTTCGACCTTACGAATGGCATAGATGACGGTGGAGTGGTCTTTGCCGAATTCGCGGCCGATGTCGGGAAGGCTCAAATTGGTCAGTTGCCGGATCAGATACATAGCCACCTGACGGGCTTCGGCGGTGCCTTTGTTCTTGAGGGTGCCCCGGAGGGTGCTCTCCGGAATGGAATAGAAGCGGCTGACCTCGGAAATGATGAGACTGGGGGTGGGGAGGGCTTCTGTTTTGCCCTTGTACATGTCCTTGATGGCGCGGGAGACCGACGGCACATCAATATTCATGCCGTTGAGCTTTTGATAGGCCATAATCTTTTTTACGGTGCCTTCAATCTGCCGTACATTGGAGGTGACGTTTTCGGCAATATAGGCGCAGACGTCGTCGGGCATTTCCAATCCCAGGGACGTGGCCTTGTTTTTGATAATGGCCATGCGGGTTTCGTAATCGGGAGGGATAATATCGGCCTGGAGACCCCACTGGAATCGGGTTTTCAGCCGGTCCTCCAGCTTGAGCATCTCCTCGGGGGGACGGTCGGAGGTGAGGACAATCTGCTTTTTGGCCTCGTAGAGCGTATTGAAGGTATGGAAAAATTCCTCCTCCGTGGAGGCCTTGCCGGCAATAAACTGAATATCGTCCATCAGAAACAGGTCGGCATTGCGGTATTTGCTGCGGAATTCGATATTCCGGCCTTCCTGTAGGGCGGCCACCAGTTCATTGGTGAATTGATCGCCCTTGATGTACACAATATTATAGTTGGGATGCTGCTTGTGGATTTCGGCGGCAATGGCGTAGAGCAGGTGGGTTTTGCCCAGGCCCGAAGGGCCGTAGATCAGAAGGGGGTTATACGCGCCGGCGGGGTTGTTTGCCACGGCCACGGCCGCCGCGTGGGCAAACCGGTTGGATGAGCCAACCACGAACTTTTCAAAGGTAAACTCCGGGTTAAACTCCACAAATTTCGGCTTTTCCATGCGGCTTTTGTATTCTTCCACATTCTCTTCCAGCAGGACAACCACCTCGACCTCCTGGTTGTAAAGCTCCCGCATGGCGTCCTGAATGTATTCCATGCAGCGCCGCTGGATCACATCCTGCTGATATTCGTAGGGTGTGGACAGAATCAGCTGATGGTCGGTGATCTCCACCACATTGGTATCGTCAAACCAGGCGGATGTGGCCGCAGCACCCATTTTATTTTCAATATGGCCAAGCACCTTGGCCCAAATAAACGCGGCAGAAGGCATGGGCCCCTCCTTTCCCCCAGTAAAAATGGGCATATAAAATCAACCTATTCTATCACAAAAGACGGTGGTCCGCAAGTAGTTATCCACAGGCCCTTGTCTATAACCTGGAAAACCAGCGGACGCAGTTGCAAAGAAAAAGGGACTGTGTTACAATATCGGCAAACTATGCCAACAAAATTCGAGTGCGATTGTTGAGGTTATGAACAGATGCTGGAAATCAAAAATCTCTCGGTGACTGTCAACGACGAAAACGGCAGAGCCGATATTTTAAAAGACATCAATCTGACGGTGGAGGACCGGAAATTTATCGTCATCACCGGCCCCAACGGCGGCGGTAAAACCACCCTGGCCCGGGCCATTATGGGACTGGCTCCCGTTACCGGCGGTTCCATCCTCTGGAACGGCACGGAGCTGGCCGATAAAACCGTGACGGAGCGGGCAAAGCTGGGCGTTTCCTACGGATTTCAGCAGCCGCCCCGGTTCAAGGGCATGAAGGTGGCGGATCTTCTGTCCATTGCCGCCGGCCGGAAACTGAACCACGACGAGACCTGCTCCTATCTGACGAAGGTGGGCCTGTGCGCCCGGGACTATCTGGACCGGGATGTGGACGCCAGTTTGTCCGGCGGCGAGGTCAAGCGCATTGAAATTGCCACCATTCTGGCCAGAAAATGTCCTTTGATGATCTTTGACGAGCCGGAGGCCGGCATCGATCTCTGGTCTTTTGCCCGTCTGACGGAGACCTTCTCCGAAATCCATGCCCAAAAAGAGGCCACCATCCTCATCATCTCCCACCAGGAGCGCATCATCCGTCTGGCCGACGAGATCATCTTGGTGGCCGACGGCCATGTGAAGGACCGGGGTCCCGCTGAAAAAATCTATCCCCAAATTCTCGCAGACACCGTTTCGGGCTGCAACCGGCTGGAGGTAAACGGAACATGCTGAACGACGTACAAAAGCACATTCTGGAAGTGGTCGCCGCCATGAAAAACGGCGAGACCGATGGCGCGGTGAACATCCGCATCGACGGCAAAAAGGCCCATCGGGTCAACTCCGAGCACATCCGCATTGAATCCAAAACCGACAAGGACGGCATCGACATCCACATTGCCCCCTTTACCAAGCATGAAAGCGTCCATATTCCCGTGGTGCTTACCGAAAGCGGCTTCCATGACAAGGTTTACAACGATTTCTATATTGGAGAGGGCGCGGAGGTCAACATTGTCGCCGGCTGCGGCATCCACAACTGCGGCTGCGATGACTCCCAGCACGACGGCGTTCACACCTTTTATGTGGGCAAAAACGCCAAGGTCACCTATTCGGAGACCCACTACGGCGAGGGAGAAGGCGGCGGCAAGCGGATTCTGAATCCGGAAACCATCCTCTACCTGGAGGAGGGCGCCACCGTTACCCTGGATACCACCCAAATCAAGGGTGTGGACGACACCAAGCGGTACACCAAGGCCGTTTTGGGCAAGGACGCGGAAATTGTCATCACGGAAAAGCTGCTGACCCACGACAACCAGTATGCCGAAAGTGAAATGGACGTGTTTTTAAACGGCGAGGGCTCCAAAACGCGGGTAATCTCCCGGTCGGTGGCCCAGGACAACTCCGTTCAGGTGTTCTATCCCCGGGTGGAGGGCAACGCCCCCTGTTTTGGACATGTCAGCTGCGACGCGATCATCATGGGCGAAGCCAAGGTCAAGGCCATCCCCGCCATCTCCTGTAACCATGTGGATGCGGGCCTGATTCATGAAGCGGCTATCGGCAAAATTGCCGGCGACCAGCTGCTGAAGCTCATGACCCTGGGCCTGACGGCGGAGGAAGCCGAGGAGAAGATTCTCGAGGGATTTTTGCGGTAAACAGGGCTGTTTTCGGGGGCGCTGTCCCCGAATCCCTGCGATTTTTTGAGAAAAATCGAGTAAAACGTTCTCTGCGCCATGCTCTGTGTAGGGCATGGCGCGGATTTGTGTGGAAAACAGACATAATATAAAAGTTTTTAGTCAATTTCTTGCAAAAAAATTGCGGTTTCCAAAGGCGGCGCCTTTGGTCGCCTGCTGAAGCGGGCGAAAACCAGGACGGGAGGACCCTATGCTGCATGTGACTATCCTCACTGTGGGAAAGCTCAAGGAAAAATTCTATCTGGAAGCCTGCAAGGAGTACGCCAAACGGCTGTCGGCCTACTGCAAGCTGGAGCTGCTGGAGCTGCCGGAGTACCGGCTGCCGGAGAATCCCTCCGACGCGGAGATCACGGCAGGACTGGAGCGGGAAGCGGAACAGATTTTTTCCAAAATCCCCAAGGGGGCCTGGGTCTGCGTTCTGACGCCGGAGGGCAAGCTCCTGTCGTCGGAACAGCTGGCCGATCAGTTGAAAGCCGTCAAATCGGCGGGAAAATCCTCCGTCTGTTTGATCTTGGGCAGCTCTTTCGGCATGGCTCCAGCGGTGAAGCAGCGGGCAGATTTTCGACTGTCCATGTCGCCCATGACGTTTCCCCACCATTTGGCGCGGATTATGGTATTGGAACAGCTGTATCGGGCCGAGGCCATCCAGGCCGGCAGCCGGTACCACAAATGAAAACGGACATCTGTCCACAGGAGTTTTTCACAGGTGTCAATAACTTGCTCACACTGTGTGGAAAACTTGTTGGTGGATGTGAATAACTTTTTGATTGCACAAAATATTGGTTTAACTATGACTTTATTTCTGTCGAAATAAACAATTTTTGTGAGTTAAAAATGAAATTGGAGCAAATTATCCACAAACGGCTGTGGATGATTTGCCCCAATTGTTTATGAATTATATGGAAAAATCAATGGGCGGCTGGCCGTTGGCTAACAGAAAGTCATTGAGCTTGGAATAGACCTGGCTGCCGAAAAAGCCCCGGTAGGCGGAAAGGGGGCTGGGATGGGGGGATTCCAGAATACAGCGCACATGGGGAGACGCTACAATGGATTTGCGCTTTTTATGGGCCTGGTTGCCCCAGAGTACGAAAATCATGGGCTGGGGAAGCGCGGCCAGCGTGTCCACCACCGCGTCAGTGAAGGTCTGCCATCCAAAATTTTTGTGGCTGTTGGCATGGTCTTTTTCTACAGTCAGCACGGTGTTCAGCAACAGCACGCCCTGTTTGGCCCAGCCGGTGAGATCGCCGTGGGGCGGCGGGGGACAATGGAGGTCGCTGTCCAACTCCTGAAACATGTTGCGCAGGGAGGGCGGAATTTTGACGCCCTCCCGGACGGAAAAGGCCAGACCGTTGGCTTCCCCCGCTCCATGGTAGGGGTCCTGACCAAGAATCACCACCCGGACCCGGTCCGGCGGCGTCAGGGAAAAGGCACGGAATACCTCGTTTTCCGGCGGGTAGACGGTGACGGTGGAGCGGGCTTCGTCCACGCGGCGGGTTAATTCTGCAAAATAGGGCTTTTGCAGCTCCGGCTCCAGCAGCGGCAGCCACGGGCCCAAAGGGGAAAGGTCCATTTACAATACCTCCTAAACAAAATTCTGTAGGATTTTGTTTATCATAACGGAAGAACGACACCTTGTAAACCGACTTCTCATAGGATGAAAAAAAACCTTGGGAGGAGATAGCCATGCAGCTGCATACAGTACAGGCTGGGGAGACCTTGACGGCCATCGGTGGGGAATATGGGGTGTCGCCGGGATTGATTGCCCGGGTTAACGGACTGGAGCCGCCTTTTGCGCTGGCTGTTGGACAGAGTTTATTGATTTTAAAACCCCGCATTTTACATACGGTCCGTTCGGGGGAAACCCTCTACAGCGTGGCCCGGCAGTATGATACGGACCCGTTGCAGCTGCTGCGGAACAATCCCAATCTGGAGGGCCGCGCTGCATTGTTTCCCGGTCAGGTGTTGGTCATTGCATGGGAGGATACGCCGGATACGCCAATGGAGCTTAACGGCTATGCGGAACCGGACGTCCGGGAAGCGGTGCTGCGAACCATTCTGCCCTACAGCACATTTCTGGCTCCTTTTACATACGGCGTGTCAAACACCGGGGGACTGGTGCCGTTAAAGGATGAGACTCTGCTGCGGCTGGCAGACCAATACGGCGTGATACCGTGGCTCCATCTGTCCACGCTCACCGAGGACGGCACCTTTTCCAATGAGCGGGCGGCCGTGGCGCTGGCTACCGACGAAAGCCGGATGTCCCTGGCCGACGCGGCCATCGGTACGGCGCTGGAGAAGGGGTACGGCGGCATTGACGTGGACTTTGAATTTATCTTCCCGGAACAGGCTGAGGCTTACGCCGACTTTGTGGCCTTGCTGCGGCAACGGGCCAATGCGCTGGGGCTGGAAGTGGTGGTGGCCCTGGCCCCAAAGACATCGGCGGATCAGGCCGGGGTCCTCTATCAGGGCCACAATTACCGGCTGTTGGGGGAGGCGGCCAATGCGGTGCTGCTGATGACCTATGAATGGGGCTACACCTACGGCCCGCCCATGGCTGTGGCCCCCATTGACGCCGTAAAACGGGTATTGGACTACGCCGTGACAGAGATTCCACCGGAAAAAATCTTTATGGGATTTCCAAATTATGCCTATAACTGGACGCTGCCCTTTGTCACCGGAGAGAGCCGGGCCACCAGCATTTCCAATCCGGAGGCCGTGGCGCTGGCGGTCCGCATGGGCGCGGAAATCCAATTTGACGAGAAAGCCCAGACGCCGTACTTCCACTATACCGATGATCGGGGCATGGTCCATGAGGTCTGGTTTGAGGACCCCCGCAGCTGTCTGGCAAAATTTGATCTGGCCGCATCCTACGGTTTCCGGGGATTGGGATTTTGGAATTTTATGCGGCCGTTTCCCGCCTGTTTCTCCCTGCTGAATACGCGGTTTTTGCTGTAATCTGTCACAAATAGAACCCTTCTGCCATAGACTGGACAGCGGCAGGGTCTGCCGCAAATTTCTGAAAGGAGGCATCTGCTTGTGAACGGGAAGCAGAAGCTGTGGCTGCGCAATACCGGAATTTTGGTGTTGCAGGCCATGGCACAGACGGCGCTGGCTACCATCGGTACCATGGCGACATTTTTTGATGTCAGCTGGAAGGGCGTCGTCTCCGCCACGCTCATGGCCGGGGTTCTGGCGGTGCTGGGCCGCATCGCAAAGCTGCGGCCCACGGATGATGCGGGGAAGGGGGAGCAGGCATGAAGCTGCTGCTGATTTCCGGTCATGGCGCCGGCGACCCCGGCGCCGTCTCCGGTGTGTTTCAGGAGGCTGTGGAGACACGGCGGGTGGCCGATGCCGTGGCACAACGCCTCAAGGGGTACTGCGAGGTGACCCGCTACCCAGCGGAGCGCAATGCCTTTGATGATTTCCGCACAGGACGGCTGAACAAGCAGGTCCCACTGTCGAGCTTCGACTATGTGTTGGAAATTCACTTTAATGCTTCCGCCGCCAGTCCCAAGGACGGTAAGACCAAGGGCGTGGAGATATTTGTTCCGACGGCGGCCACAGAGACGACGGCTGAGGAGGGCATCTGCCGGGCGGTTGCGGCGGTGGGCCTGACGAACCGGGGACTCAAGCAGTACAATTGGGCCGTCATCAACGCTGCGCACCGGGCCGGGGTCCGGTCGGCGTTGCTGGAGGTCTGTTTTATCGACGATCCCGACGATATGCTGGTGTATACGACAAAATTCGACGCAGTGACCAAGGCCATTGCAGACGCCATCATCACTCAATTTTCTCTCAAAAAGGAGGAGAAGCCTGTGACCTATGAGGAATTCACGGCCTTTATGGATCGCTATCTGGCGAACCGGGCCAAGTTGGCCCCATCGGCCTGGTCCAACGAGGCCAGAGCCTGGGCAGAAAAGGCCAACATTGTCCAGGGCGGCAGCGACGGAGACAAGAAGTACCAATCCTTTGTGACCAGGGAAGAACTGGTTCAAATGCTGTTCCGGACCAAATAGGAGCGCGCGGTACTGGAGCGTAAGAAACAGAGTGCAGGGGTACACCATCTCCAGTGCCATTCGTAATCGGAGCAATCCCCGGGGTGTCAGCCCCAAGGCTGCCGTACCCGCCCCATTGGGTGGTGGACGGCGGCCTTTTCCATATCTGCTACCCCCAATTGCGCAGAAGCATGATACAGTGCATTAACGACTTCTTAACGGGCCAAACCTCTGTTTTTTCCATCAAAAATCTGCTATAATGGTTCCACTTTTCAGAAAGGCGGTGGGACCCATGCAGACCGGTAATCTGCGGAGACTGGTGCAGCGGCTCCACCTGTCCCGGCGGGATACAGCGGTGACGGCAGGTATTTTGCTGGGGGTGTCTCTGCTGTGTCTGGCCCTGTGGCAGATGGACCCCCAGGGTCACTATGTGGCGGAGCTGTATCTGCTGGCCGTGTTTCTGATCTCCCGGTTTACCACGGGGTTTTTCTACGGCATTGCCGCCTCCTGTCTGTGCGTGTTGGCCGTCAACTATTTTTTTACCTTTCCGTATTTTGCCTTTAATTTCACCATTTCCGGCTATCCGTTGACCATTCTCTGTATGCTGGCCGTATCCGTAGCCACCAGCGCCATGACCACCCAGATCAAGCGGCAGAGCAGTCTCCGGGTGGAGGCGGAGCGGGAAAAGACCCGCAGCAATCTGCTGCGGGCTGTATCCCACGACCTGCGGACGCCGCTGACCTCCATTCTGGGGGCCAGTTCGGCCCTGGCCGATGATGACGGACGGCTGACGGAGCCGGAACGGCAGCAGTTGGCCAGGGAAATCGGCGAGGACGCCCAATGGCTGATCCGCATGGTGGAAAATCTCCTGTCGGTGACCCGGATGGACGACGGCACCAGCGAGGCTCGGCTGCAAAAGCAGGTGGAGGTGGCCGAAGAGGTGGTCAGTGCCGCCGTGGACCGGCTGCACAAGCGGTTCCCACAGCAGGATGTAACCGTTTCCGTACCGAACGAGCTGCTGATGGTGGCCATGGATGCCATGCTCATTGAGCAGGTGCTGATCAACCTGCTGGAAAACGCCATCCTACACGGCAAAAACGCCGCCCATATCGGTCTGATTCTGGAGCGCCGGGGGGATTTGGCCGTATTTCGGGTGGAGGATGACGGGTGCGGCATTGAACCGGCCATTTTGGGCCGGCTCTTTGAACAGTCCATTTCCCACGATGACCAGGAGTGCAGCGACAGCCGCCGCAGTCTGGGCATCGGCCTGAGCGTTTGCAATACCATCATCCTGGCCCATGGCGGCCGGATGGCCGCCTATAACCGCCCCAAGGGCGGCGCGGCGGTGGAGTTTACCCTACCATTGGAGGACGAAACCGTATGACAGTGAAACCAAAGATTCTGATTATTGAGGACGAGCCCAACATTGCCAGCTTTATGAGCACCATCCTGTCCGCCAATGACTTTACGGTGCTCCGCTCCGCCAGCGGCGCCGACGGCCTGATGATGGCTTCGTCCCATTGCCCCGATGTAATTCTTCTGGACCTGGGATTGCCGGATATGGACGGCAAGGAGATCATCCGCAACATCCGGCAGTGGTCCCAGATGCCCATTATTGTCGTATCGGCCCGGACGCAGGAACACGACAAGGTAGAGGCGCTGGACATGGGCGCCGACGACTATGTGACGAAACCCTTCGGCACCAGCGAACTGCTGGCCCGGGTGCGGACGGCCCTGCGCCACGCCCGCAGCAGCAGTTTGGAGGGGGCCATGGCCCAGACAGGCAAGTTCACCGCAGGTCCTCTGGTGGTGGATTTCGATAAACGGCACGCCTATGTGGACGGACGGGACGCCAAGCTGACGCAGAATGAATTCCGTATTGTGGCCTTGCTGGCCAAACACGCCGGGCGAGTGCTCACCTATGATATGCTGCTCAAAGCCGTATGGGGCCCCAACGGCAGCAGCGACAACCAGATTCTTCGGGTGAACATGGCCAATATTCGACGGAAAATCGAGGAAAATCCCGGTAAGCCCCAGTTTATTTTCACCGAGATGGGTGTGGGCTACCGCATGGTGGAGGGCGACTGAAAGAGCAGACAAGTGTCCATAATAAATGGACAGAAACAGTGCAAATGCCCACCGTGGACAGAACAGTTTTATTAGAACTCCATACAAAAAATTTATAAACTTTTCTTCAATTTGTGCAGAATTTTTGGCCAATATCTGTTATGATATACAAGCAGAATATTGATCTAAAATTTGAAATTGTGTTTGGAAAGGATATTCGAACGTATGCGTAGAACGAAAATTATCTGCACCATGGGCCCCGCTTGCAGCAATGAGGAGACCCTTGAGAAGATGGTGCGCAGCGGCATGAACGTCGCCCGCCTCAATTTCTCTCACGGTGATTATGAAGAGCACGGCGGCCGTATTCAGCTGGTCCGCACGGTCCGGGATCGTCTGAATGTGCCTCTGGCGATTATGTTGGATACCAAAGGCCCTGAAATCCGTCTCAAGGAGTTTGTGGACGGCCGGGCGACCCTGGAGGACGGAAAGCCCTTTGTGCTGACCATCGAGGATGTAGAGGGTACCGCCGAGCGGGCTACCATCACCTATCGGGACCTGCCCAAGGACCTCAAGGGCGGCGAGCGCATCCTCATCGACGACGGCAAGCTGGAGCTGCGGGTGGATCACTGCACCGAGTCCGAGGTCCACTGCGTGGTGGTCCACGGCGGTATTGTCCGGAACCGCAAGTCCATCAACATTCCCCATTCCCGCCTGTCCCTGCCCTATCTGAGCGAGCAGGACAAGAATGATATTCTCTTTGGCATTGAGCAGAACGTGGACTACATCGCCGCGTCCTTCACCCGCAACAAGGAGGATGTTATCTCCCTGCGGAAGTTCCTGGACTACCACGGCGGCCACGACATCAAGATCATCTCCAAGATTGAGAACATTGAGGGCGTGGAGAACTTCAACGAGATTCTCCGGGAGTCCGACGGCATCATGGTCGCCCGCGGCGACATGGGCGTGGAAATTGAGTTTGAGCGTCTGCCCGGCTTGCAGAAGCGCTTCATCCGCCGCTGCAACCAGGCCGGCAAGATTGTCATCACCGCCACACAGATGCTGGACTCCATGATGACCAGCGCCAGCCCCACCCGTGCCGAGATTACCGACGTGGCCAACGCTGTGTTTGACGGCACCAGCGCTGTTATGCTGTCCGGCGAGACCGCTGCCGGCAAGTATCCCGTAGAGGCTGTCCAGGTCATGGCCAAGATTGCCACCCAGGCCGAGAAGGATGCCTTCGATATGCTGGCAAACCGCAAGATCCGCTTTGATCTGGAACTGGCCGACAAGACCAACGCTGTCTGCGACGCCGCCTGCACCATGGCCATGGACGTCCATGCCAAGGCCATCATTGTGGTGACCAAGTACGGCCACACGGCTCGCCGTATGTCCAAGTTCCGTCCCTTTGTGCCCATTGTGGCTGCCACCCATGTGGAGAAGACGTACCACCAGATGGGCATGAACTGGGGTGTGTTCCCTGTGCTGGCCCAGCTCCAGAAGAACTCCGATGACCTGATGCGCCATGCCATCGACTGCGCCAAGCAGATCGATATGGTGACCAATGGCGACCTGGTGGTCATTGCCGCCGGTGTCCCCGTGGATACTCCGGGCTCCACCAACCTGCTGAAGGTGGAAGTCGTTGGCGAAAGACGCTGAGTAATTTCCTGCAATTGCATCCATAAAAAATGCCTCCGGCCACGCCGGAGGCATTTTTTGACCCATCAGATCAGACCCTGAATCAGAATTACCAAGACCAGGATGGGCAGGATGAACTGGAAATAAAACTTGAAATACCGGGGCATTTTCAACCCCGTGCCGGTGTTGCACTCGGCCAAATAGTTGTCAAAGCCCCAGCCCCATTTGCTGACGCAGAACAGCAGATACACCAAAGAACCCAGGGGCAGCAGCAGATTGCTCACTACAAAGTCTTCAAAGGTCAAAATGTCGTCCATACCCAGGGGTTTCACGCCACTCCAGAGGTTGTAGCCCAGGACACAGGGCAGGCTCAGCAGGAACACTGCCACCAGATGAATCAGGACGGCCTTTTTGCGGCTCCAGCCGAAGTTGTCGATGGCGCTGGACAGAAGATTCTCAAAGACGGCAATGACGGTGGTAAAGCTGGCAAAGGTCATAAAGAGGAAGAACAGGGTACCCCATACACGGCCACCGGTCATGTTTAGGAACACATTGGGCAGCGTCTGGAAAATCAGGGGAGGACCGTTGCCCGGCTCCACGCCGAAGGCGAAGCAGGCCGGAAAAATGATGAGACCGGACATAATGGCCACAAAGGTGTCCAGTACACAGATGCGGACGGCCTCGCCGGTGAGGCTGTGGTCCCGGGACATGAAGCTGCCGAAAATCTCAATGGCGGCAATACCCAGGCTCAGGGTGAAAAACGCCTGATTCATGGCGGCCATGATGACGTTTCCCAGACCAACTTCCATGGCCCGGTCAAAGTCGGGCAGCAGATAGAATTTCAAGCCCTCGCCAGTGTCGTCCAGCAGAATGGAGTTGACGGCCAGAATGACAATCAGGGCCAGCAGCGCCAGCATCATCCACTTGGAGATCCGCTCCAAACCCTTCTGAATGCCAAAGGAGCAGACGGCAAAACCGGCTGCCACAATGATTCCCATAAAAATGGTCATTTCCGCCGGGTTGGCCAGCATGGTGTTGAACACGCCGTCCACGGCGGTGGTGTCCATGGTAGCGGTGAACTGCCCCGTCAGGAACTTGAAAAAGTACCCCAGCATCCAGCCGGCCACGGTGGTATAGTACATCATCAGAATCAGACAGCCCAGGACGCATACCCAGCCGTGGAGGTGCCACTTGCTGCCCTTGGGCTCCAACGCCTTGTAGCCAAGGACGGCGCTTTTTCGGCTGGCCCGGCCCATGGCCAGTTCCATCGTCAGCACTGGGACGCCCATAATGACCAGAAACAGCAGATAGAACAGCACGAACACGCCGCCGCCGTTGGCACCGGTCACATAGGGAAATTTCCACACGTTGCCAATGCCGATGGCGCATCCGGCACTGACCAGCAGAAATCCCAATCGGGATTGGAAGTTCTCTCGTTTCATCTTCTGTGATTTCTCCTTTTTTCACACCAAAGTGCTACAGTGACGGTAGCGCATTTATCGTATCGAAAAAATACAGCCCTGTCAAGCGCTGCCGCTTGCCCGGACAGCAAAACCGCAGTATAATAAAAAGAATCACGTTAAAGCGACCAAAGGAGCAGACTATGACCTTTGCAGACTTTCGGGCGCAGCTGGCGCCGGACCTCAATGAACAGCAGGCCGCCGCCGTGGAGACCCACCGGGGACTGGTGCTGCTGCTGGCCGTACCGGGCAGCGGCAAGACCACGGCACTGGTCACGCGCATTGCCTGTCTGATCTATGTGTACGGCGTCCATCCGTCCAACATTTTGACCATGACCTATACGGTGGCCTCCTCCAAGGACATGCGGGAGCGGTTTGCCGCCCGGTTCGGCGGCGAACTGGCGGCCCAGCTGGCATTCCGCACCATCAACGGCCTGTGCCATACGGTCATCCGCCAGTATGAGCGGATGCTGGGGCGGCAGGCGTTCTCTTTGTTGGAGCCGGGTCCCCAGGCGGCATTGCTGGGTCAGCTTTGCCGGGAACAGACGGGGGAGTTTGCCAACGAGAACACCGTCAAGGCGCTACAGACGGCCATTACCTACATCAAGAACTCCATGACCGCCCCGGAGGACTTCGACGATGGGGAGTTGGAGGGCGTGGAATTTCCCGCGCTGTACCGCCGGTACAACCAGGTTTTGCGGGAACAGTGCCGCATGGACTACGACGACCAGCTGGTATATGCCCTGCAAATTCTCAAACGCTATCCGGCGGTGTTGGAAGTGTTCCGCACCCAGTATCCCTACATCCTGGTGGACGAGGCCCAGGACACCTCCCGCATTCAGCACGCCATTCTGGACCTGTTGGCCGGGCCGGGGGGCAACCTGTTTCTGGTGGGCGACGAGGACCAGTCCATCTACGGCTTCCGGGCCGCGGACCCGTCGGCGCTGGTCCACTTTGAGGACACCCATCCGGGGGCCAAAATTCTGTTTTTGGAGCAGAATTACCGGTCCTTACCGGATTTGGTCCGGGTGGCCAACCGGTTCATTGCCCAGAACCAAAATCGCCGGGAAAAGACCATGACGGCGACCCGGGACGGCGGCGCCATCCTCAAGGCCATCACCGTAGCCGACCGGGACAGCCAGTACGCGCCGCTGCTGGAACTGGCGGCGGAACTGCCGTCGGATACGGCGGTGCTGTACCGGGATAACGACAGCGCCCTGCCCCTTATCGACCGGCTGGAGCGGAAGGGGCTGCCATACCGGTGCCGTCAGGTGGATTCCGGTTTTTTCACCCATCGGATTTTACGGGATGTGACCGACATTATCCATCTGTCCCAGGACCCGGAGGACGGGGAGGCTTTTCTGCGGGTCTATTTCAAATTGGGCGCGGGCATCTCCAAGCAGAACGCCGAAGCGGCGGTGCGGGCCTGCCGGGGGACTGGGAAGCTGCCTGTATCCTATCTGGCCGACAGCGATCTGGGCAGTCAGTGGATGCGCCGTCAGTGCCGCAATCTGGCGGTCCACTGGGAATCCCTGGCCACCGACGACGGTGAGACGGCCATACGCCGCATTCAGAACGCTATGGGCTATGGAGACTATCTGACCCAGCGGGGGGCCGACACGGGCAAGCTGGACATTTTGGCGTCCTTGGGCTCGGTGGAACCGTCGGCTTCGGCGCTGTTGCGGCGGTTGGCAGTCCTGCGGGATATCATCCGCCGGGGCGGGGGAGAGCGGGGCCTGATTCTGTCCACCATCCATTCCAGTAAGGGCCTGGAATACGACCGGGTGATTCTGCTGGACGTGGCCGATGGCCTGCTGCCCCGGCTGCCCCGGGAAAACCAGTCCGATGCGCAAGCGGCGGCGGAGTTGGAGGAGGAGCGCCGTCTCTTTTATGTAGCCATGACCCGGGCCAAAAATGAGTTGGATGTGTTCCGGTTCCGCAGCGCCGATCTGGCGTCGTCCTTCGCTGAGGAGCTGTTTGCCCCTGACGACAGCCAGTACCAGGCCGGTGTGGCCGTCCACCATCTGATCTATGGACCCGGTACCGTCACCGACCGGCAGGGCGGCATCGTCTCTGTCACCTTTACCACCGGCGAAACCCGTCGGTTCCTGCTGTCGGCGGCGTTGCAGGCCCGGCAGTTGGCGGTTCGGGCGTCGTAACGGGAAAAAATCACGTTGGTTTCTTGCTATTTTTTGCATGAATTGGTATACTAACGGTAACTGCTATTTTGTGGAGGAATTACCTGTGAGTGAAGCGAGTAAGGGCAAATTTTATATTACAACGCCCATTTATTATCCGTCCGACCGTCTGCACATCGGACACACCTATTGCACCGTCGCCACCGATACCATGGCCCGCTACAAGCGGATGCAGGGCTATGACGTCATGTTCCTGACCGGTACCGACGAGCACGGCCAGAAAATCGAGGACAAGGCCCGGGAGGCCGGTAAGACCCCCCAGCAGTTTGTCGATGATATCGTCACCGGTCCCCGGGGTGTGCTGGACCTGTGGAAGCTCATGAATATCTCCAACGACCGGTTCATCCGCACCACCGACGACTATCATGTGGCCGCCATTCAGAAAATTTTCAAGAAGATGTATGAAAACGGCGACATTTACAAGGGTAAGTACACTGGTAAATACTGCAAGCCCTGTGAGTCTTTCTGGACCGAGAGTCAGCTGGTGGACGGCAAGTGCCCCGACTGCGGCCGCGAGGTCCAGGACGCCGAGGAGGAGGCCTATTTCTTCCGGCTTTCCAAGTACGCCGATAAAATTCAGGACCTGCTGGAAAACACCGATTTTCTTGAGCCCCGGTCCCGGGTCCATGAGATGGTGAACAACTTCATCAAACCCGGTCTGGAGGACCTGTGCGTGTCCCGTACCTCCTTCACTTGGGGCGTGCCGGTGGACTTCGACCCCGGCCATGTGGTCTATGTATGGATCGATGCTTTGTTCAACTACACTACCGCCCTGGGCCTGTACAACGACAAGTACAACGACTATGACAAGTTCTGGCCCGCCGACGTCCATTTTGTGGGCAAGGAGATTGTCCGGTTCCACTCCATCATCTGGCCCGCCATGCTCATGAGCATGGGAATGCCCCTGCCCAAAAAGGTATTCGGCCACGGCTGGCTCCTGCTGGACGGCGGCAAGATGTCCAAGTCCAAAGGCAATGTGGTGGACCCCTATATTCTGGCCGAGATGTTCGGCGTGGATGCCCTGCGGTTCTTCCTGCTGCGGACCTTCCCCTTCGGTTCCGACGGCAACTTTTCCAATGAGCTGCTGATTCAGACCATCAACACCGATCTGGCCAACGACCTGGGCAACATCGTCAGCCGCACCGTGGCCATGGCCCAGAAGTATTTCGGCGGCACCCTGCCCGCCGAGCAGGTGGCCGACGACGCCCTGGACGCCAATCTCATCGAGATGGTATCCGGTCTCCGGGACCGTTACGAGGCTCAAATGGAGAAGTATGCCTTCCAGAACGCCCTTTCCGAGGTGTTCAACGTCATTTCCCGCGCCAACAAGTATATTGATGAGAATGCCCCCTGGGTCCTGGCCCGCGACGAGGCCAACAAGCCCAGACTGGCCCGCGTGCTCTATAATCTGCTGGAGACCATCCGCGTTTGCGGCGCGCTGCTGCTGCCCTTTATGCCCGCCACCTCCGCCGAGATCATGAAGCGCATCGGCGCCGACCGGTACGATTGGGACAGCCTGAACCAGTACGGTCTCCTGCCCGCTACGGCCACCGTCACCGACGGCCCCAATCTGTTCCCCCGTGTGGACATGGACAAGGCTCTGGCGGAGCTGGAGGAGGCCGAAGCCGCTGCCCGCAAGGCCGCTCTGCCTGCCCTGGAGATCGAGCCCTACGCCCAGGAACAGGTGGACTTTGACACTTTCTGCAAGAGCGATCTGCGGGCCGTCAAGGTCAAGGACTGCCAGCCGGTGAAGAAGTCCAACAAACTGCTGAAGTTCACCCTGGATGACGGCACCGGCACCGACCGGCAGATTCTCTCCGGCATTGCCATGTACTACAAGCCTGAGGAGCTCATCGGCAAAACGTTGGTAGCCATCACAAACCTGCCCCCCAGAAAGATGATGGGCCAGGAAAGCCAAGGAATGCTGCTTTCCGCCGTCCACACGGAGCAGGGCGAGGAAAAGCTGAATCTGATTATGGTCAGCGATGCCATTCCCGCCGGTGCGAAGCTGTGCTGAATGGGAGGGTTTCTTTGGGGGCGCTGCCCCCAGACCCCCGCGATTTTTTGAAAAAAATCGAGTAAAACTTTTAAAACACCCCGGATTCCTTGTATTGGGAACCCGGGGTGCCTATTATAATGGAATTATTTTTGCTGCAAGCGGCGCAAAATCCGCATTACGTCCGGCTGAGTGGGTGTAAACTGAATGCCCCGGCGCAGCATACCCAAAACTTTACGGGCTTTCCGCTCCAATGTCCGTGCCTCATGTTCACTGGTCAGCAACAAATGGTTTCCGGCAATCGTATATTCTCGCTCTATGTAGTCTTCTGAAATCGGGAACATATCTTGAATCAAAAAGGCATTTTCCTTTCCATCGTCTAATCGGACAATGTGCAGAATGTCACACGGCTTTCTCTGGGCCGCTTTGTGTTCCATGATTCTCCGGTATTTCTCAATACGGCTGGATAAGGGAATCATCCAGTATATGCCCGGCTCTGCATCGGCGAAACAATAGTAATGAGGGCGGTTTTCGTCCTTGTTACTTTTCAAATACGGGTCTTGCATTTCGTCAAAGAAGCGCTGGGAGATGATATAAAATCCTGTCTTTTTCATACGATTTCCCCTTATGAAAAAAGCCCTTCGCACCGCTGCGAAGGGCTTTTTCTTACAATCCAACCATTTTTATACCGCATATTGGTCAGCGGTAAACTTACAACCCGACCATTTCTATACCGCATATCGGTCAGCGGTAAACTTTCTACACCTAAAGTATACCCGGTAATGCAAAAATGTCAATGGGTTTTCTGCCGAGTGCCAATTTATTCAATGGCCGTCTTTTCCAAGTCAAATGGAATTTCGCCGTGTTCTTTTTCATAGTCCTTTACGCAGTTCTGTACCCAATACTCCAGCTGGGCGTTAAATGAGCGGTGCTCATTCTGCGCAATTTGCGTCAACTTGTAGTGCATTTCCTCTGTCAGCCGCAGAGCAGTCTGAATTTTCCGCTGTTTCATGGTATCACTCCGTTATTATTATGCTACAAGTTTAACAGTATAAAAACTTGAAATTCTACAATTAGAGTAGTATTATAATGATATCAATTCAGTATTATTATGAGGTGGTACCATGGACCTGGAATTGCTTGCAACGCTGCAAATGGACCGCAATTTGTCCTGCAATCTCCGTCAGCTGCGGTTGGATCACCACATGACCGTGGAGGATATGGCCGAAGTGCTGGAGCTGCTGCCGGAGGAGGTGGCCGCCATCGAGGCCGGACAGTTCTCGGATCGACTGCGGCTGTCCCATCTGGACAACCTCTCTCGGCGGTTTCCGCACCTGACTTTTCCCGACCTGCTGCTGACCCCGCCGGAGGGCTGGTGATTGGTTTCTAATTTTTTTGAATCTTTGTCACTTTACCGTGTTGACAAACCGGAACGGCAGTGCTATACTGACCATGTTTATATCACACAAACACAAGGATATGGATGAGTAGACAGAACTCTGCTGCGTAGAGAGGCGCCGGTTGGTGTAAGGCGTCGGGCGGACCTGTTGAAACTGGCCATGGAGTGGCTGCCACGAACCGCCTGTAAAGCAGAGTAGTGTCAGACGGGGACTCCCGTTACAGAGAAACGGTGTGTTGGCACCGGAGGTGCATCCCACGGGGGATGAAAAAGAGTGGTACCGCGGAAGGGTTCGCAGTTTGGAATTGCGCTTTCGTCTCTTTGGGCTGTTGTCAAAGCAGCAGCGAGACGGAGGCGCTTTTGCTATATGTGTGTATGTTTTTCAGATGTTTGGAGGGATTTCATTGGAAACGGCAAAAGGCAGGCAGATGACGGGTGCGCAGATCGTCGTGGAAACACTGATCGAGCAGGGTGTCACCGACGTTTTCGGCTACCCCGGCGGTCAGGTCTTGAACCTGTACGATGAACTGTATAAGGCAAGCGACCGCATCAACCACGTGCTGACGGCCCATGAACAGGGGGCTTCCCACGCGGCCGACGGCTATTCCCGCGCTACCGGCAAAGTGGGCGTTGTCATCGCCACTTCCGGCCCCGGCGCCACAAACCTGGTCACCGGCATCGCCACGGCTATGCTGGATTCCATTCCCATGGTGGCCATTACCGGCAACGTCCCCACCACCCTCATTGGCCGGGACAGCTTCCAGGAGATCAACATTGCCGGCGTCACCATCCCCATCACCAAGCACAATTACTTTGTTACGGATGTCCATGACCTGGCCGATATCATTCGGGAGGCGTTCCAGATTGCCAAGTCCGGCCGCCCCGGTCCGGTGCTGATTGACATTCCCAAGGATGTGCAGGTGGCCCAGTGTACATATGAGCCCCAGCCTGTGGTGGAATACGCTCCCCAGGACGAGGCTTCCGACGCACTGATTGACCGGGCTGTGGAGCTCATCAATCAGGCCAAGCGCCCCTATATTTATATTGGCGGCGGCGCGGCGGGCATCGGCATGACGAAAGAGATCATGGCCCTGGCCGAGAAGATCGACGGCTATATCGGCTGTAGCTTCATGGGCCTGTCGGCATTGGCCAACAGCTACGACCGCTTTTTGGGGATGCAGGGTATGCACGGCCATTACGCCTCTTCCATGGCAAACAATGAAGCCGATTTGATTCTCGGCGTCGGCGTCCGATTCAGCGACCGGGCCACGGGCAACACCGCCAAATACGCCCGCAACGCGAAAATCATCCAGCTGGATACGGACCTGGCGGAGATCAATAAGAATATTCCTGTAGACCTGGGCATCATCGGCGAGATTCAATCCTCCTTCAACCGGATTCTGGAGCGCTGCGCCAAAACGGAGCGGCCCGAATGGCGGCAGCAAGTGGAAGCGCTCAAGGCAGAGGAGCAGCGCATCGCCGCCGAGGCCGAGGCCCAGGCCGGAGACGCCATGACGCCCCGTAAAATCTTCAAGGTCATCAACGAGATCAAGGACGACAACACCATCATTGCCACCGATGTGGGCCAGCACCAGATGTGGACGGCCCAATATGTGGATTTCGGCCGCACTCGGCGCTGGGTCTCCAGCGGCGGCCTGGGTACCATGGGCTACGGCCTGGGCGCCGCCATCGGCGCACAGATCGCCACCGGCGACCGGACGGTACTCATCACCGGCGACGGCAGCTTCGGTATGAACCTCAATGAGCTGGCCACCGCCGTCACCTACAACACCCCCATTGTCATCGTTTTGATGAACAACGGCGTGCTCGGCATGGTCCGCCAGTGGCAGACGCTGTTCTATGGGAAACGGTACTCCAATACGATACTGGGCCGCAAGACCGATTTTGTGAAACTGGCCGAGGCCTTCGGGGCCAAGGGCGCCAGAGCCACCAACATCGACGAGTTCCGGGCCGCGTTCGCCGAGGCCATGGCCCATGACGGCCCCACGCTCATTGATACCATCATCGACAAGGACGAATTTGTCCTGCCCATGCTGCCCCCCGGCGGCTCCATCGACGATATGATTACTACCAAAGGAGGTCAGAACTGATGCGCTCTGTCATTTCTGTGTATGTGGAAAACAAGTACGGCGTTCTGACCCGTGTGGCCGGTCTCTTTATGCGCCGGGGCTTCAATATCGATTCCCTCACCGTCGGTGAGACGGAAAACCCCGCCTTTTCCCGTATGACCATCACCATGAACGGCGACGACTACGCCCGGGAGCAGCTGGTAAACCAGCTGAAAAAGCTCCACAACGTCAAACGGGTGCAGGTTTTGCGCAGCGAAACCTCTGTAGAGCGGGAACTGATGCTGATTAAAGTCCGCAGCACCCCCGAAAACCGCAGCGAGGTCATGGCCGCGGCGGAAATCTACCGCGCCAAGATCATCGACTACAATACCGATGCCATGTGCATCGAGGTCACCGGCGAGCCCTCCAAGATCAAGGCCTTTATTGAGGTCATGAAGCCATTGGGCATTCTGGAGATGTGCCGCACCGGCGCCGTTGCGCTGGAGCGGGGCGAAAACACCATCAACCAATAAGGTTCTCTTATTTTACCTATAAAATCCAAAAGGAGACGACATAACATGCAAAACATCTACTATCAGCAGGACTGCAATCTGGAGAAACTCAACGGCAAGACCGTCGCCATCATCGGCTACGGTTCCCAAGGCCATGCCCACGCCCTGAACCTTCACGATTCCGGCGTCAAGGTCATTGTCGGCCTGTACGAGGGCAGCAAGAGCTGGGCCAAGGCTGAGGCCGCCGGTCTCCAGGTCATGACTGCCGCTGAGGCCGCCAAGAACGCCGATATCATCATGATCCTTATCAATGATGAGAAGCAGGCCAAGCTGTACAAGGAGAGCATTGCACCTTATCTGACCGAGGGCAAGACTCTGGCTTTCGCCCACGGCTTCAACATCCACTACGGCTGCATTGTGCCTCCCAAGGATGTCAACGTCATCATGATCGCCCCCAAGGGCCCCGGCCACACGGTCCGCAGTGAGTACCAGGCCGGTAAGGGCGTGCCCTGCCTGATTGCCGTCCATCAGGACGCCACCGGCGACGCCCTCCAGATCGGCCTGGCCTATGCCCTGGGCATCGGCGGCGCCCGTGCCGGCGTCCTGGAGACCACCTTCCGCACCGAGACCGAGACGGACCTGTTCGGCGAGCAGGCTGTTCTCTGCGGCGGTGTCTGTGCTCTGATGCAGGCCGGCTTTGAGACCCTGGTGGAGGCCGGTTACGACCCCAGAAACGCCTACTTTGAGTGCATCCACGAGATGAAGCTCATCGTCGATCTGATCTACCAGAGCGGCTTCGAGGGCATGCGCTACTCCATCTCCAACACCGCCGAGTACGGTGACTACATCACCGGTCCCAAGATCATCACCGAGGACACCAAGAAGGCCATGAAGAAGATTCTGTCCGACATCCAGGACGGCTCCTTTGCCAAGGACTTCCTGCTGGATATGTCCGACGCCGGCAGCCAGGTCCACTTCAAGACCATGCGCCGCGTGGCCGCCGAGCATCCCTCCGAGACCGTGGGCCGCGAGATCCGCAAGCTCTACAGCTGGAGCGACGAGGATAAGCTCATCAACAACTAAGAGGGCGGTTCCATGATTAAAGACACCATCGTGGAGGGCGTGCACAACGCCCCCCACCGCTCCCTGTACCATGCCCTGGGCCTGACCCGGGAGGAGCAGCGGCGGCCTCTGATCGGCATTGTCTCCTCCTATAATGAGATTGTCCCTGGTCATATGAACCTGGACAAAATCGTGGAGGCGGTGAAGCTGGGCGTGGCCATGGCCGGCGGCACTCCCATTGTGTTCCCGGCCATTGCCGTCTGCGACGGCATCGCCATGGGCCACACGGGCATGAAGTACTCCCTCATTACCCGGGACATGATCGCCGATTCCACCGAGGCCATGGTCATGGCCCACGGCTTTGACGGCCTGGTGATGGTTCCCAACTGCGACAAGAATGTGCCGGGCCTGCTGATGGCTGCGGCCCGTCTGAATATTCCCACCATCTTCGTCAGCGGCGGCCCCATGCTGGCCGGCCGCGTCGGCGGACAGAAAACCAGCCTGTCCTCCATGTTCGAGGCCGTGGGCGCCCACAAGGCAGGGAAGATCGGAGACGAGAAGCTCTGTGAGTTCGAGGAGAACACCTGCCCCACCTGCGGCTCCTGCTCCGGCATGTACACGGCCAACTCCATGAACTGCCTGACGGAGGTCCTGGGCATGGGCCTGCGGGGCAACGGCACCATTCCCGCCGTCTACTCCGCCCGTACCATTTTGGCCAAGGAGGCCGGTATGCAGGTCATGGAACTGGTGCGGAAGAACATCCGCCCCAGAGACATTATGACGCCCGCCGCCTTCCGCAACGCGCTCACCGCCGATATGGCCCTGGGCTGTTCCACCAACTCCATGCTCCATCTGCCTGCCATCGCCAATGAGTGCGGCGTGCAGCTGGACCTGAACATGGCCAACGACGTCAGCGAGCACACCCCCAACCTGTGCCACCTGGCCCCCGCCGGTCACACCTATATGGAGGACCTCAACGAGGCTGGCGGCGTCTATGCCGTCCTCAAGGAACTGACCAAGAAGAATCTGCTGGACACTTCTGTCATGACCTGCACCGGCAAGACCATGGCCGAGAACATCGCAGACGCGGTGAATCGGGACCCGGAGATCATCCGGCCCATCGACAACCCCTACAGCCAGACCGGCGGCATCGCCGTCCTGCGGGGCAATCTGGCTCCCAACGGCTGTGTGGTCAAGCGCAGCGCCGTGGCGCCGGAAATGCTCAAGCACTCCGGACCGGCCAAGGTGTTCAACAGCGAGGAGGAGGCCATCGCCGCCATCTACGCAGGCGAGATCGTCAAGGGCGACGTGGTGGTCATCCGCTACGAAGGCCCCGCGGGTGGTCCCGGTATGCGGGAAATGCTGTCGCCCACCTCGGCCATTGCCGGTATGGGCCTGGATAAGGATGTGGCCCTCATCACCGACGGCCGCTTCTCCGGCGCCACCCGCGGCGCGTCCATCGGCCATGTTTCTCCCGAAGCCGTCAGCGGCGGCCTCATCGCCTATGTGGAAAACGGCGACCGTATCTCCATCGATATCCCCAACTACTCCATTCAGCTGGAGGTTTCCGACGAGGAGCTGGAGCGCCGCAAAGCCACCACAGAGATTCGGAAGAAGACCGGTCTCAAGGGCTGTTTGGCCCGTTATGCGTCCATGGTCAGCTCTGCCGACAAGGGCGCAATCATCAACCAGTTCGTAGACTGAATGCATGGGGCGGGGTTTGCCCCGCCCCATGCTGCTAAAGGAGGAATCCACCATGGAATCATCGGGTCTGGCGGCGCTGGCCCACGGCTTGTCGGCCTTTACGGTGTTTCGGGGCCTGCTGGCGGAGCCGGGCATGGCCGCGCTGCGGCAGTTTCTGCTGAGCGGCGATCTCAATGACCGGCTGGACAGCTACGGCCGGTTTGTGGCGGCCCTGGCCGGGGACGAATACTGCCTGGACGCGTATTTGCGGCGGCTGATCTTCTCCGACGAAAACGCCGTGGTGGTACATTTTGCCCGCACCGGCATGGTGGCTCCCGCCGCCGCAGCCAATGCCCGGGCGGAATTGTCCATTCTATCCACTCTGTCGGCCCTGACCACCGAGGAACTGTGGTCGGACATCGACTACAGCGGCTATCTGCCCCGGTACGAGACCCACGGCGCGGACTTCCGGGAGGAGTATAATCAGCGGCTGCTCTACCTGGGGCGGTACGGCTACGGCATTTTCTCCACGGCGGCCATGTTTCGGATCGACGGTACGGAAATTGTCCCCGTGGAATCCGCCGATGAGATCACCCTGGACCGCTTCGTCGGCTATGAGGCCGAACGGCAGAAGGTCCTGCAAAACACCATCGCCCTGCTGGAGGGACGCCCGGCAGCCAATGTGTTGCTGTGCGGCGACGCCGGTACGGGCAAATCGTCTACGGTGAAAGCCTGTGTCAATGAGCTTTCCCGCCGGGGCCTGCGGCTCATCGAGCTGCGCAAAGACCAGCTGTACCAGCTGCCCATGGTCCTGGGCCGCATTCGCGGCAACCCTTTAAAATTTATTCTCTTTATCGACGACCTTTCTTTCAACCAGAACGACGACTGCTTCAGCATGCTGAAAGCGGCGCTGGAGGGCTCGGCCTCGGCCAAGGCTCCCAACGCGGTCATCTATGCCACCAGCAACCGCCGTCACATCGTCAAAGAGCGGTTCTCCGAGCGGGAGACCGGCGACGATATCCACCGCAATGACACCCTTCAGGAACTGCTGTCGCTGTCGGAGCGGTTCGGTCTGACGGTGTATTTTGAGCGGCCCAACAAACCCCTGTATCTGGGCATCGTCCATCAGTTGGCAGGGCGTTTCGGCATCGATATGCCACAGGAAGATCTGGACCGGGAGGCCGAAGCCTTTGCCCTGCGGCGGGGCAGCCGGTCGGCGCGGGCCGCGGAACAATTTATTAACAGCATGAGAACGTGAGGCACTACCTATGGAAAATACACCCAAACAGCTGACCCTGGATACGGTCTACAAGGCCAATTACGCGCTGCGCGGCGTCATCCGTCAGACGGACGTCCTCTACGCCCCAAAGCTGCGCCCCGGCCGGGAGCTGTATCTGAAAACTGAAAATTTGCAAATCACTGGCTCCTTTAAAATTCGCGGAGCCTACTATAAAATGACCCAGCTGACGGAGGAGGAGAAGGCGCGGGGCGTCATCGCCTGTTCCGCCGGCAACCATGCCCAGGGCGTGGCCCTGGCCGCCCAGCGCAACGGCATCAAGTCTGTCATCTGCCTGCCGGACGGCGCTCCCATCTCCAAGGTGGAGGCTACCCGCAGCTACGGCGCAGAGATCTGCCTGGTAGAGGGCGTCTACGACGACGCCTATCGCCGGGCCTTGGAACTGCGGGACGAGAAGGGCTATACCTTCATCCACCCCTTTGATGATCCCGACGTCATCGCCGGTCAGGGTACCATTGCCCTGGAGCTGGCGGAGCAGGTCAAGGACATGGATGCCGTCATCGTCCCCATCGGCGGCGGCGGACTGATTTCCGGCGTGGCGTTCACCATAAAGAGTCTGAATCCCAATATCAAGGTTTACGGCGTCCAGGCTGAGGGCGCGCCGTCCATGCGCAACTCCATCCACGACGCCCACATTGAGCGGCTGGAATCGGTGTTCACCATTGCCGACGGCATCGCCGTCAAGGAGCCCGGCTCCCTGACGTATGACCTCTGTTCCCACTATGTGGACGACATTGTGACGGTCAACGATGACGAAATTTCTGCCGCCATCCTGGCCCTGATGGAGCAGCACAAATTGGTCACTGAGGGCGCCGGCGCTGTGGCCGTGGCCGCCGCCATGTTCGACAAGATCGACCTGGAGGGCAAGAAAGCCGTGTGCATTCTGTCCGGCGGCAATATTGACGTAACCATTCTGTCCCGCGTCATTTCCCGTGGTCTGCTCATGTCCGGCCGCAGCTGCCAGCTGAACATTGAGCTGGTGGATAAGCCGGGTCAGCTCTTGAAGGTGGCCCGGGTCATCGCCCAGCAGGGAGGCAACGTCACCGCCGTCCATCATGAGCACTCCAATGAGGGCTCCGACGTCAACGGCTGTTATCTGCGGGTCAATCTGGAGACCAGAAACTTTGAGCACATTGAAGCCATAAAAAAAGCCCTGACAGACGCGGGATTACATATCATTTAAACCGGAACTTCATACGGCGGCCCGCCGCCGGGAGGATAAGAGGAGGAGCTTCCCTTGAGAAACGCATCGAAGTACACACGGCAATTTTTCCCCGTGGCCAAGCCCACCCGCCGGTGGGCCGACAAGACGTACATTGACCACGCGCCCACCTGGTGCTCCGTGGACCTGCGGGACGGCAATCAGTCCCTGATGATCCCCATGAGCCTGGAGGAGAAACTGGAATTTTTCCGACTGCTGCTGAAAGTGGGTTTCAAGGAGATCGAGGTGGGCTTCCCGGCGGCTTCCGAGACGGAGTATACGTTCCTGCGGACCCTGATTGAGGAAAACATGATCCCCGATGATGTGACCATTCAGGTTCTGACCCAGAGCCGGGAGCACATCATCCGCAAAACCTTCGACGCCCTCAAAGGCTGCAAGAACGCCGTGGTCCACCTCTACAACTCCACGTCTCTGGCCCAGCGGGAACAGGTCTTCCGCAAGTCCAAGGAGGAGATCATTCAGATTGCTGTGGAAGGCGCGAAGCTCTCTGAGAAGATTGCCGCCGAGACCGGCGCAAACTTCCGATATGAGTATTCTCCTGAATCCTTCACCGGAACAGAAATGGATTTTGCGTTGGAAATCTGCAATGCTGTGCTGGATGTGTGGAAGCCCACCGCCGACCGCAAGGCCATTATCAATCTGCCGGTCACTGTGGAGCTGTCCTCGCCCCACGTCTACGCCGACCAGGTGGAGTTCATGTGCGATCATCTCCATTACCGCGACGCCGTGGAAGTCAGCCTGCACCCCCACAATGACCGGGGCTGTGCCGTGGCCGATTCGGAGCTGGGCCTGCTGGCCGGTGCCGACCGCATTGAGGGCACCCTGTTCGGCAACGGCGAGCGTACCGGCAATGTGGATATCATCACTCTGGCACTGAACATGTATGCCCAGGGCGTGGACCCGCAGTTGGACTTCTCCAACATGCCGGAGATCTGCGAAGTCTATGAGCGGGTTACCCGTATGCAGGTCTATGACCGTCAGCCCTACGCCGGTAAGCTGGTCTTCGCCGCCTTCTCCGGCTCCCACCAGGACGCCATCGCCAAGGGCATGAAGTGGCGGCAGGAAAAAGGCTGCGACACCTGGACCGTGCCCTATCTGCCCATCGACCCCGGCGATGTGGGCCGTCAGTATGAGACCGACGTCATCCGCATCAACTCCCAGTCCGGCAAGGGCGGTATCGGCTATTTGCTGGAGCACAACTTTGGCTATGTCCTGCCCGCCAAAATGCGGGAGGATGTGGGCTACACCGTCAAGAATGTATCCGACCATGCCCACGCCGAACTGTCGCCCCAGGAGGTTCTGGACGTCTTCACCAATACCTACGTCAACCTCAACAACCATGTGAAGCTGGTGGACTACCACTTTACGAGGGGCGACGTCATCTCCACCGATGTATTGGTGGAACGGGACGGTAAGGCTATGAATCTGACGGCCACCGGTAACGGCCGTTTGGACGCTGTGGCCAACGCCATTCGCCAGCAGCTGCGCATACAGTTCTCCGATTTGACTTACGAGGAGCACGCGCTGACCAAGGGCAGCGCATCTCAGGCTATCACCTACGTCAGCATCACCCTGCCCGACGGCAGAAAGGTCTGGGGCGCCGGTATCCACGACGATATTATTGCCTCGTCCATCAACGCGCTGTTCTCAGCCATCAACCGCACCATTGAGGGAGGAAAGTAAACCATGGGAATGACCATGACCCAAAAAATCCTCGCAGCCCATGCGGGACTCGATACCGTCGTACCCGGCCAGCTGATCTCGGCCAAGCTGGACCTGGTTCTGGGTAACGATATCACCACCCCCGTTGCCATCAAGGAATTCGGCAAGGCGGGCTTCGATCAGGTCTTTGACAAGGACCGTATCGCCATTGTTCTCGATCACTTCGTTCCCAACAAGGACATCAAGGCCGCCGAGCAGTCCAAGCAGTGCCGGGAGTTTGCCTGCGCCCACTGCGTCAGCCACTTCTACGACGTGGGTAAAATGGGTATTGAGCATGCTCTGCTGCCGGAACAGGGTGTCGTTACTGCCGGCGACTGCATCATCGGTGCCGACAGCCATACCTGTACCTACGGTGCGGTGGGTGCGTTCTCCACCGGCGTGGGCAGCACCGACATGGCCGCCGGTATGGCCACCGGCACCGCCTGGTTCAAGGTCCCCACGGCCCTGGAGTTCCGCCTGAGCGGGAAACTCCCCGCCAATTGCAGCGGCAAGGACGTGATTCTTACCATCATCGGCATGATCGGCGTGGATGGAGCCCTGTACCGCAGCATGGAGTTCACCGGCGAGGGCGTCAAGACCCTTTCCATGGATGACCGTCTGTGCATCTGCAACATGGCCATTGAGGCCGGTGCGAAAAATGGTATTTTCCCCGTGGACGACGTGACCATGGCCTATCTGGAGGGCCGCAGCGAGCGGAAGCCCGTGATCTATGCCGCCGATGATGACGCCGAATACGAAAAAATCTACGAGATTGACCTCTCCAAGATCGTTCCTGTGGTGGCATGCCCCCATCTGCCGGAGAACACCAAGCCCGCTGCCGAGCTGGGCGATATCAAGATCGACCAGGTGGTTATCGGCAGCTGTACCAACGGCCGGATGGAGGATATGGAGGCCGCCTACAACATCCTCAAGGGCAACCATGTGGCCGACGGCGTCCGCTGTATCATCATCCCCGGCACTATGCAGATTCTCCGGGAGTGCGTGGAGCGGGGCTGGGTAACGGCCTTCATCGATGCCGGCGCCATTGTCTCCACGCCCACCTGCGGCCCCTGCCTGGGCGGTTATATGGGCATTCTGGCGGCGGGCGAGCGCTGCATCGCCACCACCAACCGTAACTTTGTCGGCCGCATGGGCCATGTGGAGAGCGAGGTCTATCTGGCCAGTCCCGCCACGGCGGCCACCAGCGCATTGACCGGCTATATTACCGCACCCAAGGAGGTTTAACGAACATGAACACACAGGGAACGGTTTTCAAATACCCCGACAACGTGGATACCGACGTCATCATTCCGGCCCGGTATCTCAACACCTCCGATGCCCAGGAGCTGGCCAAGCACTGCATGGAGGATATCGACACGGAGTTTGTGAAGAAGGTTCAGCCCGGTGATATCATGGTGGCCGGTTGGAACTTCGGCTGCGGCTCCTCCCGGGAGCATGCTCCGCTGGTCATCAAGACCTGCGGCACCGGCTGCGTCATCGCCAAGAGCTTTGCCCGGATTTTCTACCGCAACGCCATCAACATCGGTCTGCCCATTCTGGAGTGCGAGGCCGCTGCCGACGAGATCGAAGCGGGCCATCAGGTGTCCGTGGACTTTGACACCGGCATTATTACCGACGTGACCACCGGCAAGACATACCAGGCCCAGCCTTTCCCGCCCTTCATTCAAAACATCATTTCCAAGGGTGGCCTGCTGGCCTCTCTCAAGGAGGGCTGAAAAATGGAAAAGACCATTGCAGTCCTCCGGGGCGACGGCATAGGCCCGGAGATTGTGGGCGAGGCCCTGAAGGTCCTCGATAAGGTGGCCGAGAAGTTCGGCCACACCTTCCACTATAACAATGTGGATATCGGCGGCTGCTCCATCGACAAGTACGGCGTCCCCATCACCGATGAGAACATGGCCGTGTGCAAGAACGCTGATTCGGTGCTGCTGGGCGCGGTAGGCGGTCCCAAGTGGGATTCCTGCCCGGCCAACATCCGCCCGGAAAAGGCGCTGCTGGCCGTCCGTAAGGAGCTGGGCCTGTTTGCCAATCTCCGTCCCACCAAGCTGTTCCCCCAGCTCGCCAGCGCTTCGCCCTTGAAGCCGGAGGTCGTGGGCAACGGCATCGACCTGCTGATTGTCCGGGAGCTGACCGGCGGCATCTACTTCGGGCCCAGAACCACTGAGGAAGTGAACGGCGAGAAGGTGGCTACCGATACCATGCCCTATTCGGAGCATGAGATTGAGCGCATTGGCCGGGTGGCTTTCGAGACAGCCCGGAAGCGCAACAAGAAGCTGGCCTCTGTGGACAAGGCCAATGTGCTGGATACCTCCCGCCTGTGGCGGGCCACCATGCACAAGCTGGCTGAGGAGTATTCCGACGTGGAATACAGCGATATCCTGGTGGACAACACCGCCATGCAGCTGATTAAAAATCCCGGCCAGTTCGACGTGCTGGTGACGGAGAATATGTTCGGTGATATTCTCTCCGACGAGGCTTCCATGCTCACCGGCTCCATCGGCATGATGCCTTCGGCCTCCCTGTCTTCCGGTACCTGCGGCATGTACGAGCCGATTCACGGCTCTGCCCCTGATATTGCGGGCCAGGACAAGGCCAACCCCTTGGGAACCATCCTGTCGGCGGCCATGATGCTGCGGTACTCCTTCGGCATGGCCCAGGAGGCCGACGCTATTGAGAACGCCGTGCAGCAGGTCCTCAACGAGGGCTACCGGACCGGCGATATCATGCAGCCGGGCTGCACGCTGCTGGGCTGTGTGGCCATGGGCGATCAGGTTGTGGCACATCTCTAAACCATAAAAAACCCGGAAACCAGATGGTTTCCGGGTTTTTTGAACCAAATAAAGGGGAAATTGCTGAAAGTTCAACGTAAGGCCGAATTTTGGACGGTGAATTTGGCCACCAAACCTTTCAGAATGTTTGCCTGTGCGGAAAGTTCCTCGCTGGCTGCTGCGCTCTCCTCCGCCGTTGCGGAGTTGTTCTGCACCACAGCGGAAATCTGGTCCACACCGATGGAGATCTGCTTGATTGCGGTATCCTGGGCCTGAGAGTTGACGGAGACTTTCTCCGCTTGCTCCGCCAGCTGCCCAATGATGCTGTTAATTCGTTCCAAAGAGGCAGCCGTCTCATCTGCAATGGATTTTCCGTTTTCAACCGCCTGCAATGCCTTGGAAATCAATTCGCCGGTATTTTGGGAGGCTTCCGCCGTGCTTGCTGCCAGTCTGCGGACTTCATCCGCCACTACGGCAAAGCCCTTTCCGGCGTTGCCGGCCCGTGCGGCTTCCACCGCTGCGTTCAGAGCGAGAATATTGGTCTGGAATGCAATATCCTCAATGCTTTTGATGATCTTACCGATTTCCGAAGAGGTGGCGCTGATATTCTGCATGGCCGCCAGCATATCCTGCATTCTGCCGGTACCGAGGGACACTTCCGCAACCGACTCTTTGACGCTGTGCTCTGTCTCGCCAATCAAACGGGTGTTTTCATCCACCTGCTGGGAGATGTCGGCGAGAGTGGCAGCCAACTCCTGCACACTGGAGGCCTGCTCTGTGGAACCTTGACTCAACGCCTGGGAAGCGTTGGATACCTGTTCCGCGCCGCTGGATACCTCATCGGATGCAATGTGAATCTGATGCATCACATCGGTCAACATATTGATCAAATGATAGACGGAATCGCGTAAATAATGGTATTCACCTTCATACTGACTGTCATCCGTACTTTTTACATTGAATTGGCCTTCCGATACAGCCCGCAGGCCGGTTTGCAAGTCCTTGGTAATAAACACAATCCGGCCCATAACAGCGGTGATTTTCGTTGCAAGGGTACCGAATTCATCTTTCGAGACGTAGTCAACCGAGGCATTCTGAAAATCGCCTCGGGCCAGTGCTTCCGAACCTTCCAACAGTTTTTTTGTGGGCGTCAGAATATAGCGGAGCATAAGACCGGTGAACACAACAACTGCCACCAAACCCAAAACCAGAATGATGACGACGATCACAACGGCAATGGCGCGTACTTCTTTCACCAGCGCTTCCTGGGACGTAACATCCTGATTGATCTCATCGTTTAGAGAAATAATCTATAAATGAGCAAAACTGTCGAAATGCACATAATCAAGCAACATAAGCAAGTAGTTGTTCCAAGGGCAGATGATTCACACCACATTGGTATAGGAAGACGATCTTCTCCTGCTGGATCTGCTTTTGGATATAGCGATATCCTTCATCAAAGGGCATAAATGTACCTGTAGCCATACAACAAAGGTTATAGGCAAGAGATGTGAGGAGCCAGAATCTTTGGATGCCCTGAGCACTACGAATTTGGCATTGGTCAAAAGCCAATCTTGTCTTGCACTGACGGAAGTAAACTTCAATGCCCCAACGCTCTTGATAATAGGTCAGGATTTCCACCGTGCTCAAAGAAGTATCTGCGCATAGAAATGCTCGCAATGCCTGTGGTTTGTGAAAGGCATCCTTTGGATAGGTCATCAGAACCACTGCATTC